>JAAUSZ010000310.1 GCA_012031875.1 Desulfobacula sp.
ATCTGGCCAGTCTCAGGGCCGCCTCCATGACTCCGCCGCTGGCTGCGAAGATGGTGGCGGCGCCGGTGGACGCTCCCAGGGCCGGGTCGGGCTCCCGGTCGGGCAGGGCCTTGAAATCAATGCCTGCCGTCTTGATCATATGGGCCAGTTCCCGGGTGGTGATGGTGGCGTCAATGTCCCGGAATCCGCTGTCCGCCATCTCGGGCCGCAGTCCTTCATATTTCTTGGCGATACAGGGCATGATGGACACGGTATAGATTTTTTTTGGCCGGGCTATGGGTTTCGTGGGCCCCATAAGTTTTGGCCAGGCCCCAGCATGGCGATGGGATTTGCAGGTGGACAGATGGGGCATGAGGTCCGGATAAAAGGATTCCACAAATTTGATCCAGCCCGGACAACAGGAGGTGAACTGGGGCAAAGGTTTCTCCTTATCGGGTTTGCTGATCCTCTGGATCAGTTCCGTGCCTTCTTCCATGATGGTCACATCAGCCGTGAATTCATTGTCCCAGACATAATCAAATCCCATGGCTTTGAGTGCGGCGTGCATTTTCCCGGCGGCATAGGTGCCGGTGGGCTCGCCAAAGGCTTCGGCCAGCCCGTAACGCACGGCCGGGGCAGGCATGGAGACCACTATGGTGTCCGGGTCCTTGAGTTTTTTAAAGACCTCATTGACAAAACTGACGCCCTCGTAGATGGCCCCATAGGGGCAGTTAATCAGGCACTGCCCGCAGTTCATACAGGCGGCCGGGTGAATCACCTGCCGGATTCCCTTTTCATTGATGGGCTGGATGGCGCCGGTGGCGCAGTGGGACTCGCATTCCCCGCAGGCCTGGCACAGGGAAGCATCCACCTGGACAAAGAAGATCCCGTCCGGGTCAACGGAGCCGGGCGCATTGTCCACATACATGACCTTTTCCATTTGCTGCATAATTTCCTCCTCTTGTTTGTTGATCATTATTCTCAAACACCATAAACAAAAAAAGGCCGGGAAGGGGGTATCTCTCGGATACCTGACCTTCCTGGCCTTATCTTTATCTTACCCCTGTCTTGTTTTTCAGGGGGTGTATGTCAACCGGGGCAATGCCCTTTTTTAAACAGGCGGATTCTTCCGCTCAATGGGGGTTAATTACTTGAGTTTTCCATAAAGTTCAAGGATTATTTAAAATTTTTTTTTCCTGAAAAAACCTTTTGACTTTCACGGTACAGCCATGGTATCCGAAGCAATTAAAACCGGCGGCAGAAGCCGCTAAAAAAAAATGCGGACCGGATAAACCGGTCCGGGCAGCATCCATAAATCAGTAAAAGCCACGAAGGCCCATGTCCCAAAGAACGGGGGGAGAGCTTTCGCGGCTTTTTTTTGGAAAAACACAGATGATGAAAATAAGAAAGGACAAATGATGAAAAAATTGAAGGATTTTTATTAAGGGCCTGGGGAGCCGCCTTGTTATTGAGTATCTGGGGGTCTGCGCCGTCGGCCCTGGCTGATGAGCCGGTCAAGCATCTGGAAGACATCACCGTCACCGCCACCAAATATGAAACCGCAATCAAAAACGTCCCGGCCTCGATTACGGTGATCCGGGCGGAACAGCTTGCCAACCAGAATTTTCCCAACCAGGATATCAACGATGCCCTGCGTTCCGTACCGGGGATCACCGTCCGGCGGGCCTATGCCCCTTTCCCGGCGTCCACCAATATCCGGGGGGCCGGCAGTGAGGCCACCGTGTATCTGGTCAACGGGATTCCCACAGACTGGCAGATTTCCCAGGCCATTCCCATTGAGATGGTGGACCGGGTCGAGATCATCCGGGGACCGGCGTCGGCCCTTTACGGGGCCAATGCCGGAGGAGGGGTCATCAATATCATCCTAAAGGAAGGTAAGGATGCTCCCGGCGCCACCGTCAAAACCGGGTTCGGGTCCTTTGACCGTTTCCGGACCTCCCTGGCTTCCGACGGGGAAGTGGACAAGTTTCAGTATGCCGCGGCCGGGTATTATGAAGAGGCCGACGGAACCAATATCGTGAACAATAACGTCAACAGCAGCATCCATATGATCGACGACTGCGACTATGACAAAAAGGGAGGGGCGGTCAGCGCCGGTTACCAATTGTCGGATGAGGCCAAGATCCGGGGATTTTATAATTATATGAATGACCGGTATACCCGGGGCCGTCCCAACGTGGGCGGTGACTGGGATTATCACCTGGCCGGGATGATATACGACCAGGAGCTGACCCCGGATCTGGACATCCGGGCCTCGGTGGCCCTGAGGTCCGATGATTATCTTCATCTCTACGACAGGGGGGGAACCAATTACAATCCCAAACAGAAACGCTATATGGATTATGATGAGATTCCCATGGAACTCCAAGCCGTCATGGCCCTGGGCATGGGCCATAAACTGACCACGGGTTTTTTCTACAATAACCAGGAAACAGACCAGCGTTACAAGGACTGGACCGGGACCACCCCGGCCAATACCTATCAGAACTCGTTCAAGGTGCAGACCCTGGCCGGATATGTTCAGGATGTCTGGAGCATCACCGACCAGTGGATCATGACCGCCGGGGTCCGCTATGACCACTGGAAAATTATGACAATTATTTCAGCAATTTCATCACCCCCCGGCCCCAGGACCGGACCGATGACAGTTTCAGCCCCAAGGCCGGTCTGAGGTATAATATGGACCCCGCCACCTCCCTGTGGGCCAATTACGGCATGGGATTCAAACCCCCGACCTCGGAGCAGCTTTACGACGACCGGACCTCGGGCGGAAACCCCCGCCAGCCCAACCCGAACTTAAAATCGGAAACCACCCAGTCCTGGGAAATTGGGGCCGACCGGTGGTTTGGCAGCCTCGTGCAGACCAGCCTGGCGGGATTTTACAGCTATACCGACGACAAGATCATGTCCTGGTTTGACGCCTCCAATGTCTGGATCAACAAGAATATCGGCCGGAGCGAATCCTATGGCGTCGAGTTCTCCGCCGCCGTATATCCCATGGAAAATCTCACCTTGTCGGCGGATTACACCTATAATATGGCGACCATTGATGAAAATCCGTCGAACCGTGCCCTGGAAGGCAATTACCTTCCTTTCAGCCCCCGGCACAAGGTCAATCTCGGGGTCACTTACAGCCTGCCGGAAAATTTCTCCCTTTCCGCCCAGGTGAGGTATCTGAGCAGCCAGTATTCGGATGACGCCAACACCGTCCGGAATGCAGGCGGGGAAATGATGATGAAAGAATCCGTTGTGGTGGATCTGAAGGGAACCAAATATATCAAAGTCAACTGGGGCGGCCTGAAGCAAATCGATCTGTCCCTGGGGGTGGATAATTTGTTTGACGAAGATTACCGGACCTTTTATATGTATGAGGACCCGGGAACCACGTTCTTTGCGGAAGTCGGCTTCAAATTCTAAGAAGGATCTTGTGAACACCGCCGTATGTGTCCCGGAACCCTTGAAAACAGGGCCGGAACACATATGGCCGGAAAGGATAATGCGAATCAAAGAAAAACCTAGATTCAGAAAACTGTGGGCAGGGATCTGCCTTTGCTTTCTTCTTTTGGGCGGATGCGGTCCGGACAGGGAAGGGGCCGCTCCCGAGAAGGCCCTCCGGCTGCGTATCGGAACCCCCATGGAGGTCCGCCAGACAAACCTCCTGGCCGATTACGGGTATTCCATTTTCGCCATGCTCACCACCCATGAGACCCTGGTGAGATTTGACTCGGCCATGGCGCCGGTTCCCCAGTTGGCCCGATCCTGGGAATCTTCCCCGGATGCAAGGGAATGGAAATTTTATCTGAGGGAGGATGCCCTATGGCATGACGGCAGGCCCGTCACGGCAGAGGATATCAAATTCACCTTTGAGTATATGGCGGCCCACCACAGTGCGTCGGCCTGGCTGAAGGATCTGATTTCCGGTATCCGGGTAAAGGGCTCCACGGTAACCTTTGAACTGACCAAACCCTACAGCCGGTTTCTCATCAATGTGGGGTTTATCATCCGCATCCTGCCCCGGCATGTCTGGGAGCAGGTGGCCGATCCCCTGAAGCCGGGGGAGGCGGACATCACCCTGGGATGCGGACCCTTTGTGTTTGATGGTTTTGACAACCGGGAAAACCGGATCAAATTTCACAGAAACAAGGCCTATTACGGGCCTGCCCCATCCATGGAGGGCCTTGATTTTTTTACTCATTTGAGCCTGGATGCCCTGGCCCTGTCCCTGATCCGGGGCGACCTGGACATCTATTATAAATATGCTTCCGGTTTTCCTCCGCCCTATCTGCCCAAGACTGGCGGGCTGTTGCAGCGGCAGGCATAGGCTGCGACCAGACCTCAATCTAATGTGGTGATGAGCCGCACGTTTCAGATCGGGCAGCTTCAGGGCTGGCTGGATCTCACGCCACAGGTGCGGCAGCTGCTCACGCAGGCCGATCAGCTGCTTGAGCACGTCGTCATCGTTCAGGTATCTGCGGGCCAGGTCGGCCCATGCATCCAGCCCTGCGCCGAACACCACCTGGCGCGCCACCTCTGGATTGGATGTCACCAGCGATCCCACGAGGCTGCCTTCGCCCCGGCGCGCAATCAACACCGCCTCATCAAGATCGCGGTAGCTCAGCATCGTCGCGACCGGCCCGAAGGCTTCGGTGTCATGCGC
>JAAUSZ010000080.1 GCA_012031875.1 Desulfobacula sp.
TGGGACCTGGCCTGGTCAAACAGGGCTTTGGTCGCGAGCTGAGATCTATGATGCGGTGGATATCCGGTTTGTCCGTCATGGCGCCTTCCTTTATTCATATTGATTTTTCGGAAAGTATATAATAAAAAAACCATAATAACAGATACAGAACCAATAAAAAACAATCGTAACAGAAGAAGACCCATGACCCTGTCACCGAATTTCCAATATGTGGCCCT
The DNA here is from genome assembly GCA_012031875.1 of Desulfobacula sp. Lineage (GTDB taxonomy): Bacteria > Desulfobacterota > Desulfobacteria > Desulfobacterales > Desulfobacteraceae > Desulfobacula. The sequence goes on from JAAUSZ010000080.1 coordinate 219, forward strand.
GGCCGATGAAATAGAGACCGGCATTGCCAGGGGCCGGTTTGAACCGGGTGAAAAGCTGCCGTCCCTGAGAAAGCTTCACCTCCAGATGGGCCTGAGTATTTCCACGGTTCACCAGGCCTATATCGAGCTTGAAAAACGGGGCCGGGTGGAGGCCAGGGAAAAATCCGGGTTCTATGTCCGGGCCCTCAACGGCAACCCCATGAAACAGCCTCCCCTGGCCAGAATCAAGGCCGAGCCCTGCCGGGTCATGGTCAATGACCTGGCCAAAACCATTGTCCGGGATCTCCAGTCCGAGGATATCTTGATGCTGGGGGCCGCCATTCCGTCCAGGGACCTGATGCCCTTAAAGCAATTGTCCAGGATCATGAAGTCCATGCCGGCCGATGCCCTGCAACACCATATGTCCAATTATGATCTGTGCGCCGGGAATGCGAGCCTCAGGGAAGCCCTGTCCAAAAGAATGCCGGGAGCCATCGCTTCCGTTTCCGCCGAGGACATCATCACCACAGCGGGCTGCCTGGATGCCGTGAGCCTCTGCCTCAGGTCCGTGGCCGGGCCGGGGGATGCGATTCTGCTGGAATCCCCCGCCTTTCACTGCTTTTTGCAGCTCATTGAAGATCTGAACATGTATGTGGTGGAGGTGCCGGGATGCCCGGAGACCGGGATGGACCCGGATACCTTTCAGGAGGCCCTGTCTTCCCATAAAATCAAGGCCTGCCTGCTGAACTCCAATTTCCAGAATCCCCTGGGGTCGGTCATGTCCGTGCAGAACAAAGCCAGAATCCTTGCCATTGCTGAAGAACACGGGGTTCCCATCATTGAGGACGATATTTACGGAGACCTGTTTTACGGGGACAAGCGGCCCGCCACCTTTAAGGGCATGGACAAAACCGGGCTGGTCCTGTATTGTTCCTCCTTTTCCAAGGCCCTTGCCCCGGGCCTTCGGACCGGCTGGACCGTTCCGGGAAAATTCAGGGATGCGGTGCTGCGGATGAAGCTCAATACCACCATTTCCGGTCCGGCCATCATCCAGGCCGTGATTGCGGAATTCATCCGGACCGGGGCCTATGACCGGCATCTGCGGCAGCTCAGAAACAAGCTGAAAAACCAGGCATCGGCCATGGCCATGGCCGTGGCCCGGTATTTCCCCAGGGACACGCGGATCACCTTTCCCAGGGGCGGCATGTTTATCTGGGTGGAATTGAACCAGGCCTACGACTCCCTGGAAATCTTTCAGCAGGCCCACCGGCAAAAGATTTCCATTCTTCCAGGGGCCCTGTGCTCTTCCACGGACCGGTACAAAAACTGCCTGAGGATCAATTGCGGCCTTCAATGGAGCCCCCGGCTCGAAGCCGCCATCCAGACCCTGGGCCATATCATCCACCACTTTCATGAAAGGAAAACCCCATGACCGGATTTAACGGATTCCCCAAAGAACTGCCCCGATTTTTATCCCAACTTAGCAAAAACAATACCGTTGCCTGGTTCCAGGATCACCAGCGAGACTATGAAACCTTTGTCAAACACCCGTCCGAAGAATTTGTGGTTGCCGTGGGAGACCGCCTCCGGACCTTCTGCCCCGGTATCAACGCCATTCCCAAGGTCAATAAAAGCCTGTTCCGGATCAACCGGGATACCCGGTTTTCCAAGGACAAAAGCCCCTATAAAACCAACCTGGGGATCTTATTCTGGGAAGGACCCGGCAAAAGAATGGAAAGTTCCGGATTTTATTTTCACCTGGAAGGGGATCTCATGATGGTGGGCTGCGGCCTCTATGTGTTTCCCAAACCCGTCATGCAGAAATTCAGGGAAACCCTCATGGATAAAAAAAAGGGCAAGGAGCTGCAAAAAATAACCGAGGCCCTTGTTTCGGAAGGCTATGGCCTGGGAACCAAATATTATAAAAAAATCCCGGCGGGATTCTCCCCTTCATCGGATTTCGAAAAGGAATACCTGCTTTACAGCGGGCTGAGCAGCCATATGGAATTTCCCATCCCGGACCTTTTGTTCTCCCCGGAGATCGTTGAATTCACCGGCAGCCATTTTGAACGGATGAATCCTCTCCAGAAATGGATTGTGAAGCACCTCTAAAATCTATTGGAAAAGGGTCCGGATAAAATAATAGATTAAGGGGATAAAGACCGCCGGGATGAGCAGGGTTTTAACAGCCCGGCCAGAAGGCCGGTATGATTCCCGGCAAGGCCGCTATTATATTCCTGCTTGACAGATATAGCAAAAAAGGCATATATTTTAATCATGAAAAACTGGGTGGTGGAATTTCTTGATGAAATTGTGGAAGCCGAATTTGATGGTTTTCCGGCAGAAGTCAGGGCTAAAACAATCCGGATTTCAAACCTGATTATGGAATTCGGGCTTCCCAATATCGGGATGCCCTATATCAAGCATGTTCAGGATAAAATATGGGAGATCAGAGCCTTTCAAGGCCGGAGCCTTTACATTACCGATACCGGCAAAAAGGTGATCATACTCCGGTGCTTCATCAAAAAATCGAATCAGTTACCGCAAAAAGAATTAAACATCGCCCGGAAAAGAGCCAAGGAGATACAAAATGGGTAAAACTCTAAAGGAAAAACATCAAGAAATGTTAAATAGTGACCCTGAATATGCCCAGGCTTTTGTTGATATGGAAGAAGAATTCCAATTTACCGGAGAATTAATAAAGGCCAGGATCAGATCAGGGCTGACCCAGAAGCAGTTGGCAGAAAAGATGGGAACCACTCAATCCACTATTGCCCGGCTTGAATCCGGGGCCTCAATTCCCACCCTCAGAAGCTTGAAAAGGTATGCCCAGGCCACCGGCAGCAAAATCAAGATATTTCTTGAAGCATAATTGTAAAATCTTTTTTTGGGTGAGGATATTATCTAAACAGGGTCAGGATAAAATAATAGACCAAGGGGATAAAGACCGCAGGAAGCATATTCCCGACCTTGATTTTCTTTTCCCGGATCATATTGAGGCCCAGGCCCACGATGAGGACTCCGCCCGTGGCCGACATCTGGCTTACCACCGCCGGGATGAGCAGGGGTTTTAACAGCCCGGCCAGAAGGGTGATGCCGCCCTGGTACAGGAAGACGGAAATCGAGGAAAACAAGACCCCGATGCCCAGGGAAGATCCCAGGATGACGGAGACAATGCCGTCGATGGTGGCCTTGGCGAAAAGGGTGGCGTGATTTCCGGCAAGACCGCTTTCAAGGGAGCCCACGATGGCCATGGAGCCCACGCAATACATGAGGGAGGCCGTCACAAACCCGGCAGAAAAACCGGTGCCCGTGCCGGAGATTTTTTTCTGGAGAAAATTGCCGGTCCGCTCCAGGAGGGATTCTATGCCGATCCGCTCCCCGATCAAAGCGCCCAGAGCGCAACTGATGATGATGACCAGGAGGTCGTCGGAGCCCAGGGCCCCCTTTACACCGATGAGCATGACGCAAAGACCCATGGCCTGCATGACGGTCTGGTTATATTTTTCAGGAATTCCCTTTTTGAAGAAAAGTCCTGCAAGACTGCCGGCGATGATGGTGAGGCTGTTGACTATGGTTCCGAGCATGGTTACCCCAAAATGAGCTGAATAATGGTGAACTGAATCAGGATGAGCTGAATCATTTGTGATGAAGGATGATCTTAAAGGCTGGCCGCCTCGATATAGTCCACTGCATTTTTGAACAGGCGGATCCCGACGGTCATCTCATTTTCAAGGGATTTTCCCTGGCGTTTAAGATGTTCCGCATTCCGGGACCAGTCCGGGTGATTGGTGAAATGGTGATAGGCCTCGGGGTGGGGCATGAGGCCGAAGATCCGGCCCGTGGGATCACAGATGCCGGCAATATCGGCCATGGAGCCGTTGGGATTGTCAGGAAAAGCGCCCCTGGCCGGAATCCCTTTGGCGTCGGCATATTGGAACACCACCTGGTTTTGGGCCAGAAGGCGGTCGATGACGGTCTGGTCCGCAATGACCTTGCCCTCGCCGTGGCGGACCGGGTAGTCCGCAAGATCAATCCCCTTTGTAAACACGCAGGGACTCCCGGGATTGGCGGCCAGACGGACCCACTGGTTCCGGAAATTCCCGCAGTCATTATAGGTGATGGAGACGTTCCGGCGGGTATAATCCCTGTCAAACCCGGGCAGGAGCCCGATATTGATCAGGGCCTGGAATCCGTTGCAGATGCCGATGATGAGCTTTCCCGCATCCACAAAGGAGAGCAGGTCTTGTCCCATATGGTTTTTCATCTTCAAGGCCTGGATCACCCCTGCCCCGTGGTCATCCCCCCAGGAAAAGCCGCCACCCAGGGCAAGGATCTGGAAATCCCCGAGCTTCACCTTTCCGGAAACCAGTTCGTTGATGTGGACCTTATGGGATGCGGCCCCGGCCAGTTCAAAGGCATGGGCGGTTTCTTCATCGCAGTTCAGCCCGAATCCGGTTAATATCAGTGCGTTCACCTTTTTCATATCATATCTCCGAAGGTCTTCTGAAAGGCGGTTTCAAGTTCCGGTATGGAAAGGTCAATGATGGAGGTTTTTTCAAGGCCCGTGATTTTAAGATGATCGTGTCGGTCCGTGACCGATCCGATGCAGGATGCGGGCAGGCCCTTGAAAAGTTTTCAAAAACCGTTTTATTTTCCGGGGCAAGGGTCACGATGAACCGGCCCGCCGATTCGGAAAACAGCAGGGTGTCATTATTGAGCCCGCCCCGGGTCACCTCCATGGGCAGGGCAGACAGATCCGCTTCCATGCCAAGGCCCCCGGCCATGGCCATCTGGGCCAGGTGGACGCCCAGCCCGCCCCGGGCCACGGCATGGCAGGAGGCGAGCAGCCGGTTCTCGACGGCGGCCTGCAAGGCTTTGTACACCACCTTGAATTTTTCAAAATCCACCCGGGGCACATTCACCCCGGTTTTGCCAAAGACCTCGTAATATTCCGAGGCCCCCAGTTCATTGGCGGTTGCTCCCAGGACATAGACCAGGTCCCCGGATACCTTGGGGTCAAGGGTCAGGCAGAAGGACACATCCTTGATGACGGAGGTGGCGGAAAACTGGACCGTTTCCAGGGCCGACACCTTGATGCGCTCGCCGAATGCCCCTTCCAGGTGGCCGTCCACATACATGCTGTCCTTTCCGGACAGGAGCGGGATTTCATATTTCTCGCAGGCCTCTTTCAGAGCCCGGCAGGCCCGGACCAGTTGGGCCGCCTTGAATTTGGCGTCGGGGTTTTTCTTTTCATCAAACTGGATATTGGGCCAGCAGAAATTGTCCACCCCGCCGATATGGCTGAAATCCCCGCCCACGGCCAGGAGCCGACGGACGGCCTCGTCAATGGTGCAGGTCATCATATGAAAGGCGTCAATCTGCGAATACCAGGGCAGAAGCGTCTGGGAAAAGGCCAGGCCTTTTTGTGAGGACAGCACCGGCCGGGTGACGCAGGCATCGGAGGGGATATTATATTTCACTCCGGTCAAGGGCTTGATGACCGAGCCGCCCTGGACTTCATGGTCATACTGGCGGATGATCCATTCCTTGGAACAGATATTGGGCCGGGAGAGCATATGCTGCAAAAGCCGGTTAAAATCAGAGGGCGGGCTGATGACCGGTTCCGTCATTCCCCGGGTTTCCGGGGAGAGCCAGACGGCATCGAATTCCCAGGCCGGGAAGCCCTTGTCCAGGAGGTCCATGTCCACATAGGCGCAGGTTTCGCCCCTGTACTGGATATGGAGCTTGCCCGAATCCGTATATTTCCCGATGACCGTGCTTTCCACCTCATGTTGGGCCGACAGGGCCATGAATCTTTCCAGGTGTCCGGGTTTGACGGCAATGGTCATGCGTTCCTGGGATTCCGACACCCAGATTTCCCACATGTCCAACCCTTCATATTTCAGGGGGACCTTGTCCAGGTCCACCACGCATCCGTTGGAGAACCGCGCCGATTCGCCGATGGAGGAAGAGAGCCCGCCGCCCCCGTTGTCCGTCAGATAATGGATCAGGCCCTCATCCCGGCAGACCAGGAGAAAATCGTGCATTTTTTTCTGGGTATAGGGGTCGCCGATCTGGACATGCCCGGCCGGTGTGTTTTCCGAATAGCTTTCCGACGAGGCGGTGACGCCGTGGATGCCGTCCTTGCCCACCCTGCCCCCGCTCATGATGATGAGGTCGCCGGGGTTGGTCCTTTTTTCATGGCTGGGTTTTCCCTTGACCTGGTCCGGCATGATGCCCAGGGCCGTGACAAAGACTAGGCTCTTGCCCATATACCCGGGGTTGAACAGGGTTTGGCCGAAGGTGGTGGGGACCCCGCTCTTGTTGCCGCCGTCCTTTACGCCCTCGATAACCCCGTCCAGGAGCGTCTGGGGTGAAGGGGCGGTTTTAAGGGGCCGTCATAATTCACATCCCCGACGCAGAATCCGAAACTGCCCATGAAGAGTTTTGATCCGAGGCCGGTTCCCATGGGGTCCCGGTATACGCCGACAATGCCGGTGATGGCGCCGCCGTAGGCCTCCATATTGGAGGGGGAATTATGGGTCTCGCCGGTGATGACATAATTGTTGTGATCGTCAAACCGGCCGATGCCGGCATTGTCCCAGAGGACGGAGACCACCCAGGGTTTTTTATCTTTGAGCCTCAGGGTGGGTTCCTGGATATAGGTTTTAAAAAGGCTGTTTTCAACCGTTTCTTCACCGGTTTCCCCATCCCTGTAACGGAAAACGCCCCGGAAGGTATTGTGGTTGCAATGGTCGCTCCGGGCCTGGGAAATATATTCCAGTTCCACATCCGTGGGTTTGGAAAGGCCTTTTCCCTTTCTGGAATCCAGGACCGCCCGGGAAAGAAAATAGTCCCGGATCACGGGGATGTCTTTTTTATTCAGGGCCAGGTTCCGCTCATCGGAAATCCTTGCCAGGGCCTCGTCGGAATCAATGCCGATGATTTGAAAGCAGGGGGTCCGGTCCAGGATGACCTTGGCCGGTTTGACATCGGCCCCTTTGGTTTTATCCCATTGATCTTTGGAAAAAATCCGGAACTGCTGGATGATGCTGTTGGACAGGAGTTCCGAGGCCAGTTGTTCCACATCGGCCCGGACCAGGGTCTCCCCTTTGAGGCAATAACGTTTGGAGGTATAGACGCCTTCATGGGGCTCAAAACTTTTGCCCAGGTGATCCCGGATGGCTTCCATGGCCGTGGCGCCGGGGTTGTCCTTGACGCCGGGACGGAATCCCACCCAGATGCACCAGTCAAATTCAAGGTCCAGGGGCCCCAGGCTCGACACCTGGGTGACGGGATTGGTGAAGATTTCATCCCTGGCCCGCTCCAGGGCCTTTGCATCCAGGTCGGACTCAAGGGTCAGGATATGAATGCACCGCGCATCCTGGAGGGTGATCCCGAAATAAGATCCGGCTTTTTTGACCAGGGACAGGCCTTCCGCGTCCCTGAGTTCCTTTTTCAGCGCAATTTCAATATTTGCAATCATCTTATCCACCATTGAACATTCTGACAATATCATTATAAAAAACAAAACCATGAGCGCCACCAGCACGGCGGCCCCGAATTGAATCAGTTTTTCCCTGAGTTTCTCACCCACCGGCTTTCCCGTGACGCCTTCAATGGCAAAGAACATGAGGTGTCCGCCGTCCAGGACCGGAATGGGAAAAAGGTTGATGATCCCAAGGTTTACGGAAAGAAGGGCAATAAACCAGGCGAAATTCACCATCCCGGCCCTGGCCTGTTCCCCGGCCATCTGGGCGATCATGATGGGGCCGCCCAGGTTATCCGCGGAAATGGACCCGCTGATCATTTTCACCACGGAGAGAAGGGTCAGTTTGACCAGCCCCCAGGTGTCGCTGAGGGCATGGCCCATGGCCTGGAAGGGATTCAGGCCGACATGGTAGGTTTCCCCATTGTTCACAATGCCGATGGCATATTTTTCAATGGTTTCGCCAAACGCGTTCTTGCTTGGGGACAGAGCCGGGGTCAGGGATATTTCAAGCCTCTCCCCTTCCCGCTCCAGCATGATATCCAGTTTTTCCCCTTTGCCTGACCCGATAATCCTGGAAACATCTTCAAAGGATTCGATCTTATTTTGATTCACCTCTTTGATGAGGTCCCCCGGCTTTATGCCGGCGGCCTCGGCCGGGGAATTTTCCATGATCTTCCCCACTATGGGTGTTGAAAGGTAAAGCCCGGAAAACTGGTACAGGATATAGAAAAAGAAGATGGCCAGAAAAAAATTAAAAAAAGGGCCGGCCGCCACAATCATGCTTTTTCGAATCAGGGATTTATGGGTAAAGGATAAAGGCAGGTCCTTGGGGTCAAGTTCTGCGCCCGGTTCCTCGCCCACCATTTTGACATAACCGCCCAGGGGGATGGCGGACAGGCAGTACTGGGTGCGGCCGATATTTTTTTTCAGAATTTTCGGCCCGAATCCCAGGGAAAACACGTCCACGCCCACACCCAGGAGCCGGGCCGCGATAAAATGCCCGAATTCATGGATAAAAACAAGAATACCGATCACAATAATAAATGCAATGAGAGAATGTCCCATAAGACCTCGCTTTTAAATCAGGGATTCAGCTTTTTCCCGTGCCCAGGAATCCGCTTCAATAATACTAGAAAGATCGGGATTGTCAATCCGTGTATGAGTTTCCATGGTCCTTGAAATCAGCCTGAAGATATCCTGAAAACCGATCCGTTTTTCAAGAAAGGCAGAGACGGCCGTTTCATTGGCTGCATTGAGGACGGCAGGCAGGGTTCCCTTTTGACGGCAGGCCTCAAAGGCAAATAGGAGGGAGGGGAATTTTTCCAGGTCCGGCTTTTCAAAGGTAAGGGCGCCAAGGGCTGAAAAATCCGGGCAAGCCGTTTTCAGGTCCAGCCGTTCCGGGAAGGACAGGGCATAGGAAATGGCCCCCTTCATATCCGGCTGTCCCAGTTGGGCCATGACGGTCCCGTCTTTGAACCCCACCATGGAATGAACAATGCTCTCGGGATGAACCACCACTTCGATTTTTTCAGGGGAGATCCTGAACAAATGGTGGGCCTCGATGACCTCAAGCCCTTTGTTCATCAAGGTGGCCGAATCTATGGTGATTTTTTTGCCCATGCTCCAGGTGGGATGATGGAGGGCCTCCGCCAATGAGATGTCCTTGAATTCATGAAGGGGTTTTTGCCGGAAAGGGCCGCCCGAAGCTGTGAGAATGAGCTTTTGGACATCCTTTGGCCGGTTGCCCTGAAGACATTGAAATATGGCGCTGTGTTCACTGTCCACAGGCATGAGGGTCACCCCGTTTTCCAGGGCCTTGGCCATGACGATATCCCCGGCCATGACCAGGGTTTCCTTATTGGCCAGGGCAATCTGCTTTTTTGATTCTATGGCCGCGAGGGCAGGTTTCAGGCCCGCAGCCCCCACCATAGCCAGAAGCGCCAGGTCTGAATTTTGGTAGGAGGCAGCTTTGATATAGCCCTCTTCCCCAAAAAGGATTTCAGGCTGGTGACTTCCTTTTAAAAGACGGGACAGGTCAAGGGCCCGTTCCTCGTCCATAACGGCGACGATTTCAGGCCTGAATTCATGGATCTGTGCGGCAAGGCCTTCAATATTGAAAGCGGCCGTCAGGGCCTTGACCTGGAACCGATCCGGGTGCATCTGGACAATGTCCAGGGCGCTTTGGCCGATGGAACCGGTTGCTCCCAGGATGGACAGGCGCTTCATAGAACAAAGACCAGGTAGGCGTAAAGGACCGGGATGGCCGGCAGCAACCCGTCGATCCGGTCCAGCATCCCGCCGTGGCCGGGAAGGATCCGTCCGGAATCCTTGATCCCGGAAGACCGTTTCATGGCCGATTCAAATAAATCGCCGATCTGTCCTGAGACGGCCAGCATGAGAGATCCTGGAATGGTCAGAAATGCAAGGGAGAAATCATGAAAAAAAAATCAGGCAAAAAATAAAACCGGCCAGCATGGAAACCGTTATTCCGCCCAAGGACCCTTCAATGGTTTTTTCGGGCTGATATGGGGAGCCAGGGGTCTTTTCCCGAAATAGGTCCCGGTGTAAAAGGCCCCGGTATCATTGGCAAAAATGACGATCAGCAGCCAGATGATCCAGAAGGTACCGCCCTCCAGTTGCCGGATGAAAATTAAAAGACACAGGGCACCGGGATATAGACAATGCCCAGCACCTGCTTGGAGATGCTGTTGAAAACGGCCTGATCCGCTGAAAACCGGGACAGGACAAAAATCGCCAGGGCCATGAGATTCAGGGCCAGGACCAGGAATAACATTTCCCATGATCCGAAATACGCACCCACAACCAGTAAGACCGACACCGTATAGGAGATGATTTTAATGGTATGGGGAACAGGCTCTTCCGTATTGCCGAAGATGATTCTCAGATATTCCCGGATGCTGAAGACAGCCACCATTGCAACCAGGGCGGCAATGGCCGTGAGGCTGCCCTGGATCAACAGCCATAAAATCAAAGGCGCCAGTATAAGAGCGGTTATCCACCGTTTGATGTGCTGCATGACACCTTCCCGAACCGTCGGTCCCTGGTTTGATAATTTTTCAGGATTTCAATGAATTCTTCTCTGGTAAAATCCGGCCACAAGGTATCGGTAATATAGAGTTCCGAATAGGCGGCCTGCCACAAAAGAAAATTACTCAGCCGATACTCGCCGCTGGTCCGGATGATGAGATCCGGGTCAGGCATGCCCGAGGTGTAGAGATGGGCGGAGATCAGATCTTCGGTGATCTCTTCGGGGCTGAGCTGTTTTGATGCCAGCCTGGCCGCAATCTTCTGCACGGCCCGGGTGATTTCTTCCCGTGAACCGTAACTCAGGGCCAGGTTCAGGATCATCTCCTCATTGCCTCCGGTCAATTCAAGGGTGATATCCAGTTCCCGGCGGACATCGGGCGGAAGTTTGTCCCTCTGCCCGATCATATTCAAACGGATCTTGTTTTTTTGAAGGCCGTCCCGTTCCGCCACAATGAATTTTTTCAGGAGGGCCATCAGGGCCTTGACCTCGGATTCCGGCCGGGCCCAGTTTTCCGTGGAAAAGGCGTATAGGGTCAGGATTTTAATGCCGATTTCACGGGAGGCTGTGACGATGGACCGGACCGTATCTGAGCCCTGCTCATGGCCCCGGACCCGGTTCATCAGCTTTTTTTTGGCCCACCGGCCGTTGCCGTCCATGATAATGGCCACATGGGCAGGAAGGGTCTTCAGATCAGACGGCGCTTCCGGTATCAGATTAGACTTCAAGGATTTCCTTTTCTTTTTTGCAAAATCTCGTCTAACCGTTTGATATGCTGATCCGTGGTTTCCTGGATTTGTTTTTGGGCTTTGAAGCTTTCATCCTCGGAAATATCCCCTTCCTTCTGAAGGTCCTTGATCATTTCATTGGAATCTCTCCGGATATTCCGGATGGCAACCTTATATTCCTCGCAGATTTTTCCTGCGCTTTTGGCTATTTCTTTTCTTCTCTCTTCGGTCAAAGGAGGGATGGAGATCCGGATGATTTTTCCGTCATTGGAAGGGGTAAGCCCGAGGTTGGCTTTTAGGATGGCCCTTTCCACCTCGTTGATGACGCTGACATCCCAAGGTTTCACCGTGATCATCCGGCTCTCGGGAATGGATACGGTGGCCATCTGCGGCAAAGATGTGGACGTGCCGTAATAATCCACCCTCACCCCGTCCAGCATGGTCTGGGACGCCCTGCCGGTACGAACCTTTGACAATTCCTTTTCAAAAGCCTTTTCAGACTTGATCATCCGATCCTGATTTTCCTCAAGTACCTCATTAATCATAACAATATATCCTCAAATGAACGGTTTCCTATTTGTTATAAATCCGAGTACCGATTTTCTCCAGCCCCATGACGGCTTTATAGATATTGTCTGTCTGGTGAAGATCAAACACCTGCAGGGGCAGATCTTGCTCCATGGCAAGGGAAATGGCCGTCATGTCCATGACATGGAGTTGTTTCTCAATGATCCGCATATAGGAAATTTCATCGAACATGACGGCATCGTCGTGAACCACCGGGTCTTTGTCATACACACCGTCCACCTGAGTGGCCTTAAACAGGATTTCAGCCTTGATTTCATTGGCCCTTAGGACGGCTGCCGTGTCTGTTGTAAAATAAGGATTTCCCGTTCCTGCCGCGAATACGACCACCCGGCCCTTTTCAAGGTGCCGGATGGCTTTTCTGCGGATAAAGGGTTCTGCAATCTGTTCCATCCGGATGGCGGACTGGACCCGGGTGGGAACATCCCGTTTTTCAAGGGCGTCACAAAGAGCCAGGCTGTTGATTACCGTGGCCAGCATCCCCATGTTGTCGGCCGAGGACCGGTCCATGCCGGCGGAACTTCCGGCAACTCCCCTGAAGATGTTGCCGCCGCCGACCACAATGGCGATCTCCACCTTCAGCCGGTAGCCCTTGGCAATCTCCTCGGCAACATATTGGATCATTTCAGGGCTGATGCCAAAGCCCTGATTTCCCATCAGGGCTTCCCCGCTCAGTTTGATCAAAATCCTTTTAAACACGGGTGTGTTGTTCAAGACTCTATTCTCCTATCTTGAAACGTACAAATCTCTTGATCTGGATATTTTCACCGATTTTCCCGATGGTTTCCTTCAAAACCTCGGTAATGGTCTTCTGAGGGTCTTTCACATACTGCTGGCTCATCAGGCAGACATCCTTGTAAAATTTTTCGACTTTTCCGTCTACAATTTTGTCAATGATATTGGCTGGTTTGCCTTCTTCAAGCATCTGGGCCCGGTAGATTTCCCTTTCCTTTTCGATGATTTTCGGATCCACGTCTTCAGGGTTCAGGCCCGCGGGATTGGCCGCGGCGATGTGCATGGCAATATTTTTTGCAAAATTCTGGAAATCATCGGTTTTTGCCACAAAATCGGATTCACAGTTGATTTCAACCAGGACGCCCAGCTTGGCGCCGGTGTGGATATAGGAACAGATCATGCCTTCGGATGTAGAACGGCCTGCCCTTTTGGCTGCCTTGGCAAGTCCTTTTTTTCTCAGAAGATCAACCGCCTTATCAAAATCACCCTCAGCCTCGGCCAGGACCCTTTTGCAATCCATAATGCCTGAGCCTGTTGCTTCACGAAGCTCTTTAACCATTTCTGCGGAAATTTGCGCCATTTTTTATTACTCCTTATCTTCGTCCATATCTTCTTCGAATGTGTCTTCAACAATGGTGGTTCTTCTTTTGATCTTTTCGATAACAGGACCGTCCGTACCATCGGAAACCAGTTCAATCGCTACCTTTTCACCCTCAAAATCCTTGTCGCCTTCCGGGCCGGCCTTGTCTGCATTGGCCCTGATTTTTTCATCATAGGCGGCTTTTCCCTCAAGATAGGCATCGGCAATACGGGAGGTAAAGAGACGGATGGACCGGATGGCATCATCATTACCCGGGATGACATAATCAATATCATCGGGATCACAGTTTGTGTCCACAACGGCTATGATGGGTATCCCCAGACGTTTTCCCTCTTTAACGGCAATGGCCTCATTTTTCGGGTCAATAATAAAGATGGCGCCGGGCAGCTTTTTCATATTGCTGATGCCGCCGATGGCAAACTCAAGCTTTGCTTTTTCCTTGAGCATCTTTGCCTGTTCTTTTTTCGGATAATTTTCAAGGGTGCCGTCATTTTCAATGGAATTGTAAAAATGATACCGGGAGATATTGTTCTTAATGGTCTGGAAATTGGTCAGCATGCCGCCCAGCCACCGGTTCTGAACATAGAACTGTTCCGCACGGTTGGCTTCTTCATAGATGGCTTCGGCAGCCTGTTTTTTTGTTCCGACAAAGAGAAGGTCCTGACCGTTGGCCGCAACGTCCCTGATAAAATCATGGGCTTTTTTGAACAGCTTTACCGTCTGTTGCAGGTCGATAATATAAATCCCGTTTCTTGCACCAAAGATATACTTTTTCATCTTTGGGTTCCAGCGTTTGGTCTGATGCCCGAAATGGACACCCGCCTCTAACAGTTCTCTGATTGTAATGTGAGCCATTTGTTCTCCAATGTGTTAATGGTTTTTCCACCATCCGGATCATCCCTGATATTAAACTTTTGTCAAAGCACCTGATATCAAGTCCCTGGATGTGAGTTTTTTACTGCCTGAAAAAAATCCTAATTCATATATCAAATCCGTTCAGTATTATCAATTGCTTTTTTTATCTTTGCCACCCTGTGATGCCCGGAAAGATCCTTGATAAATTCAATGGATTCATACTCCGGGTGCAATTCCAACAAATTTTCCAAACCGTCTTTCTGGTCAAAGCCCATTTCAAGCAGGAGGCTTCCGCCCGGGACAAGGCGCTTGTGGGCATCCCTGAAAATAATTCTGAAGCAGGAAAGTCCGTCCTCACCTCCGTCAAGGGCCAGTTCAGGTTCATAGGCCCGTATTTCCGGGGCAAGCCGCCCTATGTCCGCCAAAGGGATATAGGGCGGGTTTGAGACAATCAGATCAAACCTTGGGTCATCCCCCAATGGACCGAACCAGTCTCCGGCAAAAAAAAGCACCCTGTTCCCGGCGATCCGGCAGGCATTTTTTTTTGCAATGCCCAGGGCGGACAGGGAAATATCATTGGCCAGATACAGGTGGCAAGGGGCCGCCTTTGCAAGGGAAGCAATAATGGCTCCCGACCCTGTGCCGAGTTCAAGCACCCTTTGGGGACATGGATGACCGGAACCGGAATTTAATATCTTTAAGGCTTCTTCGACCAGGATCTCTGTTTCCGGCCGGGGGATCAGCACCTGCCTTGCCACCTCAAAATCCGATTCAAAAAATCCCTTTTCGCCGGTAATGTATGCCACGGGTTCATTTTGAATCGGCGCCGGATCAGGATTTTATAATCGTTTAACTCATTTTGGTGAAGCGGGCGGTCGTGTTGGAGATAGAGGTCAAGCCGCCGAAGGCCAAGGCTGTGGGCCAGCAGGATCTCTGCCGTCAGGCGGGGACTGTCGATGGCATGGTCTTTAAAATAAGATTCCGTTTGGGAAAGAATCCCCATGAGGGTCCGGTCAATCAATTTCCTTTAAAGCCTGTGCCTGGTAATATGTTTTCAGCTCGTCAACGATATCCTGGATATTGCCTTCCATGATGCTGTCCAGTTTGTAGAGCGTCAGGCCGATGCGGTGATCCGTCATTCGTCCCTGGGGGTAATTATAGGTCCTGATCCGGCCGCTGCGGTCCCCGGAGCCGACCTGGCCCTTTCTGTCGGCAGCCCTTTTTTCGTCTTCTTCCCGGATTTTGGCGTCCAGGATACGGGCTTTCAGGACATTCATGGCCTTGGCCTTGTTTTTATGCTGGGATTTCTCATCCTGGCAGGTGGCCACCATGCCCGTGGGAATATGGGTGACGCGGACCGCTGAATCCGTGGTATTGACGGACTGGCCGCCGGGCCCGGACGAGCGGAAGATATCCACTCTTACGTCGGCCGGATTGAGTTCGATATCAATATCCTCAGCCTCAGGAAGAACCGCCACGGTTACGGCTGAGGTGTGTATCCTGCCCTGGGCCTCGGTTTCGGGAACCCGCTGAACCCGGTGGGTCCCGCTTTCATATTTGAAATTGCTGAAAACCCCTTTTCCTTTTACCAGGGATACGATTTCCTTAAACCCGCCGGAACTGGAATCGGTTTTTTCAACAAGTTCCATGGCCCAGTGTTTGGATTCAACATACCGGGAATACATCCGGAACAGGTCACCGGCAAAAATGCCGGCCTCTTCACCGCCGGTTCCGGCCCGGATCTCAAGGATGACGTTTTTATCATCCCGTGGATCCTTGGGCATTAAAAGGATGTTGATTCTGGATTTGTGCGCTTCGATTTTCTCTTCAAGGGCAGGAACCTCTTCCTTGGCCATGGACCGGATTTCGGGATCATTGTCCCTTAAAAGCTCCTTGGCCTCTTTCAGCTCTTCAAGAAGAACTTCATATTCCCTGAAAACCGGAACGATCTTGTTCAGCTCTCCATGCTCGATCAGATATTCCTGGTATTTCTTCTGGTCTTTAATGACGGCAGGATCGCTTAAAAGATGTTCGACTTTGACAAACCGCTCTTCAATACCTTTTAATTTTTCTATCATAATTCAAAACTCAAAAGGGGCTCTTGTAAAAAGACCCCTTTTTTAATGACCCGATTGTAAAGACCGTTAGACCAGTTTTGATGCGTCAAATCCTGCGTATTTTCTCTTGAAGCGGTCGATCATCCCGGCTGAGTCAACCAGTTTCTGCTTTCCTGTAAAGAAAGGATGGCACTGAGAACAAATTTCCACCTTTATATTCTCTTTTGTGGAACCGATTTCAAATGTTGCACCGCATGCGCAGGATGCAGTTGATTTTTTGTAATCCGGGTGTATCTCTTTTTTCATTTTTCTTCAAACTCCTTGTTTTGCCTTTGCAGGCAATCCATAAATATTTTCATTTCTTCTGCTTATGAATTCATCATATTAAGAAACTCTGCATTATCCTTTGTCCTTGCATTTTTTCAAGTAAAAACTGCATACTGTCGACAGGATTTAAACTGGACAAAAGCTTTCTAAGTATCCACACGCGGTTCAAAACCATTGGGTCCAGGAGCAATTCCTCTTTCCGGGTCCCGGATTTGTTCATATCAATGGCCGGAAAAATTCTTTTATCAGCCAGTTTCCTGTCCAGAACCAGTTCCATATTGCCCGTACCCTTGAATTCTTCAAATATGACCTCATCCATCCGGCTTCCGGTATCCACCAGGGCCGTTGCGATGATGGTCAGGCTGCCGCCCTCTTCAATGTTTCTGGCGGCCCCGAAAAATCTTTTGGGCCGGTCAAGGGCATTGGAGTCCACGCCGCCCGAGAGGATCTTCCCCGACGGCGGCATCACTGAATTATAAGCGCGGGCCAGCCTTGTAATACTGTCCAGCAGGATGACGACATCATGTCCCTGCTCGACAATTCTTTTGGCTTTTTCAATCACCATTTCAGCCACCTGGACATGGCGCTCGGAAGGTTCATCAAAGGTGGAACTGACCACTTCGGCATTGACGGAACGCATCATGTCCGTGACCTCTTCAGGGCGCTCATCAATGAGGACGATCATGGGAATGATGTCTTTATGGGCCTTGATCATGCTGTTGGCAATATTCTGCAGGAGCATGGTCTTCCCGGCTTTGGGCGGAGACACGATCAGTCCGCGCTGGCCGAATCCGATGGGACACATGAGGTCAATGACGCGCATGGAATAATTGTCCGGCTCAGACTCAAGGTTCATTTTCCGGTCCGGGTAAAGGGGCAACAAATTATCAAACAGGATGGTTTCGGCCGCCAGTTCAGGGTTCTTGAAATTCACGGCTTCCACTTTCAGCAGGGCGAAATACCGTTCCGAATCCTTGGGCTGCCGGACCTGGCCGGAAATCGTATCACCGGTGCGCAGATTAAACCGCCGGATCTGGGAAGGCGACACATAGATATCATCGGGCCCGGGGAGATAATTATACCCCGGCGCCCTTAAAAATCCGAAACCATCCGGGAGAATTTCAAGGGTGCCTTCACCATAGATCTGGCCGGTTTCTTCAGTATTTGTCTGGAGCAGGGCAAAAATCAATTCCTGTTTCTTGAGTCCGCCAATCCCCTGGATTTTGTACTCCTTGGCAAGCTTGGTCAGCTCACTGATCTTCATCTTATTCAATTCTACAAGATTCATTCATTCTCCCGAATTTGTTTTTATTATCTGTACAGGCTAAATTTTATTTTGAGGTGCACCTTTTGAAGTCTGAAGCCAAAAATGACATGAAAAAACAGACGGATAGTTACAAAAGAGTTAATATTTTTTGATAAATAAGGTAAAAAACCTATCTTGTCAAGAACTCTTTTTGGATTTTATTAAAGAGATTATCAACAGATTCAAAGAGTTCAGCACTTGTCCCCGAGTTAAAAAGGACGTGATCCGCCTTTGCCGTTTTTTCCGCCTGGGACATCTGAAGGCCGAGCATCTTCCGTGCATCGGTTTCTTTCACCCGGTCCCGCCGGGAGATCCTCTTAATCAGGTCCTGATCCTTGGCCAGGACGACTATGGTAAGATCAAAAAATTGATCCATTCCGGATTCAAAAAGCAGGGGGACTTCAACCGCCACGGCTTTAATATCCCTATAGTCCGCAGTCTTGATCTGAATCCTCATCTGATCAAGAATCCGCGGATGCAGGAGGCCTTCCATTTTTTTTCGCAGATCCGGATCATTGATGATCCGTTTCCTCAGTTTCGGCCTGTCCAGCTCCCCCGTGTCCAGGAGCACCTCGGCCGAACAGGTCAATGATATCTTTAAATCCCGGCTCCCCCGGCTCCACCACCTGCCTTGCAATCTGATCACAGTCCAGGGTCACAAGCCCCAGCTCATTTAATCTTTTGCAGACAAGGCTTTTGCCCGACCCTGCCGAGCCTGTCACGGCAATTTTAAAAATTTTCATGCCCATTCCAATGGATTCACCCTGGCTTTTCTTTGAACCGGTATTCCGGGAACATTGACTATAATATGGTTCTGTGGTAGTTTTCAAGCCTGTTTTAATATTAACTGAAAGGATATGGATTGTGGAAAGAACATTGTCAATCATCAAACCCGACGGGGTTGCAAAAAACGTGATCGGTGACGTCATCAGACGGTTTGAAACCAAGGGCATCAAAATTGCCGCCATGAAAATGCTTCAATTGACCAAAACACAGGCCCAAGGGTTTTACGCCGTCCATAAGGAGCGCCCCTTTTTCAACAGCCTGACGGATTTCATGACCTCGGGCCCAATTGTGGTCATGGTTCTGGAGGGTGAAGATGTCATTGCCGAAAACAGGGAACTCATGGGCGCCACCAATTTCAAGGATGCCAAGGAAGGCACCATTCGGAAAGACTATGCCACAGATATTGAAAAGAATGTGGTCCATGGCTCAGATGCGCCTGAAACCGCGGCCTTTGAAATCAAATATTTCTTTAATGACCTTGAGATCCAGAAAAGATAATTCCGTCTATTCAAAGCCTTACAAAACCGCAGCCTGATCCTTTTTCCGGCTGCGGCCCCTTCACCGTCAGATATCCGCCCCTGTCAATGACAACCTGGTCAAAGCCCTCCCCTTTCAGTGCCGGTAGAATTTTCCGGCGGATATCCTCTTCTAAAGCCTTCTTTACCAGATCCGGTTCAACCTCCAGAACTGCTGTTTTTCCATGGCATCTCACCCTGACCTGGACAAAACCGAGACTCTGAAGAAAGGCCTCCGCCCGGTCCACCCGAATCAGATCCGCCCTTTCTATCCTTGTATGATAGGGGATCCGTGTTGCAAGGCAGGACTGAGATGGTTTGTCCCAGGTTTCAAGGCCGAGACGCCGGGAGTTTTTTCTGATCTCTTCTTTTGTAAATCCGGCTTCTGCCAGGGGGGATAAAAACCCAAGCTCTTCTACTGCTTTTAATCCAGGCCTGAAATCCTGTAAATCATCCAAATTGACGGCATGAAGCAGGTATTTGACGCCGGCATGATCAGCCGCGTCCCGGATCAAGGAAAACATCTGTTTTTTGCAATGATAGCACCGCTGCTCTGTATTGCGGATCACGGCTTCGTTTCCAAGGACATCGGCCCCAAGGCAGATATGGTCAATCTTCAGCGACACGGCCATCTTT
>JAAUSZ010000311.1 GCA_012031875.1 Desulfobacula sp.
AAGGCTGTTTGAAAAAGTCCTGGATGATCCCCTCTTAAACCGGAACGCGGAATTGAAAAAATTATGTCTCTCCTTCAAACCGAAAAATAATCCTTTTTTTCGGCTGTTTGGCCATTTTTTTCCCCGGCTCATTCGTCTTCGGGTTTCCCGGCGTCATGGCCTCCCAGTGGCAGACCCTTTTCCAGGTCAATAAGGCCGAGATCGGCCGGCTCATGTTTTTTATCCTGGCCGGAACCGGGTTTTCCATGTACCTGGCCGGAAAGCTCCAGGAAAAAATCCCCGGACGGTTCATTATTTTCACCGGCTGCCTGGCCTGCTCCGGGGCCATGGTCTTTGTGGGGAGGGCATCCTCCATCATTGACGTGTATATCTGGGCCTTTTGGGAAGGATTTTTTACGGCCTTTGTCTATATTCCCTGTCTGACCCTGTACCAGAAGCTGTTCCCGGAAAACAAAGGCCTGGTCACCGGGATTCTGAACCTGACCTTTGGGGGCTCGGCCGCGGTCATGTCCCCCATATTCACGTATTTTCTGATCTCAAAGGGCTATGGGGTGACGGCGAATCTTGCCGCCCTGGTCTCTGTCCTCCTGGGAGCGCCGGTTTCCCTTTTGATCAGGATCCCGGGAGAAGACAACCGCCGGGCCGGGCATCCCGTCTCCACCCTGTCCCTGGCCCGGACCATCAGTCTTTCGCCTTTCCGGTATTTATGGTGCACCTGGGCCCTGGCCGGGGCCGCCGGGGTTTCCCTGATTGTGCTGTCTTCTTCCTTTGGGGCCCGGCTTGGCTATGGCGTTACCCAATATGTCTATATCCTGACGGCATTTAATATTTTAAACGGGCTAGGCCGCCTGGCCTGCGGGAGGCTGGCGGACCGGTACCCCAAGCAGAAAATCCTCATGACCCTCTATCTCATGGCGGCCGGGGCCTATTTCCTCATGCCCCATTTTCAGAATCTCTGGCTCATCAGCTTTTTGGCCTGTTTTATCGGACTTGCCTTCGGCGGGATGTTCACGGTGTCGGCCCCCCTGGTGACCGAGGTCTTCGGGCTTGAAAATTTCGGCAAGGTCTTTGGCCTGGTGTTTACCGCGTATGGGTTTTGTGCGGGATTTCTCGGGCCCTGGGTCTCTGGGCTGATCCTGGATGCGACCGGGTCTGATTTCAGGGTGGTCTTCACCCTGTTTGCGTGTTTTTATCTGGTTTCATCCCTGCTGGTTCTGAAGGTGAAAAAGCAAAACGGATGCTGCCCCGGGAGGGTTGCAGACTAGTCGCGACGAATGGGCAGCCGGATGATAAACACCGCTCCCTTGCCCGGCTCCGACTCGACCTCAAGGGTCCCCTGGTGATGGCTGGTGATAATGAAATAGGACACGGACAGGCCCAGGCCGGTTCCGACCCCCACCCCCTTGGTGGTGAAAAAAGGCTCGAAAATCCGTTTCCGGACACTTTCGGGGATGCCGGGGCCGTTGTCTCCAATACGGATCACGGCCCGGGGGCCTTCCTGCCCGATGCTCAAGGCGAATTCAGGGGCTCTCAGGTGTCTGGTCTCGCCCATGGCCTGGGCCCCGTTGGACAGGATGTTTAAAAAGACCTGCTGGAGTTTGCTCCGGTCACACAGGACAGGGGGCATGGTTTTGTCATAGTGTCTTGTAATTTTGATGGTTTTGAAATCAAAGGTTTTTTTCGGGTCATACCCGGTGGATGCCAGTTGAACGGTTTTATCCAGGAGTTCGGCCAGATCCGAGGGAGAAAAGGCCGCGGAACTCATCCTGGAAAAGGACAGCATGTCGCTGACAATGACCGCGGCCCGGCCTGCGGCCTGGCGGATATTTTCAAGAATCAGGGGAAGGCTTCTTTTATCTGCATAGGCCCGGATGGCTGAAAACGGGATGCCGATGTCCCCGGCCGCGGTGTCATTGGCCGGAAGGTCGGACATGAGCCTGTTTTTCAGGACATCCGTGTTTCCGATGATGCCGGACAGGGGATTATTGATTTCATGGGCCATGCCCGCGGCAAGCCCGCCCACGGACAGCATTTTTTCAGACTGGATCATCATTTCTTCGATCCTGACCTTTTCCGTGGTGTCATCGATCCGGATAACGGCTCCTTTGACCGTATGGGTGACCAGGGGATAGACCGTGATATCCTCATAGCGCTTTTCTTTTTCCGCGGTCTCCATGACCCGGGTCTGGGTATAGGGAATCCCGTCCCTGAAAGTTTTTTCGATCACCTCGGTTTCTTGCGGGGCAAAGGGCAGCAGATCGGTCAGCAGGCGGCCTTCCGCTGCCCTGGCCGAAATCCCGGTGGTTTTTTCTATTTTTTTATTCCATTGAAGGATCTTCATGTCCTGGTCAATGGCAATCAGGGCCGAGGGCATGGAATCGGTGATGCTTTTGAGCATGTTCTGGATATTCACGGTGTCCTGCATGGCCTTTCTCAGTTTCTCTTCCTTGAGGATGCGGTCTTCCACCATCTGGTTGGCAAGCCGCCCCAGGAGCTTGAACTCGTTGAAGATCAGAAGGCCTTCATTGATTTTGGTATCGGATACCGCGGCTTTCCTGAAAAAATCCGTAAACAGATTCATTCCCTGGTAAAGCCGGTTGGTGATGAAAAAACCAAGGATGAGCGAGAGGATGACCAGAAGAAATGAAAACCACAGGATGATCAGGATATTGTGTTTCAGCTCGGTGTTAAAGGATGATTTTTCCGTTTCAATGATTTTTTCGATATCATCCAGGTATACCCCTGTTCCGATGACCCATCCCAGCTCCCTGTGAAACACCCCATAGGTAAGCTTGGTCGCGATGACGCCGGTGGAAGGCTTTTCAACAGGGTATTCCACGTAATCCATCCCCTTTTCCACACTGGCATCAATCAGTTTTTTGTAAATGCCCCCGATTTCGGGAGTCGTTTCCCGGATCACATTTTTCCGGTAATACCGGGCCGAGGGGTGGCTCAGGCAGAAGCCGTCCTTCTCAAGGATAAAGGTATACCGGTCCTTATCGCCCGTGGGCTGAGATATCCGGTCAAGGATTTCGCCCTTGATGGTGTCTTCCATGTCCTCCAAATAAAAACCCGCGCAGATCACCCAGTTAAAGGGTTCAAATTTTTTCATACAGATGATTTTCAGATGGTTGATGCCCAAAGATCCGGGTTTGCTCCACCGGTAGGGGTAAAACCCAGGCTCCGATTCCTTTGCAAGGGACAGGATGTCGCGGACCACAAAATTGCCGTCCATATCTTTCATGTCCATCATGCCATAGCCTTCCATTTCCGGGATATCCGAGTTCAGGACAGTAGCCCCGTTATGGTCGAAGATGAAATAATACCCCTTGCCCTTGTCCCATTTCATGGTTCTCAGGGTTTCGATGATCCTGGATTTGAGTGCTTCTTCAGGCAGGGTGGTCTTATCCGCCCCGTAAATATGGGAGGCCAGGGCATAGGCATCCTGGACTTTTTCCCGGACAAGGGCCTTTACTCTTTCCTCGGTGCTTGATTTTTTGTAGTTGATGAACCCCATGGTATTGTTGATATCATCCTGCAGCCTGGTTTTATAGACATCGATATACTGGGCCCGGATCTTGACAAGGTCTTCTTTTTTTTTGTGGTATTCCGTAAAGATCCAGAAACTGCCGATGGTGGGGGCGATAATCAGGATGGTGACCAGAACGCTTAAAAAGCCGGTGCCGGAAAGGGAGCGGGGATCTATGATACTTCTGAAATTCATGGCAAAGAGAGCATCAGATATTTAATATGGCGCATTGGGCCTGGATTCTTTAACAACATAGAGCAAGATATATGTGTAAAAATTTTAATTGTCAATCAATCAAAGGGCTGCGTAAATATTTATGGGACTGTGCTTAAATTGCTTGCAACCCGGGCCAACCAAAGATATAAGTACCTCAAATATCAGGGTAAAGGCAGGCCGGCGGCGGGTTTGAAACTGCTCAGGAGTTCGGAAAACCGCTATTCTGCCTTTAAGATTTTAAGAAGAGATGAATTTAAGGGTGTAAATTAAAGGGTATCGGCAATGAGCGAGGTTGTACTGATCAATATCACAGGCAGGGACAGAAAGGGCCTGGATGCAAAATTTACAGGGATCCTGGCGGAATACGGGGTCACCATCCTGGATATCGGCCAGGCCGTGATCCACGAGCATATTTCTTTCGGGATCCTGGCGGAAATTCCTGATCCCCGGGATTATTCCGCCATTTTCAAGGACATGCTGTTTGAAGGCCACAATATGGGGCTTCACATCGACATCACCCCCATTGACCCCCAGGATTATGAAAAATGGGTTCACGACCACGGCAAGGAAAGGCGGGTCATCACCCTTCTGGGCCGAACCATCTCTGCCCGCCAGATTTCGGCCGTGGCCGCCATCATTGCCGAAAACCAGTTGAATATCGACAGCATCAACCGCCTCACGGGCCGGATTTCCCTGAAACAGCCCCAGACCAATCCCCGGGCCTGTGTGGAAATGTCCGTCAGCGGGAAACCCTGAACATCATCGGGATGCGTAAAAATTCATGGAGATTTCACAGGAGACCGGGATAGATATCTCCTTCATGTGGATAATATTTACCGGAAA
>JAAUSZ010000312.1 GCA_012031875.1 Desulfobacula sp.
ACGAAACCGCGGAAGAGATTCAACAGAGGAACGATGGCCGGGGAAAAGATCCGGAGGTCCGGCCCAAGGAAGGCAAGCTCAAGTCCACGGCCCGGCGGACCCTGGACAAGGTCAAAAACCTGATCCGCCCCCGAACCGGGGATGAGCCCCGGAACTGGTTCACCCGGCCCGTGACTGAGGTGCTCCATGCGTTTGAAACAGATCCGGTATCGGGAATTTCAACCGATGCAGTGGCCCTCCGGCGCCGGGAATATGGTGAAAACATCCTGCCCAAAGCCGAATCCCGTTCCGGAATTCAAATTTTTCTGGAGCAGATGAATTCCCTGCCGGTCTATCTTCTGGGCGCCGCCGCCGGAGTATCGGTCCTCACCGGAGGGCTTCTGGATGCGGTGATCATTCTCGGGGTGGTCCTGGCCAACAGCGCCATCGGCTATGTCACCGAAACCCGGGCGGAAAAAAATATCGATGCCCTCAACGACCTGGTCCACCACATGGCCGAGGTCATCCGGGACGGCAAACCGGTCTTTGTTTCCGCCGAGGAAGTGGTGCCGGGGGATATTCTGGTATTGAAACCCGGTTCCTATGTTCCTGCCGACTGCCGGATCATAAAGGCCTTCCAGTTGACCATTGATGAATCCATGCTGACCGGGGAAAACCTTCCGGTGGAAAAATTCGCCCGGCCCATCATGGAGAACGATACCGCCCTGGCGGACCGGCGGAATATGGCCTTCATGGGAACGGCCATCACCGGCGGCCAGGGCCTTGCCGTGGTCGTGGCCACGGGCCGGACCACGGAAATCGGAAAATTAAAAATCCTGCTGGATGATACCCTGGTGCCCCGGATGCCCATTGAACGGCAGTTGGACGCCATCGGCAACAAGCTTATCCTGGGATGCGGCCTGGTCTGCTCCGGGGTCTTCGGCCTGGGGCTGTTCATGGGGTTCGGGTTTCTCAATATGCTGAGAATGTCCATTTCCCTTGCCGCTGCCGCCGTACCGGAAGGCCTGCCCACCATTGCCACCGTCAATTTCGCCCTGGGCATCAACCGGATGAAGAAAAATAATATCATTATCCGTCATCTGCCCGCCGTCGATACCCTGGGCGCCATCCAGACCCTATGTCTGGATAAAACCGGCACCATCACGGAAAACCGGATGAAGGCCACCACCCTCTATACCGGTGAAAAATGGCTGAGCATTGAAAACGGAGCCCCTGTCCTGGGAGGTGAAAAAATCCGTCCTTCGGACCTGCCTGAACTGGAAATGATGTATTCGGTATGCGCCTTGTGCTGTGAGACCAGAATCAACGGAAAATGCTCCGACGGCCGGCTGGATATTTCAGGATCAGCAACGGAAAGCGCCTTAACGGAACTGGTGGACGGCGGCGGGATTGATGTCAAAAAAATCCGGAAGGCCTCACCCCTAATCAAGATCAATCACCGGTCGGAACAACGGCTGTTCATGAGCACGGTCCACCGCTCCGGGGAACAGGAGGGTTTTCTGGTCATGGTCAAAGGCAGCCCCCTGGACGTTCTTTCCCGGTGCGAGACCCATCTCATGGACGGGGAAACCCTGCCGCTGACTGCAGGAACCCGGTTGCGAATCCGGAAGGCCAATATCGAGATGGCGGAAAACGCCTTGAGGGTATTGGGATTTGCCTTCTGCCGGACCGATCTCGGCCCCGATGATGAACCGGAAATGCGGATGACCTGGCTGGGGTTAATCGGTATGATGGACCCGCCGAGAAAAGGCATCCGGGAATTGATCCGCCGGTTTCACCAGGCCGGCGTCAGAACGGTCATGATCACCGGAGACCAGCAGATCAGCGCCTGCGCCATTGCCCGGCAGATTGATCTTCCCAGGGCCGGCCCTGGAGATCATGGACGCATCGGAGCTGGTCCGCCTTGATGAGAAGGAGCTGATCCGGCGGGTCGGCGCGGTTCACGTGTATTCACGGGTCACCCCCTCCCAGAAGCTGAAAATCGTGAAGGCCATCAAGGCTTCCGGCCAGACCGTGGCCATGACCGGGGACGGCATCAATGACAGCCCGGCCCTGAAGGCGGCCGACATCGGCATCGCCATGGGCCGGACCGGGACGGATCTGGCAAGGGATGTGGCCGATGTGGTCCTGAGCCGGGACAATATTGAACTCATGGCCGAGGCCCTGGCCGATGGCCGGTGCATTTACCAGAATATCCGGAAGGCCGTACATTTTTCCCTATCCACCAATATCAGTGAGATCCAGTTGATCCTGACGGCCCTGGCTGCCGGACTGAACTCTCCGCTGAATGTCATGCAGCTTTTGTGGATCAACCTGATCTCCGACGTCCTTCCGGGGCTTGCCCTGTCAGCGGAAAAACCGGAACAGGATGTCATGGAGCAGCAGCCCAGAAATCCGGAAGACCCCCTGTTCAGCAAAAAAGATTTCCGGGGGATGTTCATTGAATCCGGCACCATCACGGCCGGGGCCATGGGCGCCTTTCTTTACGGGATATCCCGCTACGGCACCGGCGCCATGGCCGGGGGCCTTGCCTTTCAGGCCCTCACCTTTGGCCAGTTGTTTCATGCCCTGTCCTGCCGTTCCGAAACCACAGGGATTTTTACAAAAAAGAAACTGCCCCGGAATCCATATATGAACTGGGCCATCGGCGGTTCTCTTATGATCCAGGTGATGAGCCTTTTCCTTCCGCCCCTTCGGTCCCTGCTGGGGCTTTCTGCCATCACGCTCATGGACGGGCTGGTCATCGGCGCCGCATCCACCATGCCTTTCCTTTTCAATGAAGCCAACAAGGCCGTGAAGGAAACCCTGTCACTTCGACAAGGGCTGCCGGGCAGGGGCGGGGAAGGGGATGCACCGGATGTCAAAGAAGCGGATGCATTAAAAACCGAAGATCCCGGCGGGCCGGACCTGGAAAATATGGCGGCCGGGTTTAAACATTTCTGTAACTAGGGTTTGAGTATTTGCAGATGGCGGGTTATGCCATTCCATCATTATCATATGGGGAGAGAGTATGTACTGGATATCGGTAACGGCCTTGGGCGCCTTTGTTTATTTTTATTTGAAAGGCCGGAAAAAGAATGAGCCCGGTGAGGTGAAAGATGAGCCGACTGAAAAGGCTTCCGAAAAGGGCCGGGTTCCTGATCCGGAGATGAAAAATCTTCACACTCCGGCGGAAATGCTCAAGGCCCTGAAGAAGATTAAAACCCCCTGGGAAAGGCACCTAGGATATATCCAATGCCTTGAACCGGCCTATAAAAAAAGAGCCATGGACCAGAAGATGCGGGATCTGTCAAAGGATTTGGCCCAAGCCTATGTAAAGGAGTTTTCAGAATTGAAGGCGGCTGTTTTTGAAAAACTGGGGGAGGACCCTAAAGAGGTGATCATTTTTAAGCAACTGGCCATTCTTTTTGAGGAAGACCGGGAATATGAAAAGGCCATTGATGTCTGCCGGAACGCCATTGCCCTGGGCCTCTCGGACGGGACCAAGACCGGATATGAGGGCCGCCTGGAAAGGCTTGGCAAAAAACTAAAGGCCCGGCTAAATAAAGGCGGCGATCAGTGATAACCCGTTTGCCTCAAGAATCCGGCCGGCGATCCATGAAAAGGTCGCCTTCCCGACGGTGGCGGCAATCTTTTCATGGGTTTCCACCATCTTTTTATTCTGGAGATCTTTCTGGATGTCAATGGGATAGCCATTGTCATTTAAAACGGCAATGAGCCGGGGTGAGGATACCGACAGCGGATCATACATCACCACAACGCTTCCGGTGACGGTGTTGATGTTTATTTTATACACGCCGCCCATTGTCAGCAAGTCCCTGATCTTGTTCAATTGATAGGGATTGTTCCTGAACCTTTCAAATTTTACTCTCAGCCTTCCGGGAACATCGTGGGCCATATACATTTTCAATTTCCTCCCAATGGGGTGTCATCCATGGTCAATTGCCGTTTATGCCTGGATAATAGACGGTGTTTATTAAGTTTTTATTAGTGTTGTTTAAAAAACGTGTTAGGGCCCGTTCCCTGCAATCAATCTCAATCCGCCAAATCTTAACCATTCCGTAACAGATTATTAATCATTTCCTCATTTCTTCCGTGTTAAATTCATTTCACCATGAATTCATTACACGGAAAACCCATACGGATGAGCAGGGAAGCCTGGATAGGGCTGCTGGGCAATGCGGACCCGGCCGATCTCGAGGCCGGCCTGGAAGGGCTGGAGGGCGGTTGCGAGTACGCCCGGATTACCGGTCCGGAAACCGGGATGCTCATGGTCCAGGCCAGGGCCGACGGCTCCGGCTCACGGTTTAACCTGGGTGAAATAACGGTTTCAAAATGCATTCTTGAGGTTCAGGGGAAATTTATGGGCTCCGGCTGGGTCATGGGGTCCGATCTTCGCCATGCAGAGCTGGCCGCTTTGTTTGACGCCCTTTTGCAGGACCCGGCCCTCCATGACCGCCTCATGACCACCCTGATTCCCGGGCTGGAGGAAAAGAACGGGCCCGTCGGGAGCGTCTTTTAAAGGATGTTTCCGATACCAAGGTGGAATTTTTCACTC
>JAAUSZ010000081.1 GCA_012031875.1 Desulfobacula sp.
TACTGAAAGCCAGTTGGGCGGCGCCAATTTATACCATTTATAGGTATTTGGAAGTAAAAATAAGGCGCTGATCCAGACAAAGTTTAAAAACTGGTTGGCCCGCCTGTAATCGTTCAGGTCATTGTAGAGCCCTTCAGGAATGAAAAACCGGTTGAGGTTGCGGATAGTCATTTTCATTTTCTCCTAGTAAATAATAGATAGGAAAAAACCTTATCTGAAAATTTTTCGGAATTCAATCCAAAATTTGACCCTACGGGGTATTGGCCATGGAGGGCTTCCGTTTATTTTTAAACCCATGCCGTCGTTTTTATCGGAATCATCAATAGCTTTTGGAATCCGCATCATAACTATCAATTTGCCAAGACCCGGGTTTTTCTATTATTGAAGGACCGGTAAGGCAAAAGGTGTTTAACAAAAAAGGGATGGCTCATGATGACGGAGAAGGACCCGGAAGCCTGGGAAGCAAAATTGGACTGCTTGCTGGGCTTGAAACGAAAACTGGTGGGGGTGCGGTTTTTCTTTAACCCCGAGGACTATGAAAGGGCTCCTGAAAAACCCATGAAAGCCTCCATGTCCTATTGCGCCATGGTCAGGATGGCGGCCCGGGGCCATGCCCGGAAATCCGGGCCGGACCCTATCCGCTGCCCCGGCGCCAGGCGGGCCCTGGGCCTGACCCCGCCCGATGAAGAATACCTTTCCGGCCGGCGGTATCTGTCCCTGGGATTATACAAAGACATTGACCGGGCAAAGGACACTGCATCCCAAGTGAGTCTCATGAAGAAAAAGGCTTACGGTTTTTCCGCGGGCCCCTTTTCCCTTTGCAGAACCCCTCCCCATGTCGTTATCGCCATCTGTGATCCCAACCAGGCCATGCGCCTTGTCCAGGGTTATATTTATCATTTCGGGCCCCTGCCGGTGATGGAAAGCCTCGGGACCCAGGGTGTCTGCGCCGAATTAACGGTGCGGCCCTTTCAGACCCAACGGCCCAATGTGTCCCTGCTCTGCTCCAATACCCGGTTCACCTGCCAATGGGAGGACGGGGAGCTGGGCATCGGCATTCCCTATGGGGTGTTCGCCGGGATGGTGGACGGGGTGGAAAAGACCTTGAATGCGGCGGAACCGGATGAAAAGAAAACAAAGATTCTGGAACGGGCCGCAGAATCGAACCTGAAACCGGATGTCCAGCCGGGGACCGCCTATTATCTATAGCTGGAATTTATCGGAAAAGGAGGGCCCCGGTGCAAAAAGAATCTATTTCAGTCAAGGATGTATCCAAGACCCATGCCTTGAAAAACAAGGCCGGCCTGAGTGTTCTGAAGCATATCAGCCTCTCGGTGCAGGATCAGGAATTTCTGACCCTGGTGGGCCCCAGCGGGTGCGGGAAAAGCACCCTGTTAAGCCTCATGGCCGGGCTGTCAAAGCCGGATTCCGGAGAGATCCGGATCCATGGCCGGGAAGGGCGGGCGCCGGTCCTGGGCTATATTTCCCAGATCGATACCCTCCTGCCCTGGCTCACGGTGCGGGGAAACGTAGAGATCGGGCTGGAGCTGCGCCGCGTTCCAGACCGGGGAAAAAAATCCGTGTCCGACAGGCTCATCCATCAGGTGGGGCTGGGCGGATTTGAAAACAGCTATCCCTTTGAACTTTCCGGCGGCATGAAAAAGCGGGCCGCCGTCATCCGGACCCTGGCCTATGACCCGGACATCATCTTCATGGACGAGCCCTTTGTGGGTCTGGATGTCCAGACCCGGGACGAGCTTGAGGAGGATATCCTGAAAATCTGGCAGGACCACAGGAAAACCATCGTCCTGGTCACCCACGACCTGACCGAGGCCATCACCCTTTCCGACCGGGTGGTCCTGCTCACGGCCAGGCCTGCGGCCATCAAATCCGAATATGCGGTTTCCCTGCCGAGGCCCGGTCTGTGGCGGAAACCCGGTTTTCGGAAGAGTTCATCACCCTTCACAGACAGATCTGGCAGGACCTCAGCGCCGAGGTGACCCGGGCCGGGAAAGGAGTCCTCCATGAAAACCGATGATCCGTCCATCAAGGCCCGCAGCAAGACCCTGATGACGGCCATGATTCTTTCCGGGCTTTTTTTATGGGAGGTCCTGGCGGAATTCAAGGTTATCAATCCCTTTTATTCCAGCCGTCCCAGTGTCATTTCCCTGGATTTTTATCATTTCCTCATGTCCGGCGAACTGGCCCAACACCTTTGGATTACCCTTCAGGAAGCCCTGGCCGGACTTTTTCTGGGGACTGCGGCCGGGGTCATCATCGGCGCCGTGCTTGGCCGGATCAGATGGGTGGCCGATATTTTCGGGCCCATCATCACGGCCCTTTACGGCATTCCCAAACTGGCCCTGGCCCCGATTTTCATCCTCTGGTTCGGGCTTGGGATGGAATCCAAGATCTTTATCTCCGCCCTCCTGGTGTTTTACCTGGTGTTTTTCAGCACCTTTGAGGGCATCCGGAGCGTGAACGCGGATATGGTGTCGGCCATCCGGCTCATGGGCGCGGGCCGGTTCCAGATCTATCAGCGGGTGATCCTGCCCTCCTGTGTTCCCTGGATACTGACCGGGATCAGGGGCGGCATCGGCGCATCCCTGTTGGGGGCCATTGTGGGGGAATACATGGGCGCCAGCGCAGGCCTGGGATGGATGGTGCAATACGCCACCACCACCTACCAGATCGAGCGGGTCATGTCCTGCCTTCTGGTCCTGCTGTTCACGGGGCTTGCATTTAACAAGGGACTCAGTTTTTGTGAAGGCCGCCTTTTGAAATGGCGGCCGGATCATCGTTAAAGAACAGAAAAACCATTCAATCGAGGAGAAAGAAACATGGATAAAACAAGACTTATTTTGGGGCTGCTGTTGCTGATAATGATTGCGGGCGCGTCAGCAGCTTTCGCGACAGACACCAAAACCAGGGGGCTCTGACCAAGGTGGTTCTGGCCGAAGCCACCCGGAGTGAAGGCTGGCTGCCCGTATACCTGGCCAAGGAACTGGGCTTTTTCAGGGAAGAGGGCCTGGACCCGGAGCTGGTGACCTATAAGGACGGCCCCCTTGCCCTCATGGGGCTGCTCAACGAAGACGCCCAGTTCTGCATCATCGGGTTTGAACCCGTGCTCATGGCCTTTGAAAAGGGCCAGTCCAGCAAGGTGATCCTGACCACCCTCATCAGCCAGCCCTATATGTTTGTGGGCCGCCCCGGCATTAAAAGCATCAGTGAAATGAAGGGCAAGGCGGTTTTCGGCGGCATGCCCGGCTCCGCACCCTATTTTTTCGTCAAGACCGCCGTGAAAAACGCCGGGCTCAACCCGGACAAGGATGTGACCTTTGCCAACCTGGAATACGGGGCCGAGATCGTGGCCATGACCCGGGGGGATATTGACGGGGCCTATGTCCGCGCCACCCGGTATGCCCAGATCATGGAGGCCGGGGGAAATATCCTGGTGGATGCCACGGACCCGGCCCAGCATAAGCAAATCTACGGCTCGGAGCGGTATGAGGCCATGAATGTCCAGGTGACGGACAAATATGTCAAGGAACATCCCGAGATCATCCAGGCCTTTTCAAATGCCGTTTACAAGGCCATGCTCTGGCAGAGCCGCCACAGTGACGAAGAAGTGGCCCTGGCCGTTTCTCCCTCCTTTCCCGGACGAAGCATTGACGCCGCTTTGATCAAGGTCCTGCGAAAATGTTTATCCCCGGACGGCCAGTTCACCGAGGAAGGCTACCGTTCCATTGTGGATTTCTGCCTGACCAACGGGGTCATCAAAAAAGACATTCCCATGGCCCATGCCGTTGACCCGTCTTTTATGAAAAAGGCCAAAGCAAACATTCAATAGCTTTTTTCCCGCATGAAAAAGGGGATGCCCGGCGGTTTTTTGCCGGGCATCCCCCTTGCGCTTCAGGCATCCCTGTGATAATTTTCAATATATGCGACGGTTGAGGCAGACCGGCCGAGGCCCGTGAAATTCGCCTGTATTTCAAAAGGAGTCCATTTCCAATGAGATTAAAAGCATATCTATTGGTTTTCGATGGCCTTGCCGATTGGGAACCTGCCCTGGCGCTCTGCGAAATTGTCAGACGCTTGAAGATCCATACCCATGAGGAAATCCGGGAATTGTACGGGATGTTCAAACACGGCGCCATCCCGGACCGTTATGCCGTCTAAGCCGCGCATTCAGGCGGACGCTTACCGGGACCGCTCCGGTTTCACTGGTCCTTAGCCGGATTCCAGGAAAGGAAGCAATCATGGAAAATAAAGCTGAAGAATGTCCCGGTGAACTGAACCCCCTCATCCGTTTAGGCAAGCGGGTGCAAGCGGAAATTGCCGAATTTATGCATTTGGAGATATCCGGCAGTATTGTCCTGCTGCTTGCCACCGCCATTGCCATGATCCTGGCGAACTCCTCCCTGGCCGACCCATATTTTGCCGTTTGGCAGACCAAAGCGGGGATTAAAATCGGCAATTTTGAATTTTTTGAGACCCTCCACCATTGGGTCAATGATTTTCTGATGGCGATCTTCTTTTTTGTGGTGAGCCTGGAAATCAAACGGGAACTGATTGTGGGCGAACTTTCCTCGCTGCGCAAAGCCGGCCTGCCGTTGGCGGCGGCGGCGGGCGGCATGGCCGCGCCGGCTTTGATTTATATATTTTTTAATGCCGGCGGCCCGGCAGCCGATGGATGGGGAGTGCCCATGGCCACAGACATTGCCTTTGCCCTTGGGGTAGCGGCGCTGCTGGGCAGACGGATTCCCGGCAGCCTCAAAATTTTTATTGTTGCCCTGGCTATTGGCGATGATATTGGCGCTATTTTGGTCATCGCCTTGTTTTATACGCAACAAATCTTATGGGAATGGCTGGCAATCGCCGGGGTTTTGATGTTCGTATTGTTCATATTCAATATTATCGGTTTTAATCATCTGATCTTTTATGGCTTGATTGCCATGGGGTGTGGTTTGCCATTTTTGAATCGGGCGTTCATGCTACTGTGGCAGGGGTCCTGGTTGCATTTGCGATCCCGGCGCAGGCCCGGCGGTTACCCCTGGAGTTTGTGAAGCGGAGCCGCAAGCGATTAGATCACATTGAAAGAACCCATGATCCCAACGCCCATGATCTCAACCGGAAAGAACAGCAAGCCGCCGCCGCCGCACTGCAATCGGCGGCCGGGGAAATTCAGTCGCCCTTATTGCGGTTGGAACATAAGCTCCACCCGCTGACCTCGTTTGTCATTCTCCCCCTCTTTGCGCTGGCCAATGCCGGGGTGCAAATTAACGGCGGCAATATTTTTGAGATACTCGGTACGCCCGTCGGCCTGGGCATCATTTTGGGGTTGGTGGTCGGCAAACAGACGGGCATTGCCCTGTTTGCCTTCCTGGCCGTCAAATCGGGCCTGGCCGATTTACCCGCCGGGGTATCATGGAAACATATTTACGGCGCCGGTTGGCTGGCCGGCATCGGGTTCACCATGTCTATCTTTATCTCGGCCCTGGCCTTTAATGAAGATCCCGCCATGCTCGATCAGGCCAAACTGGCTGTTTTAACCGCTTCGATGATTGCCGGGGCAGGCGGTTACGTGTTCCTGTTTTAGCCCATGGACCCAAAGATTCGGAGAGTTAGCGCATCAGCCAAATCCATCAGGAGGCAAGCCATGAACTGCAAAACAACAAGGGTGCTCCCCGTGATATGCACGGTCTTGTTCGCGGCCGCTTTTGTCCATTGCGGTTGGTCCATTGCGGCTGACGGCAGCGAACCCCGGATAAATCTTACGCAGGTGATGTCGGGACTCAGTGATCCGTGGGATCTGGCCTTTGCACCCGACGGGGCCATGCTGTTTACGGAAAAATGCCGCGGGCTGTCCGTCTGCACCTCCGACGGAACGGTCCGGCATTTATTCGGGGCGGCCGGGGCCGCCCTGGAGGCGGGCGACTTTTTCTGTCGGGGGCAAAGCGGTATGCTGGGTGTGGCGCTGGATCCGGCCTTTGACGAAAACCGGTACGTATACGTCTATATGGCCTCAAATACGGGCAAGACCACAGCCAATACCGTCGTGCGCCTCATTGTCCACCAAACCTATACCGGTGTGGCCGGCCGCAAGGACATTATCACCGGCATTCCGTTTAAGCAATCCTTCAACCGGTGGGGCGGAGCGGGCGCGCACAGCGGCGGCCGCATCCGGTTCAGCCCGTTTGACGGTTATCTGTATGTGACCACCGGCGACAACCACAACGGGCCGCTGCCCCAGGACCTTTCCCGCCTGGGCGGCAAGGTATTGCGGGTCGACCGCGACGGCAAAGCCGCGGACGGCAATCATACGCCGCCCGGAGGTGATCCAAGAATCTTCACCTATGGACACCGCAATGTGCAGGGCATTGCCTTCCATCCCGGCACGGGCCGGGCATTTGTATCTGAACACGGCCCCGGCCACAGCGATGAAGTGACGCCGCTTGCAGCGGGCGGCAACGGAGGCTGGGACCCCGCGCCCACAAAAGGGGTAACGTGTGCGAGTGATTATTGCGGTTATACGTCCAACATGCCCGATGGTAAGCCGACATCCATGACGGATTTGGCCCGGTTCCCCAAGGCCCTCCGGCCATCGTGGAACAACCGCGGGGTTTCCGAAGGGATGGGGCCCTGTGTCTTCCTGACCGGACCGCACTGGAAGGCCTGGGAGGGCCGTCTGGCGGTCGGATTCCTGCGTGGCGGGCGCATAGATCTTTTGCACTTGGATGCGGCGGGTATGACAACCCAAGCAACCACCATCGCCGGCCTGCCGTCACAGCGCATGCGCTCCCTTGTTTCAGGGCCGGACGGCGCCCTTTATATTGCCACCGATGCAGGAGAAATCCTGCGGCTGGAAAGCGTTCGATAGGAAAGATCATATTGACATTGATCGACCCCATCTTATCCTTTTATCCATGATAATGAATCTTGCCTTCACAGAAATGTTCTAGGGAAAGCAGACATCGGCGTGAAGGGAAGAGGCCTGTGTCTTGGAAAACTTCATTTTTCCGCGACCCTGCATTGAACGGCGGGTTCTCCCGCCAAACAAGGAAGGTGTGGAATGAAAAAAATAAAACCCATCATCATCACCCTTGCGGGGTTGATCCTTGTAGTGGGGATCATCGTAACGGTCAAGGGTTTGCAGATAGGGCGCATGACCGCCCACGGAGCAGCGTTAGCGCCGCCGCCGGAAACGGTGAGCGCGGCCCGGGCAAGCTCCTATGCCTGGGAATCGGTGTTAACGGCGGTGGGCTCGCTTCAATCGGTGCAGGGCGTGGTCGTGAGCGCTGAACTGCCGGCCGGGTCACCAAGATCGCCTTTGAGGCGGGGACGCGGATCACCGCCGGAAGTCTTCTGCTGCAACAGGACATCTCGGCGGAACTGGCCGAGCAGCGCTCGGCCCGGAGCCAGGCC
This sequence comes from Desulfobacula sp., assembly GCA_012031875.1. Classification (GTDB taxonomy): domain Bacteria; phylum Desulfobacterota; class Desulfobacteria; order Desulfobacterales; family Desulfobacteraceae; genus Desulfobacula. Next base: position 7,426 of record JAAUSZ010000081.1, read on the forward strand.
GACCTGGCCCGGAAGAATTATGAACGCACCCAGGCCTTGATAGCGGCCAAGGTGGTCTCAAATTCGGTGTTGGATGACAATAAAGCCGCCTATGAAAAGGCGGTCGCCCAATTGGACGGCATCGGCGCGGCCATTGAAAAGAAAACCATAAAAGCGCCTTTTGCAGGGCGTCTCGGTATCCGGCAGGTGAACCTGGGGGAAATCCTGGAACCGGGCCAGCCCATTGTATCCCTGCATTCCCTTGACCCGATCTATATTAATTTCCTTTTGCCCCAGCAGCAGATGGCCCGGCTTAAAAACGGCCTTCCTGTAAGGGTGACCACGGATTCGACCGATGGGCGGGAAATCCTCGGCGTCATCACGGCCATCAATTCCGAAGTGGACAGCGCCTCCCGGAATATCCGCGTGCAGGCGACTTTGAAAAATCCGTCGGAAGATCTGAAACCCGGCATGTACGCCAATGTAGCCGTTATTTTGCCGGAGAAAAAACCCGTGGTGGCCATTCCGGTCACCGCCGTACTGTACGCCCCTTACAGCGATTCGGTCTTTGTCATAGAGGACAAGGGTGAGGGCAAGACGGTCCGCCAGCAGTTTATAGAGCTGGGGGAAAAACACGGGGATCTCGTTGCCGTCCATTCCGGCCTGAAAGCCGGTGACACGGTGGTGAGTACGGGCGTTTTCAAGCTGCGCAACGGCCAGTCCGTGGTCGTGGACAATACCATTACACCGGAATTCCAATTGACACCCCGGCCTGACAATGCCTGAAACCGGGAGAGAGAGGGCTCATGAAATTCACCGATCTTTTTATCCGCCGTCCGGTCCTGGCCCTTGTGGTGAGTCTGGTGATCATCATCGCCGGGCTCCAGGCCATTCGCACCCTGAACGTGCGCCAGTATCCCCGCAGTGAAAATGCGGTGGTCACCGTCCGGACAATCTATGTGGGGGCAAGCCCCGACCTGGTCCGCGGTTTCATTACCACGCCCCTGGAAAGGTCCATTGCCGAAGCCGGCGGGATTGATTATATCCAATCCCAGAGCCAACAGGGGCTTTCAACCATCAGCGTCCGCCTGAAACTCAATTATGACGCCATCCGGGCCCTTTCGGAAATCAGCGCAAAGGTAAACCAGGTGCGCGGTGATCTGCCTCCTGAGGCAGAGGTGCCCAGCATTGATGTGGAGTCGGCGGACAGCCAGTTTGCGTCGGCCTATCTGAGTTTCACTTCCGATGTCCTGGCCCAGAATATGATTACAGACTACCTGACCCGCCTGGTCCAGCCGCGTCTTTCAGCCATTGACGGGGTCCAGCGAGCCGATATCCTGGGGGCCCGAACCTTTGCCATGCGGATCTGGCTCAAGCCCGAGCGCATGGCCGCATTCAATATCAGCCCGGTCCAGGTCCGGCAGGCCCTTGCCGCCAATAATTTTCTTGCCGCGGTGGGGCAGACCAAGGGATCATTGGTACAGGTCAATCTGATCACCAATACAGACCTTCATTCGGTGGAGGAATTTAAACAATTGGTGGTGCGCCAAACCGGGGACGCCATTATCCGTCTCCAGGACATCGCCGAGGTGGTGCTGGGCTCCGAGGACTATGATACCGAAGTCCGCTTTTCCGGCCAGACAGCCGTTTTTATGGGCATCTGGCCCCTGCCCAACGCCAATTCCCTGGATGTGATCGAGCGGGTGAGGGCCGAGATGGAAGGCATCGAAAAAGATCTGCCCAGCGGGCTTACGGCCCGGGTGGCCTATGATGCCACGAACTATATCCGCACCTCCATTAACGAAGTCGTCAAAACCCTGAGCGAAACCCTGCTCATCGTGGTGGTGATAATTTTCCTTTTCCTGGGGTCCCTGCGTTCGGCCTTTATTCCCATCGTGGCCATCCCCCTGTCCCTCATCGGCGGGGTCTTTCTCATGCAGGTATTCGGGTTTACCATCAATCTTCTGACCTTGCTGGCCATTGTATTGTCCGTGGGGCTGGTGGTGGATGACGCCATCGTTGTCGTCGAAAATGTCGAACGCCATCTCAAGGAAGGCAAAAAACCACTGGATGCCGCCTTGCAAGGGGCCCGGGAACTGGTGGGCCCCATTGTGGCCATGACCGTCACCCTGGCCGCGGTATATGCCCCCATCGGGTTGCAGGGCGGGTTAACCGGCTCCCTGTTCCGTGAATTCGCCTTTACCCTTGCCGGGGCCGTGGCCGTCTCCGGGGTGGTGGCCCTGACCCTGTCCCCCATGATGTCCTCTAAAATGCTCAAGACCGGCATGTCCGAGGTCGGTTTTGCAGGACATATTTCCCGGAATTTTGAAAAAATCAAAGCCCTTTACGGCCGATGGCTGAACCACACCCTGAACCACCGCCCGGCCGTCTACCTGGTCTGGGTGGTCATCGGCGTGTTGACCATCCCCATGTTCATCATGTCGCCCAAGGAGCTTGCCCCTCCCGAGGACCAGGGCGTTATCTTCGGGATTATCGATGCTTCCGCCAACGCCACCCTTGACCAGACCAGCCTTTATGCAGCCGCAGCCAACAAGGTTTTCCAAAGCGTACCCGAGACCGAGTTTACCTTTCAGATCACCAACCCTTCCTCCGGTTTCGGCGGTATGGTGGTCCGGCCCTGGGAGGAACGGGACCGCACCATTTTTCAAATCCTGCCGGAGGTGCAGCAAAATCTCGGGACCATCCCCGGCATCCGGATGTTCCCGGTGACCCCGCCGGCCCTGCCCGGCGGCGGCCAATTCCCGGTGGAATTTATTCTGGCGTCCACTGAAGAGCCGGACAAGATTCTTGACTTTGCCGGCCGGCTCCAGCTCAAGGCCATCCAGAGCGGCATGTTTGCTTTTCCGCCGCTCATTGATGTCAAAATGGACCAGCCCCAGTCCGAGATCGTCATTGACCGTGACAAGGTGGCGGATATGGGGTTGAATCTCCAGCAGGTGGGTGCGGACCTGTCCGCCCTTCTGGGCGCCAATTACGTCAACCGGTTCAATATCGCCGGGCGCAGTTACAAGGTCATTCCCCAGATCCGGCGCATGGACCGCCTCACGGCCGACCAGATCAAAGATGTGTATGTCACGGGGCCCTCCGGCACCCTGGTCCCCCTGAGTACGGTGGCCTCTATTCAAAACCGGACCGTGGCGCGTTCACTGAACCGCTTCCAGCAGCTCAATGCCGTCTCCCTCAGCGGGGTTCCGGTCCGGCCCATGGAGCAGGTTCTGGCATTTCTGGAAGATGAGGCCGCCAAAATCCTGCCCCAGAGCTATGTGATTGACTATACCGGCGAGTCAAGGCAGTTAAAGGCTGAAGGAAACACCTTTATCCAGTCCTTTGCCCTGGCCGTTGTTTTGATTTTCCTGGTCCTGGCCGCCCAGTTCAACAGCTTCCGCGACCCCTTTGTCATCCTGGCAGGGTCGGTGCCCCTGGCCATGTTCGGCGCCCTGCTGTTTACCTTCCTGAAAATGCCTGATCCGAATATCCCCTTCTGGACCAACGGCTGGACCACCACTCTGAATATCTATTCCCAGGTGGGGCTGGTGACCCTGGTGGGCCTGGTTTCCAAAAACGGCATCCTGATTGTAGAATTTGCCAACCAGCTTCAGCTCCAGGGCAATACCAAACGCCAGGCGGTTTACGAGGCGGCCCTGACCCGGCTGCGCCCCATCCTCATGACCAGCGGCGCCACCATTGCCGGACATTTCCCGCTGGTGCTGGTCTCCGGCGCCGGTGCGGCAGCCCGTAATTCCATCGGCCTTGTGCTGGTGGGCGGAATGGCCGTCGGAACGGTTTTCACCTTGTTCGTGATTCCGTCCATTTACATGTTGATCGCCCGTGAACACGGCAAGGTTCCCCTGGCCGACATCATTTCGTTGCCCACGGCCTGCCCTGAACCGGATTTGAAGGGGTTGACCCTGGTCCCGGGATGCCGTCTGGAAGCCGATGACCAGTGTCTCTGGAAGGTGGCCTGCCCCGAGGAGAAATAAAATTTGCAAACGGTTAACCGGCCCAAATCCATTTGACAAATCCGAGGCGGCTGCTCTACAATGGCAGCCGTATTCTCCGGTTTGTCGCGGAATAGGGCCTGGGGAAGGGGTGGTGGCCTTCTCCCTGGGTATTTTGGAAATGGATATTTTGGAAATGAATATTATTGATCCGGAGCCGTTTATTTGGTCCGGGAGGGATGATTCTTTGTGAGACGGTTTCCGGTTTTTCTGATTTTTCTGCTGAACGGATTGATCCATTGCCTGCCGCTGGCCGCAGAGCCGCTGCCCCTGACCTTGAACGAGGCGGTCCGTATCGCTGTTGAAAACAATCTGGAGGTACGGGCCGAACGTTACACCCCTGCCCAGTTTGAAGCCGATATCCACCGCTACGGGGCTCTCTATGACCCGAAGCTGGTCCTGGAGACCCGGATTGACAATACCGAAGAAGACCGGCCCACCATTGAAGAGCGTGTCATTGATACCCGCTCCCATACCACGGAGGTATCCCTGGGCCGGCTCTTTCCCAGCGGGGCCGCAGCCTCAGTTGGATTCAACAATTCCGATACGGATACCGACAATCCCTCCTATCTTGAGCATTACGGCCAGACCGACCTGGTGTTTTCCATCAGCCAGCCCCTGTTCAAAAACCGGGGCCGGGAAGTGACCGAGGAAAATATCCGCATCTCGCAGATTTCAAAATATGCTTCCCTGGAGCGGTTCAAAACCAAGCTGCTGACCACCATCGCCCAGGTGAGAAACGACTATTACAAGCTCTTCCGGCTGAAAGAAGAGCTGGGGGTCAAGCAGGTTTCCCTGGAACTGGCCAAAACCATCCTGGCGGAAACCAAGGCCAAGGTGGCTTCGGGCGTCCTGCCCGCCCTGGAGATTCTGAATGCGAATTCGGCGTGGTCCAGCGGGAAAAGGATCTCATCGATGCGGAAAAGGCTGTGGCCGACCAATTGGATGCGCTGAGGCTGCTTCTGCAACTTGAGGCCGGGGTGGAGATCCTGCCGGCGGATAAACCCTCCCATGAAATCCCGGACATCCCGGAAGAAGAGGCCGTCCACCTTGCCCTCACGCGTCCGGATCTCCTTGAACAAAAGAAAAACCTTGAACTGGCGGAATTCCAGACCCGCATCTATCAAAACAAACTGGAGCCCGACATCTCGCTGAATACTTCGCTAGGCGTGGACGCCCTGGACCGGGACCGGAACTATGATCCCGTGGGCATCGGCAAGCTGGATAATTTCGGCTGGAGTGTGGGGCTTATATTTTCCTATCCCCTGGGAAACCGGGCGGCAAAGAATGAATATGTGAAAAGCCGCCTGAAGAGCGAACAGATCCGGCTCAAGATCCGAAGCCTTGAAGAAAACATTTCCAATGAGGTAAGGGCGGCCCTGCGGGAGATTTATTCCGGTTTCAAGCAGATCGAGGTCGCGGACCGGGGAGTTGAATTTGCCGATCAGCGCCTGCATTCCTTTATCCGCAAACATGAGGTCGGGCTGGCCACCACCAAGGAAGTCCTGGATGTGGAGACGGACCTGGCCGATGCCAAAAACAACCAGATTGCAGCCTTGGTTTCCTATGCCGATGCGCTCACGCGCCTCTGGCTGGTGACGGGGGAATTGACGGACCGCCAGGGAATTTTTGTGGATGAAACCGAAGCGGACCAACTCTATAAGGATATGAAGTAAGGATGACCATGAAATTTGAGAAGATGCCGGGATCAAGGCGCTTGATCGCGGGCTGTCTGGTGATGGCGGTTCTGGTCTGGGGCGGTTGCAAATCGGAGAAAAATAACGGCCCCCGGACAAAACCGGCCGTGCCGGTCACGGTGACCCAGGCCATGGAAAAGGAAGTGCCGGTCCAGTTAAAGGCCATCGGCACGGTGGAGGCCTTTGCCACGGTGGCCCTGAAATCCCAGGTCAGCGGCCAGATCGCCCGGGTTCATTTTGAAGAGGGCAGCGAGGTTGAAAAGGGGGATCTTCTCATCAGCATTGATCCGGAGCCGTTTCTGGCCACCCTGGGTCAATACAAAGCGGCCCTGGCCAGGAACCAGGCCCAGGAAAAATATGCCCGGGAGCAGGCGGCCCGGTATGAAGGGCTGGTAAAGGAAGGGATTGTGGCCCAGGACCAGTACGACCTGCTGCGATCCAATGCCGAATCCCTTGCCGCAGCCGTGGCTTCGGACCGCGCCGCCATCCGGAGCGCTGAGATCCAACTGGGCTATTGCAGTATCCGGTCTCCCATCTCCGGACGGACCGGCACCCTGGCCCTGCATCCCGGCAACCTTGTCAAGGCCAATGATCTTCCCATTGTGACCATCCACCAGATCTGTCCCATCAATGTGGTGTTTTCCATCCCGGAAAAGAAGCTGGCTGAGGTCAAAACTGCTATGGCTGCGGGAGAATTAAAGATTGAGGCCTTGATTCCGGATGAGCCGGGGCGTGCGGAAACCGGGACATTGAGTTTCATGGACAATGCCGTGAATTCGGAAACCGGGACCATCAAGATCAAAGGGGTCTTTGCCAATGCCGCCAAAAAACTCTGGCCGGGCCGGTTTACGGATGTGGTCATGACCCTGGCCTCCCTGAAAAACGCGGTGACGGTTCCCGCCAATGCCGTCCAGACCGGGCAGCAGGGCCAGTTCGTCTACATTGTCAAACCGGACAAGACCGTTGAGGTCCGGCCCGTCACCGTGGGCCCGGCCCTGGAAGAGGAAATCGTCATCGAAAACGGATTGGCCCCAGGGGACACCGTTGTGGTGGACGGCCAGCTCCGGCTGACCCCCGGCGCGGCCATAGAGGCAAAGAATCTGCCGGGCCAGGGGGAACAAAAGCCATGAACATTGCGGAGCTTTTTATCCGCCGGCCCATCATGACCTCCCTGATCATGACAGCCATCCTCATTTTCGGCATTGTCTCCTACCGGCTGCTTCCGGTGAATGACCTGCCCAATGTGGATTTTCCGACCATCCAGGTGAATGCCTCCCTGTCCGGGGCCAATCCCGATACCATGGCCTCGGCCGTGGCCATTCCCCTGGAGAACCAGTTGTCCACCATTGCCGGTGTGGATTCCATGACCTCCAGCAGCGGCATCGGCTCCACCAGCATCACCCTCCAGTTTGCCCTGGACCGGGATATTGATGCCGCGGCCCAGGATGTCCAGGCCGCCATTTCCCTGGCCACCCGGCAGTTGCCCGACGACATGACCACCCCCCCCGTCCTTTAGAAAGGTCAATCCCGCAGACCAGCCCATTCTTTTTCTGGCCCTCAGTTCCCCGACCCTGCCCCTGTCCGCAGTGGATGAATATGCCCAGACCCTGATCGCCCGGCGCATCTCCACCATCAGCGGGGTGGCCCAGGTCAATATCTACGGGTCCCAGAAATTCGCGGTCCGGGTCCAACTGGACCCCAAGGCCATGGCTCCCGGCAGATCGGCATCGACGAGGTGGCCGCGGCCATTAACAATGCCAATGTCAACCTTCCCACCGGCATTCTCGACGGGACCAAACAGGCCTTTACCATTGAATCCAACGGCCAGCTCTTCAAGGCGGCCGAATACCGGGATATTGTGGTGGCCTATCGGGACGGCTCCCCGGTCCGCCTGGAGGAACTGGGCCAGGTCATCGACAGCGTGGAGAACAACCGGAGCGCAGGCTGGTACAACAATACCCGGGCCATTGTCCTGGCCATCCAGCGCCAGCCGGGGACCAATACCATCCAGGTGGTGGATAATGTGAAAAAACTGCTGCCCTCCTTCCGGGACCAGCTCCCGGCCTCGGTGGAGCTGAATATCCTCTTTGACCGGTCCCAGCTCATCCGGGAATCCATGCACGATGTCAAATTCACCCTGGTCCTGACCATCGGCCTTGTCATCCTGGTGATCTTCCTTTTTCTCCGGAACCTCTCCGCCACCATTATTCCCTCCCTGGCCGTGCCCCTTTCCATTGTCGGGACCTTTTCCGTCATGATGATGATGGGCTTTTCTCTGAACAATATCTCCATGATGGCCCTGACCCTGTCCGTGGGCTTTGTGGTGGACGACGCCATTGTCATGCTGGAGAATATCGTCCGCCACATGGAAAAGGGGGAAACCGCCATGGAGGCGGCGTTTAAGGGGTCCAGGGAAATCGGTTTCACCATCATTTCCATGACCGTCTCCCTGGTGGCGGTCTTTATTCCGGTCCTGTTCATGGGAGGGATTCTCGGCCGCCTCCTTCATGAATTCGCCGTCACCATCAGCGCGGCCATCCTGGTGTCCGGTCTGGTGTCCCTGACCCTCACCCCCATGCTCTGTTCCCGGTTTTTAAAACCGCCCAAGACGGCCGAGCACGGCAGGCTCTATCTTCTATTCGAGCGTTTCTTTGACGGCCTGCGCCGGCTCTACGAACGATCCCTGAGACAGGTTCTGAACTACCGGAGGACCACCCTGGCCCTGACCTTTCTCATCACCTTTGCCACGGGCTGGCTGTTTACCGTCATTCCCACGGGATTTCTGCCGGTGGAAGATACGGGAAGGCTCAATGGAAATACGGAAATGGCCCAGGGGACTTCTTTTGAGGAAATGAAACGCCACCAGGAATCGGTTTCCGCCATTGTTGCGGCGGACCCCAACGTGGACGGGTTCATGTCTTCCGTCGGAAAAGACGGGGGCCGGCTCTTTCTCCGCCTTAAACCCCGGGAGGAGCGGGAACTTTCGGCTGAAGAGATTCTTCAGCGACTCCGGGTCAAGCTTTCCAAGATTCCGGGGGTTCAAACCTTTCTGAGAAATATTCCTTCCATCCAGATCGGGGGAATGTTTACCAAAAGTCTGTACCAGTTCACCCTCCAGGGCCAGGATATGGATGAGCTTTACAGATCGGCTGAAGAACTTCAGGGAAAACTCAGGAATTTGCCCGAACTGCAGGATGTCACCAGCGATCTTTTGATCCGGAACCCCCAGGTCCAGGTGGAGATCAACCGGGACAAGGCCGCGGCCCTGGGCCTCTCCGTCATGCAGGTGGAAAACGCCCTGTCCTATGCCTACAGTTCCCGCCAGGTATCCTCCATCTATGCCCCCACCAACCAGTACCAGGTGATCCTGGAGCTGGACCCCAAATACCAGGGAGATCCGGCGGCCCTGGGAATGCTCTATATCCGTGCAAAATCCGGTCAGCTCATTCCCCTGGATACCATTGCGGCCCTGAGCAAAACCATCGGCCCCCCTGACGGTGAACCACCTGGGCCAGCTCCCGGCCGTGACGATTTCCTTTAACCTGAGACCGGGCGTGGCTCTCGGGGACGCCATGGCCCTGATCCGGTCTTTGTCGGCCGAGGTCCTGCCGGCCACGGTGAGCACCAGTTTCCAGGGCACGGCCCAGGCCTTCCAGTCCTCCTTTGCCGGTTCCCAAATCCTCCTGGCCCTGGCCGTCTTTGTCATCTATATTGTCCTCGGCGTGCTGTACGAAAGCTATATCCATCCCATCACCATCCTCTCCGGCCTTCCGGCTGCGGGTTTCGGGGCCCTCATCACCCTCATGATCTTCGGCAGCGACCTCAATCTCTACGGCTTTGTCGGCATCATCATGCTCATCGGTATCGTGAAAAAGAACGCCATCATGATGATCGATTTCGCCCTGGAGGCGGAACGAAAAGAGGGGAAGGCTCCCATAGACGCCATTTTCGAGGGCGCCGTGGTGCGCTTCCGGCCCATCATGATGACCACCATGTCGGCCCTCATGGGAACCCTTCCCATCGCCCTGGGTTACGGGGCCGGGGGAGAATCCCGCCAGCCCCTGGGCCTGGCCGTTGTGGGCGGACTCCTGTCTTCCCAGCTCCTGACCCTGTATATCACGCCCGTTGTCTATTATTATATGGACGTTCTTTTGACCTGGGTGAGACCCGGGAAAGACAGGCAAACTATCTCAGCAAAATGAACTTTCTTTTTCCCAGCGAAGAGAAATTGAATCAACCATAATATACGAAAAGTTCAACGGGGCTACATCGTTTTATCTCCAATAAAGAACATTAAACGGCTGGATTTTTAACCACAACATGTTGTGGTCGGGTCAAATCATACAATTCTTTTTTGGGTTGATGGTATCCTTGACAATTAAACACTTTCCGGAATTTCAGATAGGATAATCATGTGCAACTGAGTTTTGTTGTCTCCCGACACTGGTCTTTCAGCATTGCTGCAATGTGGTGTTCAATACAGGCAAAAGGATCTTTTGGGCCAGAAACCTCCAAATCCGCTAATATCTGCCAGTTTTTTTGCAGCACCCAGATCCACCCTGTTTTCGGTGAACAGGTTGGAGGGCTCCCAGCACAGCGCCTCCTTGATCCGAACAGATGCCAGGGCTGCACCCCTTTTATAGGACGAGTTGGCATCAAAGGGGGCGTCTGAAATAACGATCTTTTTGTTGTTCATTTTATCCACGGTAAATCATCCTCATTTTTACCCAGCAAAACTTCTATATCTCAGTCTCCTCTGCCAAAAAGCCAAGCATCAATCAACGAATTTGCCAGGAAAAAATAAAAAAAAATTTTGTAACTTCCGGTGCTGGTCCCGACATAGGGTTCAGAACACAGCCAGCAAGGTGTGAAATCCACAACAACCTTAACGAAAGGAGACATCATGTTCAAAAAAATCATCGCCATCGATCTTACCCCGGCGGAGCACAGGGCCAAGGAACTTGGAATGGACTACTTCCCCTTAAGCAGTTTCCGGGATGTGGTCACAGGCCAGAGCGGGGACACCGATATCCTGGAGATCCTGGTTCCCCTGGTGCGCAAGGTGCCTGACAATGACAGCCCCGAGGCCCTGGCCACCGTCACCAGCTGCTTTGAGCGCAAACGCCATGCGCTCCAGATGAACGGGGCAACGGTGATCGAGGCCCCGGCCAAACGCAGCCAGGCCATGGAGAGCGGGTACAAGCAGTCAGATGACCAGCGCCTGGTAATCTCGGCCCTGTCCATGTGCCTGCGCCTGCGCCCCGACTTTCTGACCCTGGTGGCGGCAGACGGGGACTTTGCCCCCATGGTGGAGGAACTTCGCCGGGAGGGGATCAGAACCGAGGTGGTGGCATCGGCCCATATGCTGGCCAGCGACCTGAAAAAAGTGGCATGGAACGTCATCGATCTGGACAACATCCTGGAAACCATAAGGGGGTAACATACCATGAGCATCAAAAAAGACGAATACGGCTTCATGAGAAGCAGCGGCTACGGCAGAGTGGACCTGGATACCTTGAAATCCCAGCTGGTGCGGACCCGGACGAGGCCATCTACCATACCTCCACCAGCGGGGGAGTACGCTCCAGCAAACAGGTTAAAGAGGGCAGTGTCCCAGTCCAGCCTGGCGACACCTTTAACGCAGGCCCCCAGGTGGTCAAAGCATCCCTGCTCACCGGCCTGCTGGACCTGGGCAAAACCGGCCGACAGGACTCCCCTGTCCGCCGGCAAACCTCTCCTGGCAGTCCGGCCCCGGTGCCCCGCAACCCAGGTTCCAAAGGCGCCCTGTTCCATGGAGAGGTGCAGGCCCTCAAAAAAGCGGGGTTCGGCGCCGTGCCCTCACCTGCGCAGACCTCCTGGGGATGGTGTGTCAGGCTCAAAGGCCTGACCCTGCCCGGAGGCAGCAGAACCGATGCCATGGTCCTGCTGCCCAAAACTACCCCCATGCCAGCCCCATCGGGTTTTACCTCAAGGCCGGGGCCAACACCGGGGGCCTTGACACCGGCCACCTGTACAATGCCGCCTACCACGGGGCAATAGACCTGAGCGCCCACGGCTGGCAATGGTTCTGCGGCATCGCCGAAGGGTGGAAGCCGGGCCGCCACAACCTGGTCACCTACCTGTCCATGGTGCTGACCATGCTCGCAGAACAAAGGAGGGGCGCATGAGAGAGGTTTTGATCCATCACACCTTGTGGGAAAGGGCCTGTGACGGCCTTTTTCCCCCCACCGGGGAGGAGGGGTTTGCCTTTTGCGTCGCCAGGCTGAGCAAAAAAAAGAGGGGCACCAGAATCGTGGTGGACGATCTGGTGCCCCTGGCAGAACAGGATATCCAGTATCAGCGCACCGCAGGGTCGCCCTGACCAGGGAGGGATCAGGCCAGCTGAACCTGTTTTGCGCAAACCTGGCAGCCCAGGGCTACCTTCCGGTCCATGTCCACTCCCACCCCCAGGGCATCCCCGGGTTCAGTGCCGTCGGAGCGCCT
>JAAUSZ010000313.1 GCA_012031875.1 Desulfobacula sp.
AGCCGGGTCAATATGGCCCGGTCTGATCCCGAAGGGAATCGACGGACCTGATCGTCTCACGCATGGCCATGATGGCAAAGGGCGGGGTGCCGGGGCCCGTTGAAGTGAAAATGCACAAAAAAGACGGGTCTGAATTGTGGGGAGAGCGACACCGGCCATTATCTTCAAGGACGAGACGCCTGTGGCGGTCCGGACCTGTTTTGTCGATATCAGCGAGCGGAAGAAAAATGAGGAAGCCCTTCTATACTGGGCCGAGCAGGAGAAATATGCCCTGGTGGGGCAGGTGGCCGGCAAGATGGCCCATGATTTCAATAATATCCTGGGCGCCATCATGGGCATTACGGAAATAACCCTGATGACCTGCCGGGATAAGGCCGCAAAGGAAGCCTTGAGCATTATCCTGGAACAGTCTGAACATGGCGCCGTCCTGACCCGGAATCTGGTGGCCTTTGCCAAGGACCAGGAACTCAGGGAAGAGTTTTTTCAAATCAATGAGAAGATCAAGCTGGTGCTGAACCTGATGAAAAAAGAGCTTCAGGACATCCGGGTCACCCTGGACTTGGCCGGCCGGGTTCCCCAGCTCCTGGCCGATCCCGGTATGGTGGAGCATGCCCTGGTCAATCTGCTGCAGAATGCCGTTCATGCCGTCGGCAAGGCCTCCGGACCTGAAATCCGCATCAAGACCTATTCCGACGGCAAAGCGGTTTTTGTTGAAATCGCGGATAACGGCTGCGGCATCCCGGAAGCGCACCATGAGGATATCTATGTCCCGGCCTTTACGCTCAAAGGGAGCCGGGATGGAAGAAACGCATATCCGGCCGGGATCAAAGGGTCCGGCTATGGAATGGCCAATGTCAAAAAATGCATGGACCGGCACAAGGGTTCCATCGCCTTTGTCAGCCGGGAGAACGGCGGCACCAGCTTTGTCATCTCCTTTCCTGTTGTTGAAAAGGAACTGACGGCAAAAGAAAAGGAAAAGATGGAAGGACAGGCCATTGCCCGGGGGAAAAGGATCCTGGTGGTTGAAGACGAGCCTGTCATTTCCGGTATTCAGGCCAGGATATTAACCGGTGAGCCCTTCTGCCATTTTGTAAAGGTCACGGCCGGGGCCCGGGAGGCGGCAGCCGCCGTTGACCGCGAAGCCTTTGATCTGATCAGCCTGGATTATATGCTGGCGGGGAAGGAAACCGGCTACGATGTATATGAGCATATCCGGAAACACCGGCCCTCGGTTCCCATTGTTTTTATCTCGGGCAATATACAGTTTTTAAAATCCATGGAGGATTTGAAGGCCAAAGACCCATACGTCGGTCATCTGGCCAAACCTTGCAGGAATCTGGCCTATGCCCGTATGATCAATGAATGGCTGATCCGGACGACAGCCTGAAGGCGGTGTTTAGGTCAGGACCCCGGCCCGGTTCTTCCCGGTTCATGACGGGAGGCCTCAGATAAAAATGAAATGCCGCAGGAGGGAGATGGTGACCACCCCCGTGACCATGACCGCGATGAGGTTTTTGAACACCAGGGAGGCGGCCAGGCAAGCGCCGCGGCAATGAGGCCGGGGATTCCCCCGGACAGAATCTGGGGGGCAATGATGGAAATGATGATGGTGCCGGGGATATGGGCCAGGGTTCGGGCGAGACCCGGCCTAAGATTGGACATCCGGCCGGCAATATAGAACCCTGAAATCCGGGTCAGATAGGTCACAAGGGCCATGCCCAGGATGGTGAGATAGGCGTCGGGATCACCGGTCATGGATCAGGGCTCCTGTGATGCTTCCGGAAAGGCTCCCGGCCAGGATATACCATTTGCCGGGAAAGGTTTTGGACACGATAACGGCCACGACCGCGGCGATGAGCCAGGGCAGGATATCCCTTTTGCCCTGCCAGAGCCCGACGGCCAGGAAGATAAAAATGGCGGTAAAGGCAAAATCCATGCCCCATTTGGCCGGGTCCACCGGGCCGGAGCCGATGATATTGCCGACGGCCGTGGACAGGGACCAGGCCAGGAAGAGACAGAATCCGGACCCGGCCAGGAGGGCTGCATTGGTGTTTCCCCTTTTCCACTCACTGAGGGAATAGGCCCAGGTCTCATCCACCAGGAAGAACAGGGACAAGTATTTCTGAAATCGGGTCATGCCTTTGAATCGCTCGGCCAGGACGGCTCCCATGAGAAAATGCCGGATATTCACCACAAAGGTGGTGACGATGATGGCGATCACAGGCAAAGGGGTGACCCACATGTCCAGGGCCACAAACTGGCTGGCCCCGGCAAAGACAAAGGCGCTCATGCAAAGGGAGGGCAGAAGGTCCAGCCCGGCCTGCCTGGATAGGATGCCGAACACCAGGCCATAGGAAGCAACCCCCAGGGCGATGGGGATTCCGGCTTTGAACCCCTGGATAAACCCCCGTAAAGAAAATTCCATCCCGCTTTACTCCTGATTCATGTCCATCATTTCAGGATGCCTGTGACTCAGCCTTTTTTCTGACCACACAATAGATCCCGCCCCGGGTCATGCCGGGCATAAAGCATTTGTTGCAGGAAATACATTCTGCCTTATCGGTTTTATGATTCACCCATTTATGGGGCAGGTCCGGCTCCCGGATCAGGGGACGCGCCAGGGCGATAAAATCCATGCCGTCTTTTGTCACGGCCTTTTCGGCCACGGCCAGGGACCTGAAACCACCCACGCAGATGACGGGGCAGGTGACGACTTTTTTTATGCCCTGGGCAAGGGAGAGGTTATAGGCCTCTTTTTTGGGGCATCAATTTTGGTTCGGGCCGGGCTTTTTTCGCCCGATGCGGCATTGCCTGAAGACACCTCAACGGCATCCATGCCCGCGAGGGAAATCTGCCTTGCAACGTCAAGGGCGTCCTCCCGGTTCAAGCCGTTTTCAAGGTGGTCTTCTCCATTGAATTTGATGAACACGGGATAGTTTTTTCCCACCCTGGCCCGTATTTTTTCATAGACATCGAAGAGGAAGCGGGCCCTGTTTTCAAGGCTTCCCCCGTATTCGTCAGTCCTCTGGTTGGTCAGGGGGCTTAAAAACTGGCTGACCAGGTAGCCGTGGGCTCCGTGAATCTGGACCCCGTCAAATCCCCATTCCTTGGCCCGGCCGGCAGCTCCGGCAAAGGCGTCAGTAATGTCTTCGATTTCCAGGATGGTCAGGGCCTGGGGAATTTCCGGAAAGGCCGCGGCCTTGACGGCCGACGGGGCCACCGGTTTTCGTCCGGCGGCTTTTAGATCGGCTTGGCCCCCGGCGTGCACCAGCTGACACGCTATTTTTCCGCCCAGATCGTGGACCGTGCCGGTCAGGCGCTTAAAATCTTCGGCAAAGGCATCGGTATAGATTCCCATTTTACCCGGCAATTGTTTGCCGTCGGGCCGGACATAGGTATACCCGGAAATGATGAGCCCGATGCCGCCCTTCACCAGATCTGCATAATGGTCCGTGAGTTTTTGGGTGGGCCTGCCGTCCGGGCCGCACATGCCTTCCCAGGTGGCGGATCGTATCATCCTGTTTTTCAATTTCAGCGGTCCGATAAAGCCGGGTTCAAAGAGTGATGCCATTTTGTTTTCTCCTGCCGTCCGTGCGTTTCCTGTTTATTGTTTTTTTTCACAGTCATACCGGATATGAAGGGGTGAAGTCAATTGTGAATTGCCTTTCTATCCCAGTGTGGTAATGATGGGAAAACGGATACAGAACAATTCAAGCGGCTTGAAAGGAAATTGAAGCATTATGGCGGAAAAAGACCGGCAAAAATGGGATTTTCGGTATCAGGAGAATCCAGGGGAGCTGTCACCTTCCCTGCTGGTGGAACAGTATGTTTCTCTATCCGCCTGCGGCCAGGCCCTGGATCTTGCCTGCGGAAACGGCAGGAACAGCCTGTTCCTGGCAGAGAAGGGATTCCGGGTGGAGGCCGTTGACATCTCACGCACGGCCATTGACCGGGTGGCCGGGCTTCATCCGGGGATCACGGCCAGGCGCCTGGACCTGGATACCTGGGAGATCCCGGAAAATGAATATGACCTCATCCTCAATATCCGGTTTCTGGACCGGCGGCTGTTCCCTGGGATTACGGCCGGGTTGAAGCCTTGCGGGGTTCTGATTTTTGAATCCTTTACCGGCGAAGAAGAGGACCGGTTCTGCCTGAAGAAGAACGAGCTGCGGCATGCCTTTTCCGATTTGGACAGGATCCATTACAGCGAAACAAAGCTTGAAGGGGAGGGCCGGTTTAAAGGGACAGCCTGTTTTGTGGGCGTCAAATCCGCTCATAAAGCCCGGCGATAAACACGGCAATCTCCGGTCAATAAATCATTGCAATTCAAAAAAACCTGTGAAAAAGTAGTCGAAAGCTGAGGATCACGGAAGTCTGCTGTTTTTATGGAACATCAAAGGGAGATGGACATGGAAAAGAAACTTCACTACGGATGGATCGTCATTTTGATGGGGCTGATCACAACGGTGGCGGCCCACGGTTTCGGGCGGATGGCCTATACCCTTCTCCTGCCCGCC
>JAAUSZ010000082.1 GCA_012031875.1 Desulfobacula sp.
CACCGATCCCCTTGATCCCCAGCATTTGATATCCATGGCTTTTCTGTATCATAGGCAAATTTCTTCGTCCACCCCAATTTACGTTTTATTACCCCTGCCCGGACTATTTCAGGGCAGAACCCTTTTCCGATATGAAAAATATTTTTGCAACACGATGCCGGAAATAATCAGCATAAATCCCATATAGGTCTGCGTAAGGATTTCCTCACCGAGAACGGTATGGATAAAGATCAATGAAATAAAAGGGGTCAGAAATATCAGGTTGGCTACCCCATGGGTATTGGATGAAGATCTTAAAGCGCCGATCCATGTAATAAACGCAAAACCGAATTCAAAACATCCGATCCAGACGGCCCCATAGAGACCTTCAATCTGTTTGATCTCAAACGAGGAAAAGGAAAAGCAGGCCAGGCCGATAAACGGAATACTGAAAAAGAAATTCAGAAAAATGGCGACGATGGGGTCTTGTTTTGACCGGACATTATAAATCCAGTAGAAGGCCCAGATGATGGTGCAGGAAACGGCCAGAAATACACCGAAATAATCGATTTCGGAACCCGGGGCATTGCTGCTTCGGTAAGAAAGCACCACCACACCGGCATAGCAGATCAGGGAGGCGGCAATCTGAACCTTTGAAAATCTTTGTTTCAACAAGGGGATAGACAGCAATGAAAGGGTGATGACCCAGGTATAATTGATGGGCTGGACGATCTGGGCCGGCAAGAGGTCATAGGCTTTGACCGCCATCCAGTAATATACGAAGGGGTTTAAAAATCCCAGAACCAGATAGAATCCATATTCTCCGGGTTTGAGGGTGAAGATATGGCGGAATTTTTTCGTTATCAGCAGATGAGCGCTTAAAATGAGGGTGGCCGTGATGACGGCGTAGAATAAAAGCTGAAGCACATCCATATACCGCAATGTGATTTTAAATGCGGTGGCTGATGTGGACCAGAACAGGACCGTCAAAAGGCCCAGGATTAATCCGTATGAATTCTTCATGGTCCTGCCCTTATACTCTCCCGGTAAAACATATCAACTTGATTTGACAGGCAGGATGTCTTCGTGGAAATTCTGTGTGTACTGAGCCCTATTAATAATAGTCCGGATCTCTAAACCCTGCATTTAGGGGATTTCGTTTTTGAAATAGTCCTCAGTGAAAAATATTAAAGATATCTGTGCAACCCAGAACCGATATCTGTTCCTTTTATCATGGTCTGTCAGTTGAAAAAAATGATCATGCTCTGTAGAATATTTGATTGAGGCCTCTTCCCAGGCAAAAAGACAACATTTTCTATTAAAGGAGAGCATCATGAGAATATCAAATGCAATCGACACATTTCTTGATTATCAAAAAATGAATTCAAAAAAAACACTGTAAAAAATTATCAACTTTTTTTAACCGGTTTTAAAAAAGTATATGGCAATTCAGAAATATCAAAAATCACATCCGAAGATGTTATGGCTTTTTTGACCAAGGTTGCTGATGGTCAAAAGCAATCAACAAAAAAACTAAAATTTTCCCTACTCAGGTCATTCTTTAATTTTATCAAAGATTCATTTGATTTAACTATAGCAAATCCCTGTAACACTCCATTATTGAAAAAACGTTTAAAAATGCCAAGGGACAGCCATGGACAACTCTTGACAGGGATGTTGTCGATGAAATTATTTTCAAGACAGATAATTCCAGAAACCGGTTGCTGCTCGAATTGATGGCCAGAGGAGGTATGAGAGTTGGAGAGGTTCTGAAATTAAAAGTCAAAAATGTACACGGCCGGAAATTGGTTTTATCAGAACCGAAAAGCGGAAATCAGACCGAGATTGTTTTTATCCCCAAAAAAGTAGCGGATCGTTTACGGGAATATATTGCCTCCTTAAATATAGGAGATGACAATAACGTGTTTCCTTTGGGATATACCAGAGCCCGAGAAATTGTTAAAAATGCAGGGAAAATGGTAAGTGTGAATTTGAATCCCCATGACTTTAGACGACATGCCGCCACTTACGCAAGCAGATCAGGGGTTCCCATTGAAATCGTTTCAAAAATAATTCTCCGCCATGCTAATCTATCAACTACCCAGCGGTATTTGGGAAAAGTTAGTGATACAGAAGCTATTCACTGGATTGATAATCTTTACAGATAAAATTATCGGGGATTGGTATAAGCCGGTCCCCTATTTACCTTGAAAATCTTGTACCAAGCCTTAATGACAAAGATATTGAGATTACAAACACTAAAGCTCGCTCTCGAAGTTTGGGTGATCCTGAAAACTGGAAAAAGAATTAAACACCTTTATTGACAAGCATATCGGCGAAACATAATAGAAAAAGTCCACATTTAAAAATCTTCAAACCCCTTTCCCAAACCAGCCACAATGATGTTGTTCGGACTTGGTCTCCTTGGTCTTGCAGGAGTAACCAAAAAACAGAAATAAGCTTATCAACGATATTGATCAAAAGGCAAAAGGCAAAGTTTCTGTAAAAATGTTAATCAAATCCTCATATTTTGTTAATCATTCAGAAACATAGACGTCATACGAAGTTAAATCTCGATAATGATCTATCTTTGGTTTAGCATTGTCGAGCCTAAAGCATAAGAAAGTTTTTTGAGATAGACCCAAAAGACGGCTGTTTTGATTTTGTTTGATATGGTACTCAAAATATGAAAAGGAGATGTGAACAATGGAAAAAAAAGTATTTTCAGATGAGCGGCAACAAGATGAAACAAAAGGCCAAGCCCCGGAACAAGCAGGCATGAAACCGCTGCGGTTTATGGAAGATGGCGTAAAAACGCAGTATGCCGGTATCTTTAATATCGGTTTGGGAACAGACGAAGCAATACTCATATTCGGCAATCCTTCCCTCGATCAATCCATGGTACGGATAGAGTCAAAGGTTGCGGTTTCACTGAAGACAGCCAAGCGCCTTGCAATAACCCTAGCTAATCTGATTCAGCGGTATGAAGAAAAAAACGGGGTGCTGGACATCTCAAGGCCCCAGCCGGTTCAAGAAAAATCAGAGTGAAAATCCTGATCATTCATCAGAATTTTCCCGGTCAATTCCGTCATATTGCCCGGGATTGGGCTGCCGTTCCGGGCTGGCAAGTTGTCGGCATCGGACAGGAATCCGCACCGGGCATACCGGGGATGCGCGTTGTCAGATACCGCCTGCGGCGCCCGCCTTCTACAAAACAGCACCCCTATCTTCGCCAGATGGAGCATGCTGTACTGCGGGGTCAGGCAGTGGCCCGGATTCTTATCGGGCTTCGAGGAAAGGGATTCATCCCGGATGTGATCCTGGCTCACCCGGGCTGGGGAGATACCCTCTATGCCAGGGATGTTTTCCCACATAGTCGAATTATCCATTTTTGCGAGTGGTATTACGGCACAGATAGTGCTGACATGGGTTTTGACCCCGAGTTTCCTTCAAATTTTGATGACCATGCCCGGGTGCGCACCTGGAATGCACTTCATTTGCTTAATCTGGAGACCTGCGATCAGGGGGTTTCCCCGACCATCTGGCAGAGAAACCGTCACCCTGAAACCTACCGGGAAAAAATTGCCTTGATTCACGAGGGGATCAATACGGAATATCTCGGACCGGATCCCAAAGCTGAATTTACGGCAAAAAACGGTATTACCCTTCGGGCCGGTGACCCGGTGATCACTTATGTGGCCAGAAACCTGGAACCATACCGGGGGTTTCACAGCTTCATGCGGGCGCTTGAAATCATCCAGCAAAAGCATAAGCAGTGTCATTCCCTGATCGTTGGCGGTGATGAAGTCAGCTATGGGCGAGCACCTTCAAATGCCGCCAACTGGCGGGAAAAGATGTTGGAAGAAGTAAAGCTCGACCCGGACAGGACCCATTTCCTCGGCCGGGTGCCCTATGATGTATTCAGCAGAGTTCTTCAGGTCTCGGCAGCCCACATTTACTTGACCTACCCTTTTGTGCTTTCCTGGTCCATACTTGAGGCTATGGCCAGCGGCTGCCTTGTCATTGGCTCGCGCACCCCTCCGGTGGAAGAGGTGCTGAGCAGCGGGCAGAATGGGATACTGGCGGACTTTTTCGACACGCAAGCCATTGCCGAACAAGTTATTGAGGCATTGGAATCCCCTGATCGTTTTTCAGGAATGCGCAGTCAGGCTGTCTCGGATATTGCAGAAAAGTATAGCCGGCGGGCCGGGCTTAAGCAGTACCGGAATCTGATAATGCCGGACAGTTATCCGGAGGCGGATATCAACTTAATGGCCCCAAGCAAGTCTTCAGGGAACAAAGAATTACCGAATTGATGATTTGACTGAATTGCGATGTTTTCTGGGAAAAAAATCATCATTTTCCGGCGAAATGAAAATTGCGAAAGCATTCACATAAAAAGTAAATCTTTACAACCAAATTCTAACAGAAAACTAACTGTTTTTAAGGGTTTTCACCTATTGACAGTATTGCTTACTTCCTGATATTGCCTGAGATAAAATCAGGAATTTGAGATCGGTAAAGATAGTTTACAGCCCTGTAAAAAACCGGGAGAAGATCAGGTCCTATGAAGAATCTTCACAAGAATGAGCGCAGAAAAGCGCCAATTGAAATATTTCACCGTCTTATGGTGTTCGGTCTTTTTTTATTTTGCATGCCGATGTTTTTTCATGCAGTGATACCCCATACAAGGTAGTGGATTCTGGTTTCTGGGTGAGTCCGACACGGGAAATCCTGTGGCTGGATAATGACCGGGTCGTGTTCCAGTCCAATGAATCATTATCCGTCGATAATTTCAAAGAAGGCTATAAAAATGTCGTATGGGATACCTCATCCGGAAAAGTCAGCTTTCATGGCCAGTGGAGTAAAGAAAGAGTGTTTTGTGCAAAGGATAATCAGCTTGTCTATCTTGAAATTGCCACGAATGAGAAACAAAAGAGTTACACCTGGTATCGCGGGACGCTGGACAATCTTAATCCCTATCCGCCTCCGGATGAAAACATGGTCATTGACCGCGAATTTGACTGCGTCTGGGAACCCAATATAGACAGATGGGATAAATCGGGAATTTCATATCCATGGAGATACAGATTACGCGGGATGAACTATCTTGAATTCGTGGAAAGGAATATTGACCCAACGCCAATGCCGAGTTACGAGTTGATGGAACTTGATCCTAAAATTCGAACCAAGAAAAATATAACTGACCGGACCCCTTTTATTGAAAAAGCGCTATATTACGAGCAGCCGGGGGTAGCAGGAATTCCTTTGTCCGTCCAATTCGGAGGCTGGTCTGGATGCGGGCTTCACTCAATCAGCTATATTGAATGGAAAAAAGCCTATTTTCTTTATACAAGCACATATTATGATGAATATCCCATAAAAGC
The DNA here is from genome assembly GCA_012031875.1 of Desulfobacula sp. Taxonomy (GTDB): domain Bacteria; phylum Desulfobacterota; class Desulfobacteria; order Desulfobacterales; family Desulfobacteraceae; genus Desulfobacula. Next base: position 5,367 of record JAAUSZ010000082.1, read on the forward strand.
ATGGTGGCTCACCCCCCAGGGTAAAATTTTAGAAGAAAAACTTCCTGCTAAAATTCCATTTTTATCAGCAAGTGAGATATCCATTTATCCCGTCAAATCAGGTTTCTTTATTAAGATTTGGGGGGCTCAACGCCCTAACGCCTATCTGGCTAAGGATGGCAAAATGGAAGCGTTGATTGAATATCCGGTACTCGATGTATCCATATCTCCTGACGGTTGCAAGGCAGCGTTTGTCCATACCACCAATATACGCAAATTCGGAGACGGGAATGATAAGGACCGCACTCTCAAAATAATTGATTTTTGTAAAAATGAGGTGAGAAAATGATAACTGGTGAAAAAGCAAGTCTCTGTGCCCGGTTTGCCGAGGCAGCGTATGAAAAAACTGATATCCCGGCAGGATATGTCTTTAAAGATTCAATTAAAGATCCAAAAACTGGATTCAAAGCCTTTATCTACGAAAAGACAGGGACTGCCGAATATATTGTAACCTTTACCGGCTCGGAAGATGCCCAGGATTTTGTAGCAGATACAGCACTTGGAAAAGAGCAATGGTTGCAAAATAAAGTCGGGGTATTAGACCGATTACTTAAATTAGATGCAACCCAAATAACCTTCACCGGGCATAGCCTGGGAGGAGGCCTTGCTCAATATTTTGCATACGATTATCTTTCAGCATTTAGCAGCGACGTTCCTGTGGTTGATCTGGTAACATTTGCAGGATTTGGCGGTATATCCGGGCTGAAAGAGGTATACCCAAATGATTTTGATCCTACCATTGCAGACCGACTGCATGATGTGGCAAATTTTGTCGGCTGCTCTGATGGTTTGAAATATGGAACCCGTTATATTGATGCGGTGTCAAGAATGGGAGAAGGGCACTTTGGAGGCAATACAATTTTAACGAAGTTCACGGATGGGCTTGGGGTTTTGGGAACTCACAATGGCTTTCCAGATTGGACTGATCAGGATTTCATGAACAGTGACGCTGTATTTCCAGCGGAGATTGACTACTTGAATATTTCTGGTGTCCAGCAGTTGGCGGCAGCAATTGCATACGCAAATCATGACGGTGTTATTACAGAAAGAGAGGCTCCTTTCAGGCTTGTCGGCAGTCTTCTTTTTGCTTTGAGCAGTGCATCATCGGAAGAGATTGATCAGTTATCTGAGGCGCTTCCATGGGATACGCTTCCTTCAGAATCTATAGAATCGCTATATCCTCGACTTTTCAATATAGCAGATGATCCGGAAACAGTATGGAATTTAATTTTTACAGATGAAGTCATCGATGGCGAGGTTACGGCAGACATAAGGTCAATTATAAAAATAGCTATGCGTCTCAGTGGTTCCATTTCTAATGATATAGCTGATTCAAGTCAGGTTAGTGGCGAATTCAATATAGCAGTATTAGCATCTGTAGTTGATGGTATTAAATTAGGTCTTAAAGCTCTCGGCTATGCTTATGATCTGGCGATTAAAACAGGCTCAACCGCTGTTCAGGTGTCCGGGGACCTTGTTGCCATTGCGCGTAAGATTGCTTCTCAGGAGATCAAACGAGTCATTTCCATATTGCCAGAGGCTACTGATTTTTCCTCCACTGATGCCCAAACGATTGAAAGGCTTTTTAACCTTTCAGTCATCCCACATTTCATGACTCAACGGACAACGGCCAATTGGGGTCCACCTCGGGCGGGGAGGGACTACTGGCTAGTGGGGCTGGATATACGGCTACCATGCCCAGCGAATTTGTCAATAACGGCGGCCTGGATAACACCTCAGCCAGCGCATTTGTGCCGGATTTCATGCGACCGGGCAATCATTCGGATACTCAGGTAGACCGTGTGATGAATGGGCTTCGGCAGTCCATTGAATCATGGCAGAATTTTCAGACAAGCATGGGCGGAGCCCTGGAGGTCCTGGTGGGGCCTGCCGAGACAGAGTATTCCGTCCGCATATGGTTAACTCCCCAGGCTTTCAGCCGAACTGATAATAAGATGTGTGAAGGAGAAGGCTTTGAGGCCCTGGTCAATTTTTCAAAGGACGGCGTGGCTATTGGTCTCACTGCTTTGGAAAATTTTACCTTTCAGGTGGAAGACAGCACAGGCGTCATCAATAGCGGGACCCTGGAAAAGGGCAAAAGTTATGCACCAGCCGGTACGACCGGTTCCGGGGAGGACTTCACTCTTCTGGGTGTATTGAGTGAAGTGGATCAGACCGTAATGCTGGTGAAAGGGCTTGCGGATCAGATATCGGACGTGGATCCCATCAGCCTGGATGCCGGTAATGACGGCATCCGGTTTTCAGCCACTGGCGTCAATTTTGACCTGGACGGCGACGGCATACCAGAACCCCTGCCCTGGCCGGCTTCCAGCGATCCACTGCTGGTCATGGACTTAGACGGCGACAGGCGCATTAATAATGGCCGAGAGCTGGTGGAGATAACTGATACCGGAGTTCCCACCAATTTATTTGACCTGGATGAGAACAATGACCTGGTGCTGGATGAAAATGACAGTGCCTATTGGCGGTTGCAACTTTGGGGGGACCGCAACCTGGACGGATACGCCTCTCCTGAAGAGTTGCAGAGTTTATATGATGCCGGCATTGTTTCCATTGACCTGGACCCGGACCATATTCAGACCGGCACTGTGGGCGGCCAGAGCAATGTTCAAGGTGTGGAAGCGACCTATTCCGACGGCAGCCAAAAAAACCTTTGGGATCTGCCTTTAACAGGTTCGGCCACAGTGAACACAATAACAACCGAGTACGGCACCGGTATCGACAAGGTGACCGGTCTGGGTGAGACCGCCCTGGCAGCAAGAAGCACCCTGGGTGTGGAAATAGATCTTGCCGGCAGCGGAGCTGACCAGGCTATCGGACATATGGGTGATGATACCTTGCTTGGTACGGCAGGCGATGACTGGCTTATCGGCGGCAGCGGGGCTGACCGGTTCCGGGGGGGAGACGGGCGTGATCTTTTGGTGATTGATGCAGATGATATGCAATCAGATATTGATGGCGGCAGTGATATTGACACAGTGCTGGTCGCTGACCATAACGGTGTGATGCTAAATCTTGCCCAGGCCCATGTTGAAGTCGTATATGGCGGCTATGGCGATGATGTGTTCATCGGCGGTGGAGCAGACAATTATTTTATTGGCGGGGCTGCGGGTGACGATCTGATTCTGGGTGGCAATGCAGACGATGTGCTTTCCGGTGAGGATGGGGATGATGTTGTTTATGGCAACGCCGGAGATGACCTGGTGCGCGGCCACCGGGGTGTCGATATGCTCTATGGCGGAACCGGCAATGACGTGCTGGACGGCGGCCTGGACAATGATATGATTGATGGTGAGGACGGTAATGACGTAATCCTGGCCGGCGGCGGGGAGGATTATGTGGACGGCGGTGCCGGTATTGACATGATCAACCTGTCCGGAGAGCTGGAAGATTATCAGATTCAGAAAAACACAGACGGCTCCTATACCATCACGGATACTAAAAACAATGACGGCAGCTTGGTTGAAGATGGTAAAATTTCAAACCGGAACGGCATCCAGCACGTGACCAATGTGGAGCGTTTCAGCTTCATGAGGGGCCAGGTTCCCACTGCTATGAACTTTGTCATGAATGCCGCTTTATCAGTCAACGATGAAATAGAAGTCAGCGCTGCTCAGACCCGCTATACCATTGCCAAGGCCGGCCTGTTGGCAAATGATATCGACCTTGAGAATCTGGACAACCCGAATCTTGCCATTGCCTGGGTGGGAGATGCTGTGGGCGGTACAGTCAGCGTTGAAGGCGATAACATCATCTTCGTCCGGGATGGAAAATACCAGGGCCCGATGGAGTTTGCCTATCGATTGGAAGGTGCTCCGGATGTGACGAATACGGCCGACCCGACTGTTTCCGGCAAATTCAAATCCCGTGTCCTGCTGATGCCGGATGATTCCCCCAGTGACCCGGACTATATCCGGCAGTGGTATCTGGGAGCGGTTGGCGCGCCCCAGGTCTGGGATGATTATACCGGCAAAGGGGTGAAAGTATTGGTCCTGGAACCATCCGGCCAGTTTGCCCGTGCCCGTCAGGCCGCCGATCTCAACCATGACGATCTCAAAGCCAATAAAAGCGATGATTTTACCGATACGCAGGTTCACAGTGTACATGCCACAGCCGTGGCCGGCGTTATCGGCGCTGCACGGAATGAGATCGGCGGGGTGGGCGTAGCTTATGACGTCACCCTGGATTCCATCGGATTCTTTTTCGGTATCCGAAACTGGGTCGGTGATCACAGGGAAGACATGGAATCGATGCAGAACTATGATGTAGTGAACAACTCGTGGGTGTATGCCGATCCCTGGCAGAATGGATACTATCTGCAAAATGACATTGACATGGAGGCCATGGAACAGGCAGCCACCCGGGGGCGGGACGGTCTTGGCACAGTGCTGGTATACGGTGCCGGCAACGACCGGTCCAAAGGCTATGATGCAGGCCTGTCAACCTTGACAGCCAACCCATATACCATCAATGTGGGAGCCGTCAACCGGTTGGGTGCCGTTGGCGGAGATCAAGGGCTCAACAAACCGTTCAGTAACCGGGGGGCCAATATCCTGATATCCGCACCCGGCTCCAACATTTTAACCAGCAGCATTCAAATTGAAAATGCCAACGGCAGTGTATTCGGCAGCGACTCGGCAGAGATCGACGGCACCTCCTTTGCCACACCCATCGTCTCGGGCGTTGCAGCACTCATGCTGGAAGCCAATCCCTGGCTCAGCTACCGGGATGTACAGGCCATCCTGGCGTTAACAGCCACCCAGGATCTGGGTGACGGCACCCAGGCCGAGACAGACTGGGAAAACAACGCTGATATGGATTGGAACGGTATTGGCATGCATTACAGCCATGATTTCGGGTTCGGCATGGTGGATGCCCGTGCTGCTGTGCACATGGCTGAAACCTGGGTCAGCCAGGGAAACGATTTTGAAACTATCAGCGCTTCCGATGCCGCAGTGGCCGCGCCTGATGGTACCACGACCTTGACCTTTAATGTGGGCGATTCCATGGATGTTGAGCAGGTTATTGTCAAGCTTCAGCTTGACCACCCCCAGTGGAGTGATCTTAAAATTACCCTCATTTCACCCAGTGGGACACAGAGCATTCTGCTTGACCGGCTGGGCGTGGTCGATGGTGTGGCCGGCTTGATCAACCCCCTGGGAGAACTACACTTTAACAAAGATCTGATGAGTGTTCATTTTCGTGGGGAAGACAGCACCGGCACCTGGCAGCTTAAGGTTGAGGACAAGGCTGCAGGCATGGCAGCAACCGGATCGATCTTGGCTTCGTTAGGAATCGTTGGAACTGATGCCGAACAAATCAAACATTATGTGGTGACCGATGAATATGCCGGCGGCTGGGTCATCGGAACCATTCCTGATACCTATAGTGAACTAAATGCTGCCGCGATAACAGGTATTGCGCAAATCGATTTGTCGACTAATACCCTAAGCTATATTAACGGAAAATCGATTACTTTTGGTACAGGTATAGATCGTTTATCATCCGGAGACGGTGATGACAATCTTTTAGGAGGCATTGCAGATGAAGAAATTCTAGGCGGCCGTGGTAATGATACTATTTTCGGCAGTTCAGGTAAGGATCGTCTTAAGGGTGGTTTGGGTAACGATGTCTTAAATGGAGGTGCAGGCGCCGACAGTCTTGATGGTGGAGCCGGAGATGACCAGCTTTATGGTGGTGAGGGTCAGGATCTTTTAGTGGCCGGCGAAGGTTCTGACACGCTTTCAGGCGAGGCTGGTGCTGATGTCTTTCTAATGGATGGAGATACACCCGGCACATCCATCATTAAAGATTTTTCTGTGGGTGAAAACGGAGATACATTACAAATTCGAACCCAAACGAAGGTAGACTGGGCAAGTATAATTCAAAGCCAATCCGGCCCTGATCTTCATATCTCTTTTAATACCGCGGAAGGATTGCGAACCGTAATTCTGGAAGGTGTCCAAGAGCAATTAGGGCCCAAACAACTTCGTACCCTCAGCGCTGACCAAGAGGTCTCTACGGATCCGGTCACCGGGGAATTTGTCGGCTATAATGTAATTGTTGTCAAGCCGGAATGGGAGCTTAGAAAGGTCGCTCCAAGGCCAATAGGATCTGTCTTGATGAACACCGTTGGTTCCTCAACCCCTTCTGTTGAAGGTTTTCTGCCTGCAAATACAGAAGATATAAAAATTGTTCATGTCTCTGAATGTCAAGCAGAATGCGAACCCGGACAGAAGATAGCAATTGTTTTTGGTGATGCAGTAGAAAATGAGGGTGTGACAGGTTTTACCCGGTTTATAATACTTGAGCCTTCCATACTGCGCGCAAAATGGCAGGGATCAACCGGGAACGGCACAGGTGCCAAGCTCCTCATTGGATACGAATACTCCAATAATGGTGAAATCACATATGAGATTGATAATATACATTGGGCAGAAGGCACTAATGCCAGTGAGAAATTGGTGGCCGGTCCTAATCCAGAAAGACCGGTGTTAGACTACCCCATCACCAATTGGGACGCATCCATCGAAAGCCTTGGGCATCGGACTTTTTATGCTCATGGCGGTGATGATGAACTCGTCGGGAATGCTGATGATGAGAGAATGTATGGCGGATCAGATGAGGATACGATTACCGGCAGGGGTGGCGATGATACTTTGACCGGCGGTATCGGCGCCGACCATTTTATGTTTGCAGCAGGTGCCGGGCAAGATACCATCACTGATCTGCAGGACATCGATACCTTACAGTTTGAAGGGGTAGCCCAGGCCGGAGTGGCGCGGACCACCTGGTTTGAAAACGATACCAAAGATGGTTTTATTGCGCATACGGAACTGACTTATGGCACGGATCACGCGGATCAGATTGATTTTTATTCTTCATTTATCACGCCAGGGCTGATTGACGAAGGTGACGTAACGCTTTACAATGCCCAATTTGATGTCTCTTTTCAGCAGGTTGCGCTGGACGGCCGAACGGTTACCGATAAAGCAGACTTGATTGTACAGAAACGTTTAGGCAGCACAACCATTAATACCCTGTCCGGCGATGACCTGATTTTTTCCCTGAATCAGAATACGCTCAGTATTGATGCAGGTGAAGGTCAGGATACGATATACGCTCTGGAAGGGGGCAATACTATCAATGGCGGTGGCGGTAACGACCGCATCGAGATCACACCTGCTGCAACGGCAACAAACGCCGATACGCTGTTCGGAGGAGACGGCAATGATATCCTGATGGCCGGTGACCATGACGCATGGCTTTACGGGGATGATCAGGATGGTGCCCTGGAAGGCCGTGACACCCTGACCGGTGGTATTGGTAATGATGTGCTCTACGGCGGTAAGGGAGACGACTCCATATCAGGCATGGGTGGGAATGATCAGGCCTATGGGGGTGACGGAAATGATTCGATTACAATGCATGATGGAGATGATTTGGCGTATGGAGGCAGCGGTAACGATATTATTATAGATAGCCAAGGCAGCGACACAATATACGGTGAGGCTGGAAACGATATTATCATCGGCGGTATTGGCGATGACCGCCTTTATGGGGGAACGGAAGATGATATTGTCAGCGGCCACGACGGCAATGATGCTATCGAAGGCAATGACGGGAATGACACCCTTTCTGGCGGAACCGGAGAAGATTCAATCTACGGCGGCACTGGTAACGATATGTTATTTGGAGGTGAAGGTAGCGACACCCTGGTTGGCGGTGCAGGTAATGATTTTTTTGAAACCGGGTCAGGGTATGATATCATCGAGCTTGGCATGACTTCAGGCCATGACACGGTTGAATCTCTGACCGGTGTGGATACTGTTGTTATCAATGGTATAGGTGATCAGTCATTTCTGGATTTTGCACTGCTCCATAATGGGGCGGAAGTAAAACTGTACTGGGGCGGAGGAGATAACTCTCTGACCCTTTTACGCTATAACTTTAACACACAGTTTCAGTTCAAACATGCTGACACAATCTCGACCTGTAAACTGAGAGATATCTTTGAATACAGAGGCTATCATCCTGACGATAGCTTTGACTATGTCGGCATGTATGACACTGCGTTGGAAGGAGATTCCAATAAGACCAGCATACGGCTTGGCGGTGAGAATGATGATCAGCTCTATGGCGGTCCGTTAGTTGGCACTGAGCAAGAGAATCCTGATGTTAATGGCACTCCTTATGGTGAACCAGATGCGGCCTACTGGTATGTTCTGGGCAGACAGGGGGATGATTCCCTGGCAGGAGGGAAATCCGGTGCCTTTCTTGACGGTGGTCCCGGTAATGACAAGTTCAAAGGATCAGACGGGGTTTCCATCATCCGGGACACCTTTCACGGCGGTCAAGACACCCTGGTAATGCCTGAAGGGGTAACGCCGGAGTCGCTGAGATTTTACCGGATACCCAATCCCGTTGAGGCGGCCATGCTTGAAAAAAACGTGATCGATTCCGATGATAATTATCATGTCAAGGTACCACTGACGGACATCGAGGCAAAGATCCCTGATTTTCCACTTCTCAGCATAGGGGATACGGCCTGGTATCCAAGCTATCTTGAATCCCGTTATCTTGATAAGGAAGGCGGATCACAGCATTTCGACACTTTGAGGATTCAGTCTGTTGACGGCAAGACCACTGTTGATCTGATCGGATACTTTGAGGCCGGCGTCTATAAAAACGATATTTCAGCCATTGTCTTCCCAACCGTTTTTGATGAGCAGGGCCAGTCTATGAGTTTTGATCTGGACAGCCTGGCCGGTACCAATATTCAGGGGGGGAATACCGTTATGGGGGAGACTGGGAATGGACAAACGTTGCAGATGTTGACCGGGCGACAATTAAGAAGTCTGTGGACTGTCGTTTCATTGTTGGTGGAGAGGAGGGTACAACTCTTCAGGGAAAAGTAAAAGTTTCTGCGGATTATCTATACCATGTTTCTGGTACTCGTCATACAGGTCCTATTTTCAGCACCAGTACAATTGCAACGGCTAAGGAATATAGCCAGTATAAATCAAGCTATGAGTATTATTATGGAGTGACTACATATTGGAACTATTTTGAAGATCAAGATGATTATATCCCAAGGGATCTTGATATGCTCAATTTTAGAGGCCCTATTGTCAACGGCTTAAGTTATGCCCCAATAGAATACGGTCAAAAATACGATACTTTTTTTACTGTAGCTGTTGCACTGCCTGATAGAATTCTTGGTTTTGGAGGCAATGACACAATCGATGCTGGCGGATCATATGTAGAGACTCACTATTCAGGTTATGGCGCTGATCCAGATTACCGAGGCCGTTTTCAGACATTGCATAACGCCAGCGGATTTTACCGGCACTATGATTATTATTTGTTTGATGAGGTCAACGGCGGTGCCGGCGATGATGTTTTCAAATATAGCCGAGGGGATGGCGACCTTCATATTATTAGTATTGATGATCCGTTTGCCGGGGCAGACGGATTTGACATCCTTGACCTGAGCGATGCCTATACGGGTTATGATTATGATGAAGTAGATATTCATGTGTATGAAGATGATGGTTCGTTCTGGATCTATTTGCCGGCCCAAGTTGGATATACTATCTACTTTCCGTATCCATTGGTCATTGATGTATCTGGAGGGGCTCAGGGCTGCTATCAGGTCGATCAGATTAAATTCAAGGACCGTGAGGTCAATATCCAGGATATTCTGCTACCCGCCATTGAGGAAACTTTTACTGCTGCAGATGGGCGCACTTTTCTAAAGAACAGTTTGGCATTGCCCACAACAGGCGGTGAGCAGTGCCCGCAATCAAACAATTATGGTGTTATTGTAGAAGGGCTATCCCTGGTTGAGGGAACTCCTATCAGTGATTATATCGTAGTCCCCAAGAACGGAGTAGCGATCGGGTATGAGGGGGCTGACATGTATGCCTTGGATTTTGAAAACGTTGGTTTTGCTGTTATTGTCATGGATCGGGGGGACTGCGTATATATGGATCAGAATTCAGAGTTCGCGCCCTGGGGGATTTATGGCGATTCTTTATGGGAAGTATCATGGAGGGATTATTCTCACTTTGCCGGTGACAATATGCAGGACGGTCTTTTTATGGGAAAAACCAAGGATGAGTGGATTTTATCGGGCGTTTTTCCTGCGGCTGCTTTAAACAGACAGGATAAAATTGATATTCTTTTCGATTCATTTATTATGTATGATGGTACTAATAATACTATTCCTTTCGAATTTCATTTAGGAAAATTGGAGAAAAAATGCATCGGCTCCGGCGCCGAGTATTCTCTGGCTGATTGGCGTCCGGTTGATGAAACAAATGATGCTGTTAATGACATGTTAATTCAATGGCAAACAACAGATGCCGCCACGAAAAAACATGATCATTATGTCGTCTTGGCAGGAGTCACCGATAGTTGGGGGGTGCCATTGACCAAGCACCCATTGGAGGCAGCATTGCCCGGAATTTATGGAACCCAAGGGAACGACTATATTTCAGGACCCAATACCGATTGGTCATGGGGTCTTGGTACAAATAGTGTCTTAAGAGAGATTTACGCCCTGGGCGGCAATGATACCGTATTGGCCTTTGCAACAGACGAGTTTAACGAGACAACCCGATCCTATACCGGCATGATGGATTTAATACAAGGCGGCAGCGGAGATGACCATTTGGATGGCGGTGCCGGAGCAGACACACTTTATGGCGGCAGTGGTAATGATAGCTTGGTCGGTGGCTTCGGCAATGATTATCTGAAAGGAGGCATTGGTGCCGACACCCTGGTAGGCGGCTCGGGTCACGATATCTATGTGATTGATGCCGATGACCTCATTGTGGAAAACGCCGGTTACCAGAGCTATGCTGCCCCGGAGTGGATTGAAGGAGTGGTTATTGACAGCGGGATTGATGAGGTCCGGGGTGAGATGGATATTGACCTGAGCACTGATTCGTTTGCTAATATCGAAAATGCCACCCTCCTTGGGTCAACGGCCTATCATCTGAAAGGCAACAATGGTGTCAACGTCCTCACAGGCAATAATGCCGGAAGTACACTTACAGGTAGCGGCGGTGATGATGTCTATATCGTTAATGGCTTCAAGGACATCATTGTAGAGTCGGTTGATGCAGGCCGGGACCGGCTGGAAACATCCGAAGATATCCTGCAACTCATAGAAAATGTTGAAGACCTTACATCCACGGGCATCGGCCTGAGCCTTTACGGTAATGCCATTGCAAACCATATAATCGGCGATGACGGTAAAAATTTGCTGGATGGAAGCGCTGGGATTGACACCCTGGAAGGCGGAGCAGGCGATGACATTTACCATGTGGACGACCCGGATGATGTCATCATCGAAACTGCCGACAACGGTAGCGATATTGTCTATACATCATGCGACTACTCGCTCGCAGAGGGTTTTGCCATCCTTAATGACTATATCGAAGAGATTCATTCCATTTCCCAATTCGGGGTTCGCTTGACCGGCAATAGTCTGGATAACCGCATTGCTGGCGGAAGAGGTGACGATACCCTTGATGGCGGAGGCGGTGTCGACAAGATGTACGGTGGGGGCGGCGATGATACCTACATGGTCGATACCGTAAACGAAATAGTCGGGGAAAATGTGGCAGAAGGAATCGACACGGTTCAAACTAGTATCGATTACACTTTGGATCCCAATGTGGAAAATCTAACCTTGGTTGGAACAGGGGCAATCAACGGCGCCGGCAATATCCTGAATAATACAATCATTGGCAACAGTGCAGCCAATACAATAGACGGTGGTGAGGGAGATGATAGTCTACAGGGAGAAGATGGAAATGACACGCTTGTGGGTGGTTCCGGCAATGACAGTATGTTGGGTGGCACGGGTGACGATGTCTACATGATTGACAGCTATGCAGATTCGGTGGTTGAGAATGAAGGGGAAGGAAGTGATAGGGTGGAGTCGAGTATCGATTTGGTCCTATCCAATCCTTATGTAGAAGATCTTACATTGACCGGAGATTCGGCGGTTTCAGCAGTTGGCAACGATCTTGACAATAAGATTATCGGAAATAGGAACAACAACACATTGGTAGGGATGGCCGGAAATGACACCATGAGTGGCGGTGGCGGTGATGATACCTTGAAAGGAGATGACGGTAATGACATTCTTGATGGTGGTGATGGTGTTGACGCCATGTATGGCGGAGCAGGAGACGACACTTACATTTTTGATAACGCAACCGATCTGACGGTTGAGACCCCTGATGAGGGAACCGACACCGTAAGGGCGAATATCACGCACACCCTGAGAAATTATATTGAAAATCTTACCTTAACCGGCACAGAGAATATTAGCGGAAAAGGTAATGCTCTGAATAATACCATTGTTGGTAATAGCGGGGGCAACAAACTGGAAGGCGATACAGGAGATGACATAATACATGGTGGTGAAGGCAATGACACTCTTGACGGTGGTGCCGGAGCGGATACCATGTTTGGTGGAGCAGGCAATGATTATTACATCGTAGACAGATTGTCAGATCGGGTAGAAGAGAATCCTGATGAAGGAACTTATGATAGAATAACGACACATCTCGATTATACATTGCCTGAAAATGTTGAAAATCTATTCCTTACAGGTACTGCAGCGATCACCGGTACTGGTAATAGCCAAAACAACAATATATACGCAAATAATGCCGGAAACATCCTGAGCGGAGAAGATGGTAATGATCACCTTTCTGGCGGATCCGGTAATGATACACTCCTTGGCGGTGATGGAGATGATGTAATGTATGGTGGTGGGGGTAGTGGTCATGATTCGATGGTCGGCGGCGCAGGAAATGACACTTACACCGTCGACGATGATGCAGATATTGTGGTTGAAGAAGAGTTTGATGGAATAGATACGGTGCATTATTCTGGGCCATCAAATACTTACACCTTGCCAGAGTATATTGAAAATATTTACTCCAGGTATCCCTTAACCATCATAGGCAACGACTCGGACAATGTGATCTCAGATGATGAGTCGCCTTACTACTGGAAAGACCAAACCTTTGATGGACGGGGTGGTGATGACACTTTAAAGGGATATGAAGGAGACGACGTCTATATCTACCGTAAGACGGACGGCAGGGATACCATTGAAGATATTTATTCGACCGTTTTTGAAGACTGGGATGACGGGGAATATTCTCTGGATCATCAATATCCTGAATTGAACATTGTCCGGTTGATAGAGGGAATCGAGAAGACTGACCCGGTTTTTGTAAGACAAGACAATGATCTCTATATTTTCATGGATCCTGACAACTATCTTAAGCTTGCTGACCAGTTCGTTTCCGACGGTGTCACATTCCACGGTATCGACGCCATAACCATTGAAAACGAATGGTATTTGACCCGGCAGGATTTTGAGATCATCACCAATGCTATGAATCATATTAATGGCGATCCCGTGTTGAGTTTTACAGAGAAGTATGAAGCAATGCTAACTGATGCTTACAGTAATCTTCCCTCCGAAACCTGGCATTCTGGAGTACCAACTGTAAACGGCATCTTTGGAACAAATGGAAGTGAAATTATCAGAGGCACTTCCGGCGGCGATTACATCAATGGCTGGGGGGGATCTGACACCCTGATCGGCGGTGACGGTAATGATACCTATATTGATGCCGATAATATAATTGAGAATGTCAACGAAGGTATTGATCTTATTCTGTTTGGGCGTGGCAGCGGCGGGGACTTCACACTGCCTGAAAATATTGAAAACGGAACGGCGTTAGGTTGCTCAGATCGTAATCTAATCGGTAATGATCTGAATAATCACCTGACGGGCAATTATGGAAACAACTGGTTGTTCGGCGGTGACGGCAATGACACGATAGATGGCACAGGAGGCGCAAATACATTGGTTGGCGGAGAAGGCGACGATACCTTCATAGTTTACTCCTCGTTCGACATGGTCATTGAAGAGCTGGATGAAGGAATCGATACGGTGGAGGTGATGGAGAGCAGCTATACTCTGGCTGACAATGTAGAGAACCTTACGTTAACTGGCAACTGGAGGTACAGCGGAACAGGTAACGCCCTGAATAACACCATAATTGGCAACAGTGCAGCCAATACGCTGGACGGTGGTGA
>JAAUSZ010000314.1 GCA_012031875.1 Desulfobacula sp.
CCTGTGCTTTCAGAAGCAACAAGCCCGTCGACCTCTTTTTGATGGCGGTATAGGTATCCAAATGGGACTGTAAAAGGTCCAGATCTTCCTCAATGAGAATTTTCTGTAAGGCGCCCTGGGCATCCGAAGATCTCTGGATAATGGCGATGAGATTCCGGTTTTGATCCATGGACTCTTTCAAGAGGATAGCAAGGCGGCCATTGGAACTCCATAGAACGGAGAAAAGGATGGCGGCCGTGAAGATGGATAAAATACTGCCGCAAAGACCAAGAAGCAGGATCTTAATTTTTATTTTCATGGTATTCCCTTTCCTTGAAAATGATTGAGGAAGAATCTGGTAACGTTTTATATGTCAGAGACCATCACATTTTTGTAAGGTTAAAACCGATGACGATGGAACCGATCACCTTTCCCTGGTCCATGACAGGGATGCCGATCTGAATCTGCTGCTGACCAGAGGATGCATCTATTTCGACTTCTCCGGTCCATGTTTTGCCGGCCATGGGGTCGTCATGCTTTGGTTTGCCTTTGTGGCTCCAGTTGCTTGACTTGGCCAGGAAGGCGACTTTTGTCCCATCCGCGCCGGAAACAAAGGCTTCGGAAACAGAGGCATCTTTCTTGTCTTTCAAATATTTTGACAGTTCACAGGATGCAATGGCCTTTACCTCAGGACTGAGCAATGTCAATGATTGCCATTTGTCCTGGGTCATATCCTTTGCATAGGCCGGGGGCGTGGCATTGAATGCCTTGACCGCCTCAACAATTTTTGTATCCGTTCCCCATGGGGTATACTGGACGATCTTGGCATCCACCTTGGCCTTGGTAGCGTCGTCAAGGGCCTGTCCCGCAGTCGCAAATGCAATCAATACCAAAATCATCAAACCAATAAGCTGAATTCGTTTCATAATGTCCTCTCTTTATTTATTGTTATAGGATTCACCTTGTATAGACAAGGTGTGTTTTGGCATATCTGGGAATCACCTTAATGCAATGCATATGGGATATCGCAGCCATAGTTTATTTTAATCTGAATTTTTCCATCAGGGTGACAAGCATGTCCGAGATACCGGATAATCCCGTTGCGTTTTCCTTGACCACCAGGCTCCTTTCAGAAATTTTCACTGCGGACTGACTGACGGAAGAAATGTCTTCCGCAACTTCCGAGGATATGGCGGAGCTTTCCGATACGTTTCTTGTCACTTCTGAAATGCCGATGGAGGCCTGGGACACATTTTCAGCGATTTCCTTGGTCACTGCCGATTGTTCTTCAACCGCGGCGGCAATGGTGGAGACAATCTCGTTGACATCGTTGATGACCTGTGAAATCTGATCGATCTGGAACACGACATCATGGGTGGACTGCTGCATCCGTTCTATCTTGCTGCTGATATCACTGGTTGCCTCGGAGGTCTGTCTTGCCAGCTCTTTGATTTCAGTCGCCACCACATTGAACCCTTTTCCGGCCTCACCGGCCCTGGCGGCTTCAATGGTTGCATTCAGGGCAAGAAGGTTGGTCTGCTCCGATATATCGGCAATGGTGCTGGTCACCTTGCCGATATCTTTGGCCGCTTCTCCCAATTCCTTGACCTTGACGGAGGCCTGTCCGGCTTTGCCGACGGCGTCTTCGGTGATCTGCCGGGATTTTTCCGAATTCCGGGCGATCTCATTGATGGTGGCGCTCATCTCTTCTGCCGCGGTTGCAACCA
The DNA here is from genome assembly GCA_012031875.1 of Desulfobacula sp. Lineage (GTDB taxonomy): Bacteria > Desulfobacterota > Desulfobacteria > Desulfobacterales > Desulfobacteraceae > Desulfobacula. The sequence continues at coordinate 1,707 of JAAUSZ010000314.1, forward strand.
TGTTGACATTGGTGGAGGTTTCTTCGACGGCAGCGGCCACCGAATTCATTCTTTCGCTCATTTCTCTTGCCGCACGGGCCACGTTGACCGCTTTTTCATTGGTGTCTCCGACTTCCGACGACATGGATTCCGAGGTCGTCGTCAATTCCGAGGATGAGGATTTTAATCGGGATACGGTTTGGTTGATATTGACGATAATGTCATGAAGACTGCCGACCATTTTGTTCAAGGAGGCAGATAGCCGTCCCACTTCATCCATCTGGGTGATTTGAATGTTTTGTCTCAGGTCTCCCTGGGCCAATTTCTCAGCAAATATCATCCCCTGGGTGATGGGTTTTGTCATGGAGCGGATCACAAAGAAAAAAATCGCAATTGAAATAAAAATGCCCAGCAGGACGATAAGCAGTGCTTTCATGACCCTTGCCCTTAGAGCCGCGTCAGCCGAATCCAGGGACTGGATCACCTCAAAGGCCCCGTGTATTTCTCCTGCTTTCCAGTTCTCAATGGTCCCCCCTGTCGGGTCTTTTCCGTCATCCCGGCCCCAAAGGGTTTTGGACTGTTCCGGATCACCATGGCAGATCAGACAGACCTCGGACAGCTTTACCGGCAAAAAATACCGTACGGAATTGATTTTTTCGTCTATGACCACATATTCGCTCAGGCCTTCCTTTTCCAATTTTTCAAGGGCCGGGCCTTCAATTTGATAGTCCTGTCCATAGTCCGGGGTATTTTTCTCATTCCGCGGGCTGAATTTGGGAACCCGGAAAGTATAGCCGCCCTGTTCCGCCTTCCGCATGGCTGCCTGCCATGCCGAGACCACAGGAATAGCAGCCATTATTTTATCCTTTTCTCCGTTTTTCGCCCATTCTTTCATCTGGTCCTTTGAGAAAAGTCCCAGAGCCCATTTTTGCTCCATCTCATTGCGAACCGATTCGGAAATCAGGCAGATCGCCCTTGATTTTTCAACATAGGCCTGGATGGTTTGGGTTTTATCGTTCTTGTAATACAGAATAAACAATACGAAAACCAGGATAACGATCGCACCTATCCCGGTGATGAGAAGTTTGAACAATACAGGCAAATCATTGAATTTTTTCATCCGTTCCTCCAGAAAGGTATTAAAAAATGATGTTCCCAATTCATCCGTTATTATTTTCATTTGAAGCAAGAACAAGGATATGGGGGACAGCGTTACAGAATCTGAATTTCGTGATTTTCTGAAATTTGATACCATGATTTCATTATGGATTACAATATGTTTGAATAAATAAAAAGTCATCTGCAAGGTTTCATATTTTTTTGTTTTTCATTGCCGGCGGATTCGGGGCCGCGGATTAGGGTTGACTTTACCGGAATTTTTAATTAGGAATAAACCGTTTCAGGTGCTTTGTTAAAAAGCAAAATAGGGAACCCTGTTGGAATCAGGGACGGGCCCGCCGCTGTGATCGGAGACGACCGCTGCAAAACGCCACTGGTCTGAAAAGGACCGGGAAGGTGCAGCCATTAGGATGACACGAAAGTCAGAAGACCTGCCTGAAATTGTGATAGGAGCAGTTTTTCCCCGTGGACAAGGGACCTGCTCACCCGTCTGAGGAAAACCAGGGACACCCCCCAGATCATTCAACCAATGGTCCGGGGGTTTTTTATTCCCCGGCAGAATCGATGGAGTTAAAGATGAAACGAAAATTTTACGGCAGTATGGCAATCTGTTTTACACTGGCTTTCCTGGCCCTTCCCGGTGCAATGCTTTTGGCGGAGGAGGGAGTGAACGAACTGGACACCATCGTGGTCACGGCCGACCGCATGCCCGAACCGCTGCGCCAGGTCAGCCGGAAAGTGACGGTCTTCACTGAGGAGGATATCAAAAATTCCGGCGCCGACGGCATCATTGACCTGCTCAAGAAGGTCGGGGTTCAAACCTATGCGGACGGCGCTGCCGGGTACGGCAATGAGGGGATTATCATGCGCGGCAGCAAGAGTTCCATGCACGGCTTTGACCTGGCCGGGGACATCCTGGTTTTGGTGGACGGCCACCGCACGGGAGCGGATACGTTTTCAAATATCGAGCTGGACAATACCGAAAGGGTGGAGGTCATCCGGGGTCCCGGCGCGGTGCAATACGGCGCGGCCGCCATGGGCGGGGTGGTGAATATCATCACCAAAAGGGGCCGGGGAAAGACCGAGGGCATGGTGGAGGCAGGCATCGGCAGCTATGGTGAAAGCCGGGCTAAGGCCGCGGTTTCAGGAAAGGAAGGAAAACTCGATTTCTCCGCGGCCGGATCCTATTATACCCAGGATCCCTATGAAACCGGCAAAGGAGAAATTTTTCAAAACAGCGGCCTGGATTACCGCACCCGTTACAGCCTGAACCTGGGATGGCATTTTGATGAGAGGAACCGCCTGGGTCTCATCGTTTCAGGGTCCGATACAGAGGACGCGGGCAAGGGGCCGGATACCGGCAGCAGCTATAAAGATACCCGCCAGGACCGGGGCAATCATTTCTATGACCTGTCCTACGGGGGGGAAAGCAAAGACCGGGGCATGGGCTGGATGGTCCGTTATTTCCAGGGAGAGGTGAACTACTATCTGAGCCGGTTCTATACCGCCGCTTCCAGGAACCGGCGGGAGCCCTTTTCCGAAAGTGAGAATGCCTTCAAAGGGGGCCAGGGCCAGCTCAACTGGAATCTTGACCGGTTTCAACTCTTGACCGGGGTGGACTGGGTGTCCTATGATTTTTATCAGGAACAGATCGGCAGCAATAAAATACAGCGGACAGCACCTTTG
>JAAUSZ010000083.1 GCA_012031875.1 Desulfobacula sp.
TGTTTATGTTGTCCACCACCTATAATCGGCCCGGGGCCCTGAAAAAAGTCATTGCCGCGCTTTCAACCAGACCCGGCCCCCGGATGAGATCCTGGTGGCGACGACGGGTCAGGCCCCGAAACCCGTGAGCTCATGGTGGAGCTGGAGCAGAATCCCGGACCGCCCCTTTGCCATGTCTGGCAGGAGGACCAGGGGTTCAGGCTTGCCATGATCCGGAACAAGGCGGTTCTGAAAGCCAAGGGGGAATACCTGATTCTCCTGGACGGGGACTGCATCCCCACCCGGTATTTTGTGGCCGACCACCTGGCCCTGGCGGAAAAGGGGTATTTCTTCCAGGGCAAACGGGCCCTGGTCAACCCAAAAATCGTGGACAGCTTTGATTTCAGGGATACCCTGTCCTTTGCCCGGCTCCTCTGCCTTACCCTGTCCGGAGGGATTTCCAATGCCCATCACATTGTCCGGATTCCCTTTTTCCCCTGTTCCCGGAACCGGAAAATGTCCGGGGTCCGGGGTTGCAATATGGGATTTTTTAAAGCAGATGTGGAAGCCGTCAACGGGTTCAACCATGGATTTACCGCCTGGGGCAGGGAGGATTCGGAATTTGTGGCCCGCCTCTTCAAATACGGGCTGAAACGAAAGGAACACCCCTTCAAGGCCGTCTGCTACCATCTGTGGCACCGGGAAAACAGGGCCGCCTGCCTGGAAAAAACGAGGACCTGCTGAGACAGGCCCTTGACTCTGATGATTGGTTCTGCCGGGACGGGATCATCAGTTTAAAATAAGCAGGTTCCGGATTTTATTGCAGGGGGCCTGCAAAAATGGATAGGACTGGTTGAAATGTTCGGAATTGCAAAAATTCGAATGATATCCGGTTATCATGACAAACTCCTGCATGGAGAGAGGCAGGGACAAAGATCAATCAGATTGTCAAAAGCATACAGGGCTTTTTATATCGAGCACGATGATCATATTATCATTGAAGTCATTGAGGTGAACAAACATGAATACTGATGAAATATACGGGTCAAAAGAATTGGAAAGGGACTATGGCCCGCTGACTTTCGGGCGGGCGCTCTGGGCGCATAGAAAGTGTGAAGAAATTTCACAGGCAGAGTTTGCCCGCTTTCTGGGAATATCATCCCAAAGTCTTTGCGATATAGAAAAAGGCCGGTCAATCCCCTCGCCCAGAAGAGCGGCTAAAATAGCAAACAAAATTGGGGAACCTGAAATTTTTTGGATTCAGCTTGCCTTGCAGGATATGCTCAGAAAAGAAAGCTTCAATTATACCGTCTCTGTTGTATGATTACGAAAGTTGTCTGTTTCCGGCCGGGGTTTCCTGAAGGGATCAATACGATCTGAAAAGTTTATTCCAGATATGAATGACGGCCCCGCCGGATCTGGTGAAGGCTGTAAATCCGGATGATATCCCTGCCCAGGGTATCCATGGTATGGTGTTTTTTCACGAAGCTCCGGGCCGTTTCCAACCGTTCTTCGGTTGAATTTTTATCCTGAAGGCTCTGAAACATTTTTTCCGCAAGATCAAGGGAATTGAATTCTTCGTAGGCCAGCCCGGTTTTTTCATGGACCAGGATATCGGCTGCCGGGTCCGAGGCCGGTCCGATGACCGGGGTTTCGCAGAGCATGGCGCAAAGCATGGATTGGCGTTTTTGGCTGAAATCCTCATCCTTAATGCTGAGACTGGGCAGGACATGGTAGTCCAGTGCCCTGAAAAAGGGCCAGGGGTCTTCCTTTTCGCCGATGAAATGGACGGAGGTTTCAATTTTCAAGCCCAGGGCCAGGGCTTTTAGCATGCCAAGGGCTTCGTTGGTCCCTTCCCCCGACATCACCAGATGATATTCGGGCAGCCTTGCTTTTACCGTTTGAAAAGCGGCCAGAAGGGCAGATATCCCCTTGTTTTTTGAGAGCCGGCCTGAAAAACCGATGAATCTGGTTTCAGGGTCAAGTCCCAGTTCCAGAGCGAGTCTTTGGCGCGCTTCCATTTTTTCCGGAAGGGTTTCAGGCGCGACAATCCCGGCTGGCATGGTAAAAGCCCGCATGTCCTTGAGTTTGAACAGTTTTTGCAGATAACCCGTGGTATGGCGGGAAGCGGTAAAGATATAATGGGAAAGCCTGCTCACCACCATCCGGTTCCAGAATGTTTTTTTGAGCCGGAAATTGCTGTGGTAAGAAAAAAATCCGTAAGGGAAGTTTCAGTTTCCGGGCTGCGTAAAGGGCCATGCGTGAATCGTATTTCCCGTGGGAATGGACGATGTCCGGTTTTTCATTATAAAAAAATTTTCAGGAATTTATAATTCCTGAAAAAGGAAAACGGTTTAAAATCAATCCCGTAAACCTTTATTCCGTATTCCTTTGCCTTTAAAAAAAGGGGAGTGTCCTTGGGACAGACCAGGATGAGATGGTGCCCGGTTTCCTTCATCCAGACCAGTTCATTGTAAATCCGTTTTTCAATGACGCCCCAGCGGGTTTCGCAGGTGGTGTGCAGTATTTTATAAAAGGTTCTCATAATGGTGTCAACTTTGCAGAAGTCTGGTTTCAATCCGTTTCAGATCTACGGGAAGGTCTATTTCAGGAGAATCATAGGGGGTGACCACCACCTTGATCCTATATCCGTATTCAAGCACCCGCAACTGTTCCAGTTTTTCAACGTTTTCGCAAATTCCAGTGGGAAGAGCGACCAGGGTATCCAGGAATTTTTTCTTATAGGCATAGAACCCCAGGTGCTTGTAAAAATCCGCCCGGGTGTCCGGGTCCCGCGGAAAAGGGATCTGGGCCCTTGAAAAATACAGGGCAAATCCATTGGTATCAAAGGTGACCTTGACATCCTTGGGGTCGGTAATTTCCCTCTCGTCAACGATCTTGAACGCAAGGGTGGACATGAGCAGATCCGGGTCCGGGCTAAAGGGAGAGATCAGTTCATCAATGGTCAGGGGGTTGAATACGGGCTGGTCTCCCTGGATATTGACCACCAGGTCATCGGGGGAAAGCCCCAGGATTTCAGCCGTTTCAGCCACCCTGTCGGTCCCGGACCGGCAGGCTTCCGAGGTCATGACGGCCTGGCCGCCAAAGTCTTTGACGGCCCTGTATATCCGTTCATCGTCCGTGGCCACCACCACCCGGGTGACGGCGGCCGATTGTTTCGCCTGTTCATATACCCGCCGGATCATGGGCTTTCCGGCAATGAGGGCCAGGGGTTTGCCTTGAAACCGGCTGGAGCCGTACCGGGAGGGGATGACTGCAAGGGTCATGGTGTCTCTTTTACATTTTCAGGAATAGGGATTTTGTTTTTTCCCGGGTCATAACGCTTTGCCAGTCCTTGCCCAGGCAGTTTTCCCAGAGGGGGGCAAGGCCCAGGGCCACGGTCACCATTTTTCTATTTTTTCATCGCTCAGATTTTTCACAAGATTCCGGGGCAGTTCGACGCCGCATTTTTTCATCATGGTGCGGAATTCCTTCACCCCCTCGGGATAGATTTCATCCAGGTAGTCAAAGGTGATGCAGCAGCCGATGCCGTGATGGGTGCCCAGGACATAGGAGAGCCCGTAGGACAGGGCGTGGCAGGCCCCCACCTGGGAATAGGCAATGCTCATGCCGCCGAAAAAAGAGGCCATCATAAGCTTGTCCGCGCTGTCCGGGTGGTCGTTTAAAAACACCTCCCGGCAGAGATCCAGGGATTTTTCGCCGTAGGCTTTGGAGAATTCATTCAGATAGGTGCCCTGGAGGGATTCAATGCAATGGATATAGCAGTCCATGCCCGTATAAAAATGCTGGTCCCTGGGCACGTCTTTTGTTAGTTCCGGGTCCAGCATGACCTGGTCAAAGACGGTATAATCGGAATTCAGGCCCAGTTTTTTCTCCGGCCCGGTCAGTACCGTGGTCCTCGAAACCTCGGCCCCGGTTCCGGAAAGGGTGGGAACGGCCATGTGGTAAACGGCCGGGTTTTTGATCAGGTCCCATCCCTGGTAAAGGGTGGAAGACCCCTCATTGGTCAGCATCAGGGAGACGGCCTTGGCCAGGTCCATGCTGGAACCTCCGCCGATGCCGATGACGGCGGAAGGCAGAAAGGGGGCAAAGGCCTTGACCCGGAGGGTCAGCTCGTCCACATAGGCTGTTTTGGGTTCGTCCTTCACATTGACCCAGAGGAGCAGGTCCTTTCCATGCGCGGGAATCCTTTTTTCCAGGTCCTTGCCCTTGAATACGTCATCCACCACAAAGACCACCCATGAATCCGGGGTGGCCCGCTGTTTTTCAACGATGTCGTCGAGCTGGGCAAAACAGCCCCTTCCGAATATGATCTGGGGAACCAGTTTGAAATTTCGAAACATGTCTAATCCTTTTTCCTAGGCTTTAAATGATTTAATGATGGCGTTGATCCTGTTTCCAATATCCTGTTGGGTCCATGAGAGCATGATCTGCATGGACAGGGTCCGTTTCATTATGCTGTCGGATTCTTCCAGGACAAGGGTCTTATAGTCGGGCAGGCTGCTGCAAAGTTCAAAGGGAAGCGTTGCAGCCCGCTTCATTTCTTTCAGGTGATTCCATTTTTTATAATAATGCCAGTTGTTGTCATACCAGAAGGCAGCACCGGCCCCATTGGCGGCAAGGGCCTTGGCCACCTGCCGGGTCCTTTCTTCCGTTGGCAGGAAAAAGCTTAAAAAGGTGGCGGAATCGCCTCGGGCATCGGGGATATACCGAAAGGAGACCTCGGGCAGGTCGGCCATGGCGTCTTTGATGGCGCGTTTGTTTTCTCTCTGGATGTTCAGGATCTGAGCGAGCTTCCGAAGCTGGGCCAGGCCTACAGCCGCGTTCAGTTCGCTGATCCGGAAATTGGTCCCGATGATGGGATGGCCGTCGGCGCCCCGGTCCGGGCCCCCAGGTGGTCATGGCCGTGATCGGCAAACTGGTCGGCCTTTTCATAGACCGCTTTGTCATCCGTGATGATGCCCCCGCCTTCCCCGCAGGTCACGGTTTTGACGGAATCAAAGGAAAAGCATCCGGCCAGGCCGAAGGAGCCCACGGCTTTACCCTGGTAAGTGGCCCCCAGGGACTGGCAGGCATCCTCCAGGAGAATCAGGCCTTTTTTTCGGCAGACATCCTTGATCTCGTCGATCCTGGCCATGGCCCCGCACATGTGAACGGGAACCACCGCCTTGGTCCTGGGGGTGATGGCCGCCTCAATGCGGTCCGGGTCCAGGCAGAGGGTTTCGTCGATGTCACAGAACACGGGGAACGGCGCCGGCGGTCAGCACCGCTTCAAAGGTGGCCACAAAGGTAAAGGGCGGCACAATGACCTCGTCCCCAGCGCCGATGCCGCAGGCGGCAAGGGCCGTGGAAAGGGCGGCGGTTCCGCTGGAGCACAGATGGCTGTACCGGCTGCCCGTGATGCTGCAAAGGGTTTTTTCAAATTCGGCGGCCTTGAACTGCCCGTTTCTCGCCTTTTCAAACCCGTATCGGAAAAGAACGCCGGTCCCAAGGACATCAGCTACTTCTTTTTTTTCTTCATCTCCAAATATTTCAAATCCCGGCATGGCTACCTCCCAAGGATCGCAATCGGTTAATGGTTTTGTAAACCCTTTTTGAATCATGGATAAGTACCACAATAAACCCCAAGGTTTCAAGGCCCTGCAATAAGAAATTCCGGAAGGACGGCATCCGGATCTGAAAACTCCGAGAATGGGTCAAAGACAAGGGAATCCGCTCTTTCCAAATTCATTGACTTTAGGCGCGCCGGCGATTATATTTTTGCAGGCTGCGGGTCCGGCGGCCCGGAAGAAAAATGACCGGACACAGAATGAACGGATTTTAAACAAGGATGAGGAACGGCCCATGGAAGAAAAAAGAAAGAAAACAGATATCTATGAAGGCTTTGAGCAGGGGCCCATCCGTCCTCCCAGCGAGGCCCACAGCCTCCTGGTCCGGCTGACGCGCAACTGTCCCTGGAATCACTGCACCTTTTGCCGGGTATATAAGAAGAGAAAGTTCTCCCTGAGATCCGTAGACAATATCATCAAAGACATTGATTTTCTTCACGGCTATATTGAGAGAATCCGGCAGATCATCAAGCCCGGCGGTTTCATGGACAATGAGGTCATCGACACCCTGTACAGCAGTTTTCAGGAAAAGGACCGGGTGGCCTTTAACGCGGCCATGAACTGGTATGCGGAAGGAATGAAATCGGTTTTCCTCCAGGATGCCAATTCCCTGATCATGAAACCCGATGACCTGGTGAGGGTCCTTTCCCATCTTAAGACCTGTTTCCCACACGTTGAAAGAATCACCTCCTATGCCAGAAGCCATACCGTGGCCCGCATCTCCCAGGAGGACCTGAAAAGAATCGCCCGGGCCGGGCTGAACCGGATTCATATCGGTATGGAATCCGGTTCCGACAGGGTATTGGCGCAGATCAGAAAAGGGGCGACCAAGGCCGTCCATATCAAGGCCGGCCTCAAGGTCAAAGCCGCGGGCATGGAATTGTCCGAATATGTCATGCCCGGACTTGGCGGTATTGAATATTCCGTTGAGCATGCCATGGAAACCGCCTCGGCCCTGAACACCATCAACCCTGATTTTATCCGGCTCAGAACCCTTGCCGTGACCGACGGCACCGAATTATCCGCCCAGGCGGCTCAAGGAGAATTCGAAAAACCCGGCGATGCCGTGATGGCCAAGGAAATCCGGTTGTTTCTGGAGAGCCTGGACGGGATCACCTCCTATATTAAAAGCGACCATATCCTGAACCTGTTCGAAACCATCAACGGTAAACTGCCGGAGGATAAGGAGAAAATGATCGCCGTGATCGACCGGTTTTTCGAGCTGGCCCCCGAGAACCGGGTCCTTTACCAGATCGGCCGGAGAATGGGGTTTTTCAAGGGGCCCGAGGACATGGTGGACAGCCCCCACCTGGACCGGGTCAAACAGGCCTGCCGGTATTACGGGGTCACGCCCGTCAATGTGGATTCCGTTATTGACGAGCTGATGAAACGGTTTGTGTAATTTCACATCCATATATATCCACATTCCGTTCTGCCTCAGAAAATGCGCCTATTGCGATTTTTATTCCGAAACCCGGCTTGCCCTGATCCCTGATTTTCTGAAGGCCCTTGAGCAGGAGATAGGTCTGAGGGCTCCGCTTTGCAGCTCTTCAGCCCCGCCTTCCCCCGGCCCGGCGCCAGTCATTGATACGGTTTACCTGGGCGGCGGGACCCCGTCTCTCCAATCTGTGGGACAGATCGGGCAGGTTCTCCAAACCGTCCGGGATAAATTCCGGGTTTCCCCGGATGCCGAAATCACGGTGGAAATCAATCCCGGCACCGTGGATAGCGATTACCTGACCGGTCTGAAAGGGACCGGGGTCAACCGGCTCAGCATCGGGGTTCAGTCCTTTGACGATGCCAAACTCGCCTTTCTGGGCCGTATCCACACGGCAAAGGAAGCCGAAAAGACCATTGGCCGTGCAGAAACGGCAGGATTTAAAAACATCAGCCTGGATCTCATCTACGGCGTTCCCGGAGAAACCCGGGCCGCCTGGATCAGGGATATGAAAAAGGCTCTGGACAGGAACCCTTCCCATATCTCCGCCTATATGCTCACCCTGGAACCGGGAACCCCCCTTGCAGACCGGATGAAGCAGGGGGGCTTTATTCCCGCCGGCAGCGAGATGATGTCTTTGCTGTTTAAGATGACCTCTCAATATTTAACCCAAAATGGGTTTGAACATTATGAAATCTCGAATTTTTCAAGGGGAAGGGTCAACCGCTCCCGGCACAATTCAAGATACTGGGACCTGAGTCCTTACCTGGGCTTCGGGCCGGGGGCCCATTCCTACGACGGAGCCGTCAGATCCTGGAATTATAAAAATATCCAAAGATATATCGCGGATCTTTCTGCCTGCCGGTTGCCGGTAGAGGACCGGGAGACCCTGACCCCGGAACAGAAAATGGCTGAATTTATCATGTTAAGGCTTCGCACTCTGGAGGGGATTGACCTGGGAGAATTCCGGGACTGGTTTCACCTGCCCTTTACAAAAAGGTTTGAAACCCTCCTTTCCCGGATCCTGGGCCAAGATCTGGGAAACATTGAAGACGGCCGGTTTTTCCTGAACCTGGAAGGCCGGACCTTTCTGAACGGTATTGTCGAAGCCTTTTCCGCGGAAATCCTCTAGCCCTTCCGCCGGAGCTGCCGGGTATCCCCCACCCGGATGGTCAGATTGGTGGAATCAAAGTATTCGATCAAGGGAATGATATATTTTCGGGACACGCCGATCATATCCTTGAAATCCGGGGTGGAGATGGATTCCTTGGCCTTTAGGAAGGCGATCAGTTTTTCCTCGAGCTTCTGGATTTCCCTGGCGTCAAAATAGAGGTCATCCTTGGTTTTGATAATGGATTTTTCATCCACCAGCATGTGGAGAACATCGGTGGCGGTTTTTTTATCCAGATTCAGGTCCTCGCACACGGTTCTGAAAAAAGGTGGGGTCAGGCCCGCAGCCTGGTAAATGCTTTTGATTTTTTCCTTGACCGCGTGCTGGTCCACCTCAAGTTCCACCTCGTGGCCTGACAGCTTGACGATGTTTTTATCGATGAGGATGAGGTTTTCCTTGGTGAGTTTGGCAAATAAAAGGTTAAAGAATTTTACATCATCAATATACTGGAATTTGGATTTTAATTCCTGGGTGGGCATGCCCTCCTTCAGGGGATTTTCCTTATGATAGACCACCAGCTTCTGAAGCAGTTTTTCCTTGAAAGCTTCGAAAAAACTGCCGCTGATATAAACCTGCTTTTCCTTGTCCGTCAGGATGACCTGCTGTTTGGCCAGCATTTTCTGGAGGCCCGCGGTCAGTTTTTTATCCGGGATATTGGTCATGACCCTCAGTTCTGAAAAGGACAGGCCCTCATGTTCCTTGAAAGACAGAAAATAGGCGATGGTCTGCTCGGGGTCATCCAGGAGTAGGGACTCCAGGCCCTGGGTCACGGCTTTGTCCGGCGTTTTATGCTTCCGGGAGGCCGGGTTCAGGATGGGGCCGCCGCCGATGGTCTTGACGGGGGAATAGCTCCGGATGACGTACCGGTCGTCCTTGATGCAGCAGACCGGGGATTCCAGGCGGAACTGGACGCAGGCCTCCTCTCCGGGCATCAGTTCCTCCCGGTCCAGGAGGATGAGATACCCCAGGATTTCGCTGGTGCCGTAGTGGAACCTCACCCGGGTACGGCTTTTGGCGGGTTTGCCGTTGCTTTTCAGATAATGGAAACGGGCATCCACCATATAGCTTTCCATGAGGGTGTCCGGTGTGGAAAGGACATCCCCCCGGTTGACGGAATCCTTGTCCAGACCCTGGAAGTTGATGGCGGTCCGGGTGCCGGGGCCTGCAATGTCCACGCCGGCGCTGTGAACCTGGATGCCCCTGACCTTGGACACGATCCGGCGGGGGTAGACCATGATATCATCCCCGACATGGATACTGCCCGAGGCCAGGGTGCCGGTGATGACGGTACCAAAGCCTTTCATGGAAAAGACCCGGTCCACGGGAAGCCTGAAGATGGAGGAAAATTTACGCTCGGGCAAATGGGTGCAGATGGATTCAAGGGTGTTGACAAAGGCATCCAGGCCCTGGCCCGTGACCGAAGAGACCGGGACAATGGGTTTTCCCTCAAGAAAGGTTCCTTTTACAAATTCCTGGATATCGTCCAGGGCCAGTTCCAGGAGGTCTTCATCCACCATGTCGATCTTGGTGAGAGCGATCATGCCGTCCCGGATTCCCATGAGGTTGCAGATCTCCATATGCTCCCGGGTCTGGGGCATGACCCCCTCATCCGCGGCAATGACCATGGCCACCACATCGATGCCGCTGGAACCGGCCACCATGTTTTTGACAAATTTTTCATGGCCCGGCATGTCCACGATGCCCACCCGCTGGCCATTGGGAAGGTCAAGAAAGGCAAAGCCAAGCTCGATGGTGATGCCCCTTTCCTTTTCCTCCTTGAGCCGGTCGGTTTCAATTCCTGTCAAAGCCCGGACCAGGCTTGTCTTGCCATGATCGATATGGCCTGCGGTGCCTAAGATGATATTTTTTTCCAATTTTGTAAAAACCCCGAGAATTATTTCTTTTTTCTGAAAAAGACCATGACATAAGCCAGTGCCACCAGGACAAGTCCTGTCCCGACCCCATGCAAGATTCCCCATTCCGGCCTGAACATCCGTATGAGAAGGATACCGAAAACAAGACCCAGGATCAGCCGGACGATAAATATTAAGAGTGAATTCATAAACCTTTCCTTATCAATCTCGTGTTATGCCGAGGATAATAGTCAAACAGCCCCCTAAGGTCAATGACAAAAACCAGGGTCGCGGGATGAAGGTCTGCCGGAGGGGATCAAATGGGGGCCTGACCTTCTTTGGAAATAAAAACTATTGATAAAAAACTCAGGGTCTGGTAATTAAGAAAAACTTTGTATGGTGGGCGTAGCTCAGTTGGTAGAGCACCAGGTTGTGGCCCTGGTGGCCGAGGGTTCAAGCCCCTTCGCTCACCCCATTTTAAAGCAGGCTAAATGAGGGGCATCATGTGCATGGCCTTCATGATCCGGCCCTGACGCATCCGGATATAGGCAGACGGATTTTTAACCGACCATTTGTGGGGATTCGGCAGGATGGCGGTCATCAGGGCCGCCTCTTCCCGGGTCAGGTCCCCGGCGCTCTTGGAAAAATATTTTTGGGCCGCCGCTTCCGCACCGGTCACCCCTGTCCCCCAGTCAACGGTATTCAGATACATTTCAAGGATCCGGTGCTTGCTCCAGAAAATTTCAATCAAAACCGTATAATAAATTTCCGCCAGTTTCCGGAAAACGTGGCGGCTGGATAAAAGAAAGACGCTTCTGGCCGTCTGCATGCTGATGGTGCTGGCCCCCCGCAGTTTTTTTTCCCTGACCAGGCCCTCGTAGGCTTTTTTTATCTCATTGAAATCAAACCCCCTGTGGGACAGGAACCGCTGATCTTCCGAAGCAATCACCGCCCGTCTCAGATGGGGTGAAATCTCGTCCATGTTTTTCCAGCGATAGACCGGCTGTTTTTCGGGCTGAATTTTAATGACGGATTCCATCCATTCCCAAGCGACATTGGGAGTTACCGGCGGGTTGACGAACCCGAGGGCCGCCACCTGGAAAAGGGTGAACCCGAAGAGAACCAGCAGGGTTTTCAGGATACGGGCCGGCCATTTGTATTTTTTTCTTTCTTTTTCCATTTTCTGTTTGGGTTCTACTTTTAATGCCCCTCATTGTCAATTGTAAACCCGGTCATATATTAGACAAAAGACCGGAAACCAAAGTCCGGCCATAAATTGCAGAAATTGATCCGAAGACGGGAGGTGCAAAATGGCACAGATATTTAAAACAAACCAGGACAAGGCAAAAGAAGTCCTGAATATTGATATTGATGATCCGGCCTTTGACTTTTCACAGGCAAAGCAGATGGCCAAGGCCAAGGCCTTTGAAAAATGCGACCACCCCATGATCCTGTCATGGAAAAACGGGAGAACCGGCGAATTCTATCCCAATTACGAATGCGGTGCGGCGGACCGGCCCTTCTGGATCAGATATGCGGAAGGGCGGGGAGCCAATCTGACCATTGATTTTAACGCAGGCGAATATGTGTTCATGATCCTGAAGGTATGAAATCATCATTGCAGAATGGGTTCCGGTGTGGTATTGATGATCCGCTTCATGGACCTGCGCGCCCGTAGCTCAGCTGGATAGAGCGTCGGACTTCGAATCCGTAGGCCGGGGGTTCGAATCCCTCCGGGCGCGCCATTATTAGCAAGGGTTTTCCGTTTATCGGCAGACTCTTTGTTTATCCAGGCGCCTGAAAATTTAGAAATATTTGTTTCCGAATGGAAATTATTTTCTAAATGGAAATTAGTCTCTTTCTTTTGCATACTTCTCTTGACAACTAGTAAATGACTGTCCTATGGTGAGCCATCATAAAACCTAAAGGCCCGTTCGGGCAGGAGGAGAATATGAATTCAGATATCGCAAAATCACCAAACGAACCTGATTATGTTGTGATCGAGAGCGGCAAAACCACTCTCAAAGACCTCTACACCAAGGAAGACTGGATGGCCATCTGGATGGGATTTTTACTTCTCATCGTGGGGGTGATGATTTTTCTGCCCAACCCGCCCGCCAACCTGAAGGAGGACCTGACCAAGTACAATGCTGCTCTAAAAGAGGAGGCTGCCAAGGCCCCCTTTAAAACCATTGAATGGCATAACGCCTCCTCGGCCAAGAAGGGGATCAGGGCCACCAACCAGGATTTCGCCAAAACCATTGCCCGGTTCCTGGCCGCTCCCAGTGACTGGAAGGACAACCCCCTGGATGCGCTGTACCGGAGCAAGGAAACCGCCGACGCCATGAACGCTGCGGCCAAACCCGCCTTTGACAAGGCCAAGGAGGCTGAAGGCGCGGCCCTGGAACTGGCAAAAGCCGCCCAGGTTGCTGCGGCAGATGCCGGCTTTAAGGATACGGCCTTAAATGAAGCCGCGGACAAGGACATAAAGGCCTGGCAGGAAGCGAAAGGCAAGACATCCAAGGCCAAGGCCAAGGCATCCGTAAAACCCTTCAACCGCTTTCCTTATCTGATCGGGCTCTGCATTATCCTGGGCGCTTTTTTCGGTTTGGGCAAGGCCATCATGGGCCAGTCCTTTGGGAAATTTTTTGTGGGATTTTTTGTGGTGTTCTTCCTGGCCGTCTTGGCCTATATGGCTGAGACCCAGGCCCTCATGAAATACTGGGGATTTGGTTTTCCGCTGTGGGCCATTATTTTCGGACTTTTGGTCAGCAATACCATCGGAACCCCCAAATGGGTCCAGCCGGCCGTTGCCACTGAATTTTTCATCAAAACCGGCCTGGTCCTTTTGGGAGCCGAAATTCTCTTTAACAAAATTCTTGCCATCGGTAAACCCGGTATTTTCGTGGCCTGGGTCTGTACCCCGATCACGCTGATTCTGACCTACTGGTTTGGCCAGAAAATAGTAAAAATGCCCTCCAAAACCCTGAATATCACCATTTCGGCCGATATGTCGGTCTGCGGTGTGTCGGCTGCCATTGCCACCGCCGCAGCCTGTAAGGCCAAAAAAGAGGAATTGACCCTGGCTATCGGCCTTTCCATGGTGTTTACCGCCATCTGCATGGTGGGCCAGCCCGCCATTGCCAAACTGCTGGGGCTGCCTGAAATTCTCGCCGGCGCATGGATGGGCAGCACCATCGATTCCACGGGCGCTGTCGCGGCAGCCGGGGCGTTTTATGGAGAAAAGGCCCTGTATGTGGCCGCCACCATTAAGATGATCCAGAACGTACTCATCGGCGTCACCGCCTTTGGGGTCGCTGTTTACTGGTGCGCCAGGGTGGAATGTAAGGAAGGGCAGACCGTAAGCTGGTGGGAAATCTGGTACCGTTTCCCCAAATTCGTCATCGGGTTTATCATCGCTTCCATCCTCTTCTCCATCCTGGATCAGAGCGTGGGCAAGGATATGAGCACCATCATGATCGACCACGGCGTATTGCGCGGGTTCACCCGCATCGCGAGGGAATGGTTCTTTGCCCTGGCCTTTACCTCCATCGGGCTTGAAACCAATTTCAAGGAATTCAAGCCCTATTTCAAGGGAGGCAAACCCATCACCCTGTATGTATTCGGGCAGAGTTTCCAGTTGATTCTGACGCTGGTGGTGGCCTATATCATGTTCTATATCGTATTCCCGGAAATCACGGCCGCCATCTGATCCATGCGCGCCCAAGATACGGACAATCCCTGCCCGGCCTGTTCGGACCAAGTCCCGCAGGCCGGGCTTCATCCCGTCCTGAAACTGATGATCGGCATGGCCCTGGTCCTGGTCTTCATCTTCGGACTGGGGTCCCTGGCCCAGCTCATCCCCGGCGCAAGCCGCATGGCCCGGATCATTGACGAACGCAATTTAAGGGCCACGGCCATTTATTATACGGATTTTGAGGAGCCGGCCGAGGGCTCGGAAAGCATCCGGGCCAGCCTGGATTACCGGCCGAGTTTCAAACCATGATGGACCCGGCCCGGAAAAAAGACATGATCCTCAGCCGGGAGTTTGCCTTTGCCGATGCGGTCGGCGCTGCCGTGTTTGAAAAGCCCAAGGTCAGCGTCTGGATGATATTTATCCCCATCCTCTTTCTCTATTTCGTCTTCAGGATGCAAAGATTCAAAAAAGATCGCATGAAATTTAATGAAGATTTCATGTCGGCCCGCCGTGAGGCCATGGATATGGCTCTTGAGGCTTCAGCCGCAGACGGTCCCGAAGCAAAAGACAGCGGGGAAAGATATGCCGGGCTTCCACAGTCGCTGCAAGAACCCTATGGTTCATGGATTAGTGCCCTTTCCCGGCTTTACCGGGACCTTCTGTCGGCAGACGGCCGTGATTTTGAGGCCCTGGTCCGCACGGCCTACCCCGGCCGGGACCAATACCTGGAGGCGCTGGAGAGGCTGGACAGGGCGGAGAAAGAATTTTATGCCGCGCTCAAACCCTTGATGGCTGGGGTCGAGGGCACGGATGCGGTCATGGCCGCGATGGCATCCGAGTCCCTGCGGCTGCGCAAGGCCGAGGTTGACCGGATTTTCCAATGAATTGATTCCGGTGGGGCAGGCCTTAGGAGGAAAAAGAGAATGCTCGGGTGGATGAACACATTCCTGGACAGGATCGGCAGCCCTGAGCTGGACTGGATCCAGGTGGAGGTCACCAGCCGGTGCAATGCCGCGTGCGTCTATTGCCCCCAGCCCCTCATCGGTCATAAACGGCATATGCCCCTGGGGCTTTTCAAAACGCTTCTTCCCTTTCTAAGGTATACGGATCTGGTCTATCTCCAGGGTTGGGGGGAACCCCTCCTGAATCCCGACCTTTTTTCCATGATCCGGGCCTGCAAGGCAAAGGGCAAACGCGTCGGCTTTACGACCAACGGCATGCTGCTGGATGAGGAGACAAGTTCCAAGGTGATCGACCTTGGAACCGATATCATCAGTATCAGCCTTGCCGGTGCCACCCCGGCCACCCACGACCGGATACGGAAAGGAACGGATCTGGTGAAAATCATCCAAAACCTGGACCGGATGCAGCAGATCAGGGCAAAAAAGAAGGCCCGGCATCCGGAGATCCACTTTTCCTATCTCATGCTGGCTTCAAACCTTCATGAGCTTCAGGATGTGGCCGGCCTGGCCAAACACCTGGGCGTGGGCCAGGTTGTATGCAGCCACCTGACCTGGATTCAAAACAGGGGCCTGTGGCCGGAAGCCCTTTTCAACCGGGAGGCGGACCGGGTTACCGGCATACTGGAAGCAACCGCTGCCGAAGCCCAAAAAGAACACCTGGTCTTTGCCTTTAACAGCCCTGCATTACGGAACGAGGCGGGGCATTGCAGTGAAAACGTCTGCCGTTCCAGTGTGGTCAGCGCTGCCGGAGACGTTGTGCCCTGTGTGTTTGCCCTGCCCACGCTGTCCCGGGACGACGGGCAGCCCCTGTCCCATATTTTCCACGACAGCCTTGAACCCTGCCGACCCCTGTCCTTTGGGAATATCGCCCAAGAGAGCCTGACCCGCATCTGGGAAAAAGAAGCATACCACCGGTTCAGAGACCTTCATGATCCCACGGCAGCCGCCCCGGACATGAATTCCCTGCCTCCGGGCTGCAGGAGCTGCTATAAACGGGAGGCCTGAAAGCTGTTTCTGCCTCCCGGCCGTTATGAACCGGCGTTCCGAAGGGCGAATTCCCAGTTGATCAATTTGTCCAGCACGGCATTCACATAATCGGCCCGGCGGTTCTGGTAATCCAGGTAATAGGCATGCTCCCATACGTCAATGGTCAGCAGCGGCTTCAGGCCGGCCGTCAAGGGCAGCTCGGCATTGGCGGTCTTTATGACCTTGAGTTTGCCGGTGTCCATCACCAGCCAGGCCCAGCCGCTTCCAAACTGTGAAAGGGCGGTCCCGGCCAATTCTTTTTTGCAGGCGTCCACGCTGCCGAAGGCGGCTTCGATTTTCTGCTTCAGGGCGGCCGGCGGCTCTCCTCCGCCTTTGGGGCTCAGGCTCTGCCAGTAGAAGGTATGATTCCAGACCTGGGCCGCATTGTTGAAGACGGCTGCTTTTTCCGCCTGCCCGGCAGTGGCGGCGATGATTTTCTCCAGGGGCAGGCCCTCATATTCCGTTCCTGCGATGAGCTTGTTCAGGTTGTCCACATAGCCCTTATGGTGTTTCCCGTAATGGAAGCCCAGGGTATTGGCCGTGATCACGGGCTCCAATGCGTTTTCGGCATAGGGGAGCGGGGGCAGGGAAAGGGGCTGGGCCGCGGAAGCGGGGTTAAATCCACCGTCCAGGGCAAGCCAGGCGACGGCGCCTGCCGAGGCCATGAGAAAACCGCGGCGATCCATCAGGGCCGCGGAATGGCGGGCATCTTTTTTTTCCATGATATCCCTCCTTTGGGTTTATAATTTAGGATATTAATCAATTTTTTTGTTTTTGAAAAGTCTATTCCAGGCAAGCCGTATGATTTTCGAAATCAGCGCTTCCTTTCACCCTGGGTTTTATTGGGATTGAAAACCCGGCGCCTTTCTGCTACGGTAATACGGGTCGGGTGACGGCGATAAAAAGATGCAGGAGGTCCCATGCCTTTAAAAAAATCCGGTGTTTTTATGTTGATTCTTGTTCTTTGCTTCTGTATTCAGGGATTTGCCGAGGAGAACAAGGAAGGTCTTCTTGAAAAAGAGGAGCTTGAAAAACAGATCAGCTATGCCCTGGGCTATGATATTTTCGAGAGGCTGAAGGAGAATTTTTCCCTTGACCCTGAGTTTTTCACTCTGGGGGCAATGGACGCAAATCAAAACCAGGCAAGGCTTTCCGAGGAAAAATTAAAGGAACTCCTCATGTCCTATCAGAGAATCATCCGTCACCGCCAGATCGAGAAAATGAAACTGGAATCGGAGGAGAACCGGAAAAAGGGAGCTGATTTTCTGGAGGCCAACAAGACAAAGGAAGGGGTGGTCACCCTGGCCGGCGGGCTTCAATACAAGGTCCTCAAGCATGGAACCGGTCCTGTGCCGAAAATCACGGACACGGTGGAATGCCACTACGTCGGCACCTTGATCGACGATACGGTTTTCGATTCCTCCCATGACAGGGGAAAGCCCGCGGTCTTCCAGGTGGGCCAGGTGATCCAGGGCTGGATCGAGGCCCTTCAGATCATGAAGACCGGGTCCGTCTGGATGCTCTATGTGCCTGCGGACCTGGCCTATGGGGACAGGGGGGCCGGGGACATGATCAAGCCCGGCGCCACCCTGGTATTTAAAATCGAATTGCTGGGTATTGTGGAGTAAGGATATCATGTTTGTACTTGGAATAAACGGCAGCCCCCGTCATCAGGGCAATTCAAGTTTTCTCACCTCCCTTTTCATGGCGGAAATGCAAAAAAAAGGCCATGAGACCGAGGTCCTGAGCGCGGTCAAGCTCAAGATCAATCCCTGCATCGGCTGCGGCCACTGCGAAACGGAGGGGGTCTGCATTTTTGACGATGATTTTACCCGGATTTTTCTCCCGGCCGTCATCAAGGCCGAGGTTGTGGTGCTTTCCTCCCCGGTGTATTTTTATGCCTTTCCTGCGGCCGTGAAGGCCCTTATCGACCGCATCCAGGTGCTGTGGTCCAGGAAATACCGGCTGAAAACCGGTGAATTCAAAGGCAGGGACCGCAAGGGCGTGCTTCTGGCCGTTGGCGCGACCCGGGGAAAGGACCTCTTTGACGGCATGAAACTGACGGCCCGGTATTTTTTCGATGCCGCCGGCATCCGTTTTGCCGGGGATCTCTGCTACCGGGGCATGGATGAAAAAGGGGCCATGGAAAAGCACCCCACGGTCCGTGAGGATATCAAGGGCCTCATTGCAGGGCTTTAGGCCTTTTTTGCGGTCATCCACCCCGTATTTTTTCTTGTTGGCGTTGAGTTTCAGGGCCGTCATCAATCCCTTGTCCCGGATGGTGTAAAGATCAGCTTTCGTTTGTTCATGCTGAAAAATTTTTCGCCATATTTTGAAAGCTTTTTCGGGTCGATCTCAAACCCCAGGCCGGGCAGCTCAACAGGCGGAATCACGCCCTTATCGTGCATAAAAGGGGTTTTCAGGATGCCGTCCCGCTTTTCAACGGTCCATGAGGGCGGGTTAATGGGATATTCCAGGGGTTTCACGCCGTTAAACCCGCTGGCCAGAAGCACCTGGAGGTTGGCGGCAAAACCGATGCCGTTGGTCCAGGTGTGGGGAGCGAATTTGAGTCCGTGTGTTTTGCAGTGTTCCGCCACATCCAGGGCATGCTGGATCCCGCCGGTCATGATGGCGTCGGGCTGGAAAATATGATAGCATTTTTTCTCGATCATGTATTTGAGTTCGCTTTTCCCGTTGGTATGGATTTCACCGCCGCTGACAGGGACCCGGCTGTAGGCCGTCAGCTCGGCCAGGCTTTCATAATCATCCATGGGAAGGGGCTCTTCCAGCCAGGAAATATTCATGTCCGCACAGGCATCGGCAAAATACCGGGCCCGGGCCAGGTCCCAGAGCGGGGCATCATTGATGATGGTGACCCGCCATCCCTGGTTGGCGTCCACACCGATGGCCATCTTGTCTCCCACAGCATCCACAACGGCCCTGACATGGCGGATATCCGTATTGACGTCAAAGTCGTGGACCCGGATCTTGATGGTCCTGAACCCTTCTTCATACCGCTTCAAGGCTTCATCCACCCGGGCCGCCTCATCCTTGATCTCCCCGGTGGAAGCATAGACCTCCACCGGCTCCGGTGTTGCCCCGAACAACGCACACACCGGCTTGTTCTCAAGTTTTCCCTTGATGTCCCAGAAGGCCGGTTCCATCCAGTTGGCCCGGACCCCGAGGTAGCCGACTTCCCGGAGCCGCTGGAGCATGAGGGGGATGTTGGTGGCGTCGTGGCCCAGAAGATAGGGGGCGATCAGATTGCCCAGCCCCAGGCGTTCCGTTGAAATGGCCGGGCCTGCTGAATAGCCTTCAATGCCGTCCTCGGTGGTGATCCGGACCAGGTCGAACCGGTTGTCCGTGGCCGGATATCCCGGAATCCAACTGGGGTAAAAGGGTTTATCCAGGGGAATCCGGACATGGTAGAGTTCAATACGGGCGATTTTGCTCATGGGGCCTCCGGCCTTTAATCAGGTTCAAATTGAATTTCTATCCTGCAAACACATCGGGATGGACAATGCTGCCGTGGGCCTTTTTGAGCGCAAGAAGGGCCTGCTTCTGCCCGGCAAGGATTTCCGGCAACTGTGGCGGAAGCCCTTTCTCCTTGGCATAGGCTGCCTCCTGGAGTTCGATCCGTTTGATGATATTGTCCAGATAAAGGGAAACTGTTTGACATACAGATCCCGGGGATAATCTTTGCTGATGATATCCTTGAACAGGACTTTCAGGTTCCTCATATACGGGAAGAT
>JAAUSZ010000315.1 GCA_012031875.1 Desulfobacula sp.
AGGGACCCGTCCATCCTTCACAATGATTTAAATTTGACAATGTGATCCTGGACCCGGACAACCCCTTCACCGTCATCGGGGTCCTGGACTGGGAATGGCCACCGTCGGCGACCGCTCATGGACCTGGGGGCCAGTCTCGGATACTGGGTCCAGCCCGGGGACCCGGAAGAGATGCAGGCCATGAGGACAGGACCCACCCTTGCACCGGGAGCCCTGACCCGGGAGGAAATGGTCCGGCAATATGCGGCCCTTTCCGGCCGGAAAATGGAAAAATTCAGTTTTTATCATTGTTTCGGCGTGTTCCGGCTGGCCACCATTGCCCAGCAGATCTATTACCGGTATTTCCACGGCCAGACCGTTGACAAACGCTTTAAATCCTTTGGATACCATGTGAATGTCCTGGTCCGGACCGCCGGCCGGATTGCAAAGGGAGAGCTGTGATGGACACCGTCATGATTATCGGGGCCGGGTTCATGGGCGCCGGAATCGCCCAGGTCTGCCTTCAAAGCAGATACCGGGTGATCCTGACCGATACCGGGGAAGTCCTTACAAAGGCCCGGCGAACCATGGCCTTATCCCTTGAAAAGCTCTATCAGAAGGGCGGGATCAAGGAACCTGCTGAAACGGTCCTGGGCCGCCTTGAAATGATTCAGGACCTTAAAACCGCGCTTGAAACCGCCCGCAAAACCGGCCCAAAACTATCCTGGGTCATCGAGGCGGTATACGAAGACGAGGCCCTTAAAAAACGGATACTGGCCCAGGTGGAGCCCCAAATCCATACCCATACCCTGGTGGCCACCAATACCTCTTCCATTCCCGTTTCACGGCTGGGGTCGGCCCTGATCCGGCCGGAGCAATTGGTGGGCCTGCATTTTTTCGGGCCCGTGCCGTTAATGGGGCTGGTGGAGGTGGTCCGGGGCCAAGAGACGTCTGAAAAGGCCTTTCACCAGGGCATGGATTTCATCAAGACCCTGGGGAAATACCCGGTGGCCGTGGCACAGGATATTCCCGGTTTTGTCATGAACCGGGTCTTTGCCGCGGCCTTCAGGGAATGCCAGGAACTGGTG
Organism: Desulfobacula sp.; assembly: GCA_012031875.1. GTDB lineage: Bacteria > Desulfobacterota > Desulfobacteria > Desulfobacterales > Desulfobacteraceae > Desulfobacula. The sequence goes on from JAAUSZ010000315.1 coordinate 1,068, forward strand.
GACAAGGGGGTCACAACCCCGGAAGACATTGACGCCGGTATGCGCCTGGGATACGGCTGGCATATCGGCCCCTTTCAGATTGCCGACAATGCAGGGCTGGACACGGTCCTGCGCATCAACGAATCCATGAAAGCATCAAAGGAAATCCACCTGTATACCGACAGCACCGTCATCAAGGAAAAGGTCGATAAAGGCTGGTTGGGAAGAAAATCCGGCCAGGGATTCTATGTATATGACAAAACCCTTAACCCATCAGGATAAATTATATGGCAGCACTGGAATTTGAAAATCTTGCGGCATTCCGGAAAATTCAGGGGAAACCGCTTCCCAAGGGAGAATGGGTCACCGTCACCCAGGACATGATCAATGCCTTTGCCAAGGCCACCCTGGATGATCAATGGATTCACACCGACGTTGAACGGGCCCGAAAGGAATCCCCCTTCAAGTCCACCATTGCCCACGGGTTCATGTCGGCGGCATTGATATCCTCCCTCATCGGAGGCCTGGTCCGGATCAAAAGCATGTCCATGGGGATGAATTACGGCCTGAACAACCTTCGGTTTCCCCATCCGGTGCCGGTGAACAGCCGGGTCAGGCTGGCCTGCACCGTCCGGCGCATTGAAGATTTCAAGGATTCCGGCATCAAGGTATTCTTTGATTGTGCGCTGGAAATTGAATCCATTGAAAAACCGGCCTGTGTCTGTGAATTTATTGCCCTGATGTTTGAATAAAGGTGGCATCATGAAAGCTGAAATCCAGAGAAAGGTAGGGTTTTATGAGGTGGATGCCGGTTTTTCCCTCCGGTTCAAATCCCTGATGCAATATTTTCAGGATTCAACCGGGGTCCATTCGGACCTGGGCGGATGCGGCATTCGCCGGCTTATGGGACAGGGCAGGGCCTGGGTGCTTCACCGCATCTGTGTCCGTGTCCACAAGACCCCCTGCCTGGGCGATGAGCTGCGGATTTTGACCTGGAGCCGGGGAGCAAAAGGATTCCGGGCCTACCGGGATTTTGAGATCTACTGCCGGGGGGAAAAGATTGTATCGGCCTCGAGCCTCTGGATCTTCATCGACACTGACAAAAAAAAGATTCTCAAGGTTCCGGAAGAGGCGGCTAAGTGGTATACCATTGAAACGGACCGGGCCATGGATATGGATATTGACGAATTCCACCCCAATCTGAAATTTGAGCCGGAACACTCGGAAACCGTAGAGATCCGGCCCTCGGACTTTGATCCCCTGGACCATGTCAACAATGCCCTGTACCTGGATTTCCTGGAAAACCTGGTGGGCCGGACCTGTCCGGATCAAACGCGTATCCGGGAGGTGGTGATCCAGTTTCACAATGAAATTCCCAGGCAGGTGGGCCGGGTGGACATCGGAATCCGGCATAACAGCGGGTCAAATGAGTTCAAGATCTTTTCACCGGGTTGCGTCCATGCCGCCGGGACCTTCCGGTTATTCGGCTCCCCGGACCCGGCCGCCGGACAAGAATAGACGGATATAAACCCTCAACCAAGAACAGGAGATGATGATGGATACGGGAAAAAATGAAAAATTAAAACAGGCAACAGCCGTGGTGTGCCGCCAGGGAATGATCCCTTTTCCGGTCAGTGATACGGCCATGGCCATTATCCATTCCGTTGTGGGGGATAATGAGGATGAGCTGGATCTCATCCATGCCTTCAGGGAAAAATCCTCCCAGACCACGGAACAGCTTGTCGCCTCCAGCGGGTTTCCTGAAGAAAAGGTCCATTCCCTGGCCCTGGGCCTGGCCAAAAAAGGTCTGATTTTCAACCAGGCCAATTCCTCGGGCCTCATGGTGTTCCGGATTTTGCCCTTCATGGTGGTGGGCCTCATGGAATATATGTTCATGGGCGAACTGAAAGGCACTGAAAAGGAAAAAGAGCTGGCCCGGCTCTTTGAAAAAATGACCCATGATCTCCGGGACCAGACCCAGAATCATTATGACGACCTGATTCCCCTGTTTAAAGCCATGCCGGCCATTGACCGGACCGTTCCAACCCGGAAGACCGCCAAGGGCAAATCCATCCGGATCATCCCCGTGGAAAAAACCATGACGGTTCCGGAGGAATTTGTTCTCCCCAGCCAGTCCGTGGAAGACATCATCCAAAAATTCGATGATATTGCCGTGGGATATTGTTTCTGCCGCCAGCGCAGGACCCTTCTGGGAGAGCCCTGCAAGACCGGGGCCCCGACCCTGAACTGCTTTACCTTCGGCAAGTCCGCCCGGTTCACGGTGGCCCAGGGCTTTGCCAAACCCGTGACCCGCGACCAGGCCCTGGCCATCATGAAGGAGGCCGAGGATGCCGGGCTGGTGCACAAGGCCTTCCACCCCGGCTCCAGGGAAAACAACCCGGAAACCAGCATCTGCAACTGCTGCAAGGATTGCTGCGATACCATGAACCTCTGGCGCAACGGGACCACGCCCCTGGTCAATTCCACCTATCATCTGTCCGTCATTGACGAGGACGCCTGCACCGGTTGCGGCGCCTGTATGGAAAGATGCCCCACAGACGCCATTGCCATCAATGATGAAGGCATCGCACGGGTGGATACAGCCTCCTGTTTCGGGTGCGGCGTCTGTTCCCGGTTCTGCCCGGAAGATGCCGTTTCCCTAAAGGAAGGCCTCCGCAAGGTCTTTATCCTGCCGCCCAAACTGAGGCCCTAGGACAAATGGAATTTAAAAAACGCCCTCGTCACCGGCGGCGGCGGCTTCTTAGGCAAAGCCGTCGTCAAAAAGCTGCTGGAGAAAAACCTGACCGTCTTCTCCTTTTCACGGCATTTTTATAAGGGCCTTGAGGAGATGGGGGTGACCCAGATCCAGGGAGACCTTTCGGATGCCGCCTCGGTCACGGCGGCCTTTAAAAACATGGATGCCGTCTTCCATGTGGCTGCGAAACCCGGCATCTGGGGAGAGTATAAGGATTATTTCAGGGTCAATGTGACGGGAACGGAAAACGTCATTGCCGCCTGTTTCCAGAATCAGGTCAGGCAATTGATATACACCAGTTCCCCCAGCGTCATCTTTGACGAAAACGATATGGAAAATGTGGACGAGAGCGTTCCCTATCCTGAAACCTATCTGGCCCCCTATCCGGAAACCAAGGCCCTGGCTGAAAAGCGGGTCCGGGCCGCCGCGGAAAAAGGGCTGAATACCATCATTATCCGCCCCCATCTCATCTGGGGCCCCGGAGACAACCACCTGGTTCCCGGCATTCTCAAAAGGGCCGGCCGCCTCAAGCGCGTGGGCCGGAAAGATGACCGGGTGGACACCATCTATGTGGATAATGCCGCCGATGCCCATGTCTGGGCCTGGGAACGGCTGGCCGCAAATCCTTCCTTATCCGGGAACGTCTATTTTGTCAGCCAGGATGA
>JAAUSZ010000009.1 GCA_012031875.1 Desulfobacula sp.
GCCAAAATGAGGACCGCGCTTTCCGCCCTTTTTTTCCGTGTGCGGAGGGTTCGGATTTGCCAACGGCGTGGAATGGTTCGCCACCCAGAAGATTGATGTCCATGAATCTTCCAGTCTGAACTGGGGGGACAGGGTCAACCAGGTGGATTATATTGCAAAGCTGAACCTGATCCTGAAACACCACCCGGCCTTTTTCGCCCACACCAAGCTTGCCCTGATCCAGAAAAATCATTCCGAATGCCTGGTTCTCCTGCGCCATAATGAAGACTATGGCAAAAAGCTCCTGGTTCTGGTGAACCTGAACTGCACCGATCCGGGGGAGGCCGTCTGGAACCGCAGGGATACGGGTTTTAAAGAAATTTTTATGGTGGACCTGATCTCCGGAGCGACCGTGAAAACCGAGGAAGAAGGGGAACTCCTGATCTTCAGGCTTGCGCCGGGAGAGGTCCTGGCCCTGAGCCCGGACCCGGAAGACTTGAAAGCCCTTGAACTGAGCCGCCGGGATAAAAGCGAGGCCCCGGAACGGGTCTATCTTCAGAAACTGAAGGCCAGGGTCCTGTCGATCCGCACAAGGATGAACGGATACGGCAATATTACAGGCATCGATATCGAAAAAGAAGCCCTTGAATTTGCAAGCCACCCGGCCGGTTCATCCGGTCCCTGAACCGGGCCTCAAGGGAATCCCGGGTGATTGAATTTCAATTTGAAAGGGATTTGCGCCGCCAGTTGATGGTCCCGCCCGGTTTTTTCCTTCTTGTCACCTGTAAGACAGGGTTCAGGGCCGAGATCCTGGATGAAACCAGGACCTCAAAAACATCCCTGGGGTATGAGGAAGGCCTTCCCGCACCGGGAGAAAAGGGTTTCTTCGCTGTTTTCAACCCCTTTGAAATCCGGAGCCGGCACAAGGAATATTCCCTCATCCTGAGGGTGTTTGAACCTGGCGGCACACGGATTGAAAAGGTTATTCTCCTGTCCCTTGCCCCTTTGGAAACCCTTTATATGAGTTCTTCCTTTTCCCGGAAGGAGATTGCCCGGGCCCCCTCCCTGAAATTATTGGGCACCACGACAAAGGGAGGGATGATGCGGGCCGCGGCCTGGTGGGGCAGGCTCGACAGCCGCTATGACGCCTTTCTGGGGGCCAACCTGGACAAGACCATGCCGGAAAACCGGTGGATGGTGCTTTCCCGGTGCAGGATCTGGGCCATATTCCAGGGCTATTCCAGGGAACTTCTGCCCGACTGCCTGGAACGGTTCACTTTCTCGTATGATTGCGGCGGCCGCTGGCTGTTCCGGGTCCCCACATCCGAGGGCAAATACTATGCCCTGGAGCTGGATCTGTCCATGGACCGGGAGGAAAACCAGGTCTATCTGGTCCTCACCCGAAGCCCTTCCGGCGAGGAGTCTCAATTTTTTCTGGAGGACGGCAAGGGCATTACCCTAGTCATCCGCCCGGATATTGAGGACCGGTGTTTCCATGATCCGGTCAAGGCGTATCTGGGTCCGGAAACAACCTGGCCCGGAGCGGTCACGGCCTATGAAAAAGGCTTTGAATTTTCCCTGTCCAACGGAAAAAAACTGGGGGTGGTCCTGTCCAGGGGCGAATTCCATCATGAGCCGGAATGGTATTATATGGTTCACAGGTCCATGGAAGCCGAAAGGGGTCTTGACCCGGATTCCGATCTTTTCAGCCCCGGCTGGTTCAGCGTGTCCTGCCTCGGGGGGGAAAGGGTCCTGCTCAATGCCTTTGTCAGGGAAAGCCATGAAGATCCGCAGAAATTCGACAAATCCCTTGAGGCTTTGGGGGAAAAAAAATTTGAAAAAGGAATGCCCCTCTGGGATGCGGCATATAAAAGCCTGGACGCCTTTATGGTTTCCCGGGGAAGGGAAAAAAGCGTCATTGCAGGCTATCCCTGGTTTCTGGACTGGGGAAGGGACAGCCTTATTTTCTGCCGGGCCCTCATTGAGCTGGGCCGGATATCCGAGGCCTTATCCATTTTGCGCCTTTTCGGCCGGTTTGAAAACCAGGGCACCCTGCCCAATATGATCTGCGGAAAGGATGCGGCCAATATAGAGACCTCGGATGCCCCGCTCTGGTTTTTCGCCTGCTGTAAAGACCTTCTGGAAAAAGAAAAGAGCCGGGATTTCCTGGACGAGAGGCTGGACAGCCGGACCATCCGGGAAATCCTTTTTTCCATGGCTCATTCCCTGATCGCCGGAACCAAAACAGGGGTGAAGGCCGACCCTGAAACCATGCTGCTTTACAGCCCCTCCCATTTTACCTGGATGGACACCAATTTTCCGGCCGGGTCCCCGAGGCAGGGCTATCCCGTCGAAATCCAGGCCCTCTGGTACAATGCCCTGATTCTGCTGTCATCCATGGATAAAGGCTCTGAATCCGGCTGGAAGAAAAAAGCGGAAATTGTCCGGGCCTCGGTTCAGGACCTTTTTTACCTTCCGGCCAAGGGGTATTTTTCCGACTGCCTCCATGCCGAAGGCCCCGTGGGCGCCAAAAATGCGGCCCCGGACGATGCCCTGAGGCCCAACCAGTTGTTTCTATTTACTTTTGACCTGATACAAGATATGAAACAGGTCCAGGCCTGTGTGGAGACCTGTCAGGAGCTGTTGGTGCCCGGGGGCATCCGGAGCCTTGCCGACAGAAGGGTTGAATATCCCATCCCTGTTTACTATCACGGCCGGCTGCTCAAGGACCCCCATCTCCCGTATTGCGGAGAATATAAGGGCGATGAGGACACAAGGCGAAAACCGGCCTATCATAACGGAACCGCGTGGACCTGGCCCTTTCCCGTGTTTTGTGAGGCCTGGGCCAAGGCCTTTGGCAAGAACAGCCATCCCACCTGCCTGGCCTGGCTGGGCAGTGTGCTGAATTTGATGAGAACCGGTGCGGCAGGCTATATCCCTGAAATCCTGGACGGGGATTATCCGCATACGCCCAGGGGCTGTGATGCCCAGGCCTGGGGGTCCAGCGAGGCCGCAAGGGTGATGCATAAATTATTGAGTTGAATGATAACCGGAGAAACTGAATCATATGGAAAAAATGCAGATTTACAAAGTCTATCCTGCCATCCCGGAAGCCTTGTCCTTCCTGGATTATCTTGCCAGAAACCTTTGGTGGTGCTGGAATCCCGAGGCCATCGAACTGTTTCACAGGATCAATTCCACACAATGGGAAAAAATCGGGAAAAATCCCGTGGCCTTTCTGTCCACCATTTCCCAGCGCCGGTTTGACGAACTGTCAAAAGATGAAAGCTTTCTGGGGCATCTGAACCGGGTCAAGGGCAAATTCGAGCGGATGTTTTCCTATGTAACCCAGATCAAGGAATTAAATCTCGGACCCAAAGAAACCATAGCTTATTTTTCCATGGAATTCGGGCTCCATGAGTCCCTTCCCTTTTTTGCCGGGGGCCTGGGTGTCCTGGCCGGGGACCATCTGAAGGCGGCTTCCGGTCTCGGCATTCCCTTAACCGGGGTCGGACTTTTATTCCATGAAGGCTATTTCAGGCAGTTCCTGGATCATAACGGCTGGCAGCAGGAAACCTATCCCATCAATGATGTCTTTGACCTTCCGGTGCAAAAGGTCAAGGACAGCGCGGGGTATGATATCATGATCGAGATCCCCGGCCCCTCGGGAGTGATCCGGGCCTGCGTGTGGCAGCTCAGGGTGGGGAGAATCAAGCTGCTGCTCATGGACACCAATCTTCCGGGAAACCCCAAGGCCGTGAGGGATATCACCTCCCGACTCTATGACAGCGACGGGGAAAGAAGGGCGGCCCAGGAGGTCCTGCTGGGCATCGGCGGAGTCAAGGTATTGACGGCCATGGATCTTTTTCCCACCATCTGCCATATGAACGAGGGCCACTGTTCCTTTGCGGGCCTTGAGCGCATCTCCATGATCATGGACAAACATCACCTGGATTTTCCCAGCGCGTTCCAGGTCTGCAAAAGGACCTCCGTCTTTACCACGCACACTCCCGTGGCCGCGGGCCATGATGAATTTCCAAAGACATTGGTCCGGGGCTATATCAAACCCTATGCCGAAAAATTCGCCATCCCCGAGGAGGAGCTGCTGTCCTGGGGTGAACCCCACGGGTCAAAGGATACGGGAAAATTTTCCATGTTTATCTTCGGGGTCCGGTTTTCCGGGTTTATCAACGGCGTCAGCCGCCTCCACGGCCAGGTGGCAAGGGGGATGTGGCAGTCTCTCTGGCCCCGGCGCCATGTCGAGGAAATCCCCATTTCCCATATCACCAACGGGATCCATATCTGCTCCTATCTTTCCAGGCATAAGAATGCCCTGTTTGAGCGCTATATCTCTTCGGACTGGTCCAACCGGATTTCCGACCCGGCCCTGATCTCAAGAATCGATAATATCGAGGATGCAGACCTCTGGCATGTCCATGAGCTGGACCGCTCCAACCTGATCCGCAAATGCCGGGAACTGCTGCTGGCCCAGTATGAACGCCGAAACGCGCCCCGGAATATCCTGGATGAGGCCGTGAGCGTTCTGGACCACCGCGTTCTGACCATCTGTTTTGCAAGGCGGTTTGCCGCTTACAAACGGGCGGCCCTCCTGCTCAAGGATCCCCAGCGCCTGATCAAACTCCTCTCGGACGACGAGAAACCGGTTCAGGTTGTGTTTGCGGGCAAGGCCCATCCCAACGACACGGAAGGAAAGGAAATCATCAAGCGGATTGTGGAATTCGCACGAATCCAGGGCATCCGGCACCGGGTGGTGTTCATTGAAAACTATGATATCAATATTGCCCGGTATATGGTCCAGGGCTGTGATGTCTGGCTCAATACCCCCCGGAGGCCCCAACGAGGCCTGCGGCACCTCGGGCATGAAGGCATCGGCCAACGGCGGACTGAACCTTTCCATCCTGGACGGCTGGTGGTGTGAAGGCTACAGGGACACCAGGGGATGGAGCATCGGGAATGGGGATGATTATGATGACCATCATTACCAGGATGAAGTCGAAAGCCAGGCCCTGTACAATGTTCTTGAAAACGAGGTCATTCCCAAGTTCTATGACCGCAAAAGGGGGAACCCGCCCGAAAAATGGATCAGGATGATGAAGGAGGCCATGAAAATGGCCATCATGGATTATTCCAGCGACCGGATGGTCCGGGAGTATTCCAGCCGGTATTATATCCCCGCGGCAAGGAATTTCAGCCAGTTGACCGCGGATTCGGCCGGCAAGGCCAAGGATCTGGCCTTGGCGCAATCCCGCCTCATCGCCCTCTGGGGAGGCATCCGGCTGTCGCCGCCCAGACTGGCCACGGAGTCTGAATTCACCGTGGGGGATACCTTCAGGATCACCATCCAGATTTTCCTGGGTGAACTGAGCCCGGAAGACGTGGAAGTCCAGATCTACCACGGCAAGATCAGGTCTTCCGACTATGTGGAGGGCAGCCGGGCCGAAACCATGTGGCTCCAGGAAACCGTTTCCGAAGGCACCCATATTTACGCCTGCACCATCACCTGCGCCGATTCCGGACGGTTCGGCTATACGGCAAGGGTCATCCCCAAGGGCGACGAGGCATTGAGCCATACCCCGGGCCTGATCACCTGGGCCCATGACGGGGATGATCAAATGAAATAACAGCAGGGATTTGATTTGAAGCCCCCATCAAATCCAAGGGAAATACCCATGGCAAAAAAACCGAGAATTCTTATTGTAACGCCTGAAGTCAGCTATCTTCCCGAAGACATGGGGGCCGAGTCCCGGTATTCGGCCAAGGCCGGGGGCCTTGCCGACGTGTCGGCGGCCCTGATCAGCGCCCTGTTTGATCTGAGGTGCGATGTCCATGTGGCCCTCCCGGATTATAGGTCTATTTTTAACGGGTATTCCACCAAGACCCATAACCGGGAGCTGGAAAAAATACGGAAAAGCCTGGATGAGGAAAGAATCCATCTTGCGGCGGACCGGGCCTTTTATTATCTGGACAATGTGTATTCCGGTTATTCCGATAAGGATTTAAAGGTTTCCCTGGCCTTCCAGCGGGAGGTCATCAACAATATCATTCCCCGGGTCAGGCCGGATATTATCCACTGCAATGACTGGATGACGGGCCTGATCCCGGCCATGTCCCGGCAGATGGAAATCCCCTGCCTCTTTACCATCCACAATATCCATACCATGACCTCCACCATGGCCGAAATCGAGGACCGGGGGATTGACGCCGCCTCCTTCTGGCGCTGGCTGTATTTCAAGACCCCTCCCCATCATTATGAGGAAAGCCGGGACTGGAACCGGGTGGATTTTCTGACCTCGGGGGTGTTTGCGGCCCATTATGTCAATACCGTGAGCCCCACCTTTCTGACGGAGATCGTTGAAAACCGGCATCCCTTCATCGAGCCCTGCCTGAAAAACGAGCTGTCCGCCAAATATTACGCGGGATGCGCCACCGGCATCCTGAACGCGCCGGAACCGGAATTCAATCCCGCCGTGGACGACCTCATCCGCTATAATTACGGGCCTAAAAACCACAGGCTGCAGAAGGCCAAGAACAAGCGGTATCTCCAGAAGATCCTGGACCTGGAGGTGGATGAGCATGCGGTCCTGTTTTTCTGGCCCTCCCGGCTGGACCCCGTGCAGAAAGGCTGCCGGCTCCTGGCCCAGGTCATGTATGAGATCGTCTCCAAATACTGGGATGTGAAGCTCCAGATCGTGTCCGTGGCCAGCGGGGAATTTCAGAAACATTTTCATGATATTGTCCGGTTTCACGGCCTCGGACGGCGGGTTGCCGTTTGCGGATTCAACGAGGCCCTGTCCCACCAGGGATTTGCCGCCGCCGATTTCCTGTTCATGCCGTCCTCCTTTGAACCCTGCGGTCTTCCCCAGATGATCGGCGGGATTTACGGAACCTTGCCCATTGTATATGATACCGGCGGATTGCACGATACCATCCGCCCGCTCGATTCTTTTAACAATACAGGGAACGGGTTTTTGTTCACTGTCCATGACGCCCAGGGCTTTAAATGGGCCATTGACCGGGCCATGGATTTTCATTTCCTTTCCCCGGACATCAAGGAAGCCCAGATCCACCGGATCATGATCGACAGCGTTCTTGGATTCAACCACAGCCGATGTGCGGAAGACTATATCAATCTCTATGGAAAAATGCTCCAGAGGCCCTTCATTGTCTGATCCGGGGATCTTTGATGATCCCTATCTCCTGGCCTACGCCCCTGCCATCGTCGGCCGCCTGTCCCATGCCAAAGCCCTGGAAAAAAGGCTCATCCGGGGGAAGAGCGGCTCTTTGTACGCCTTTGCCGATTACCACCAATGCTTCGGCCTTTTTTTTGAGGCTGAAACCGAGGCCTGGGTCTTCAGGGAATGGGCTCCCCATGCCCTGGACATCTTCATGGTCTGCGACAAAACCGGATGGCAAAAAAGCCCGGAATTTCAGCTTGAAAAAAAGGAGGGGGGCGTCTTTGAAAGGTGCTTTCCCAGGGATGCCTTCATCCACGGGGACCTTTACCGCCTGGTCATCACCTGGCCCGGCGGGGAGGGAGACCGGATTCCCACGGCCGCCAAACGGGTGGTCCAGGACCCCGTAACCCTGATTTTCAATGCCCAGGTCTGGCAGCCGGCCCGGCCTTATCCGTGGAGAATTCCTCAGTTTACGCCGCAGAAAGGCCCGCTGCTGATCTATGAAACCCATGTGGGCATGGCCCTGGAACAGGGCCGGATCGGCACCTACCCCGAGTTTGAACAGTATATCCTGCCCAAGATTGTGGATAGCGGGTATAACACCCTCCAGGTCATGGCCGTCCAGGAGCATCCCTATTATGCGTCTTTCGGCTACCATGTGTCGAGTTTTTTCGCCCCGTCCTCCCGGTTCGGCACCCCCGATGAACTGAAAAGCCTGGTGGATGCGGCTCATGCAAAGGGCATCCGGGTATTGATGGACATCATCCATTCCCATGCCGTGAAAAACGAGGTGGAAGGCCTTTCCCGGTTTGACGGAAGCGCTTATCAGTTTTTCCACGACGGCCCTAAGGGCTATCACCGGCAATGGGATTCACGGTGTTTTGATTACGGGAAACCCCAAGTGCTGCGCTTCCTTTTATCCAATATCCGGTACTGGATCGAGGAATTCAAGATGGACGGATTCCGTTTTGACGGCATTACCAGCATGCTCTTTGAGGACCACGGCCTGGGCAGGGCCTTTACCTGCTATGAAGATTATTTCGGGGCCGATGTGGATGTGGATGCCCTGTCTTATCTGTCCCTGGCCAACCGGCTGGCCCATGAGATCAACCCCGAAATTGTCACCATTGCCGAAGACGTGAGCGGCTATCCGGGGCTGGCGGCCCCGCTTTCAAAGGGCGGGACCGGGTTTGATTACCGGTATGCCATGGGCATCGCGGATTTCTGGATCAAACTCTTAAAGGATCACCGGGATGAAGACTGGCGCCTGGGAACTCTCTGGCATGAACTGACCACCAAGAGAAAAGAGGAAAACACCATCAGCTACGCCGAATCCCACGACCAGGCCCTGGTGGGGGACAAGACCCTGATGATGCATCTCATGGGGGAAAAGATTTATACCGCCATGGGTAAAGACATGGAAAGCCCCGAGGTGTTCAGGGGGGTGGCCCTGCATAAGATGATCCGTTTGATCACCATTTCCACGGCCCATTCCGGGTATCTGAATTTCATGGGCAATGAATTCGGGCATCCGGAATGGGTGGATTTTCCCTCGGAAAGAAACGGATTTTCCTTTCTCCATGCCAGGCGGCAATGGTCTTTGAAATATGACAAGAGCCTTTATTATTCCGATTTGTTCGCCTTTGACAGGCATATGATCGATTTTGTCAAAACCGAGGCCCTGTTCCCATCCGGGCCAAGGCTGATCTTCATCCACGAACAAGACAAGATCCTGGCCTTTGAAAGAAAGGAGCTGATCTTTGTCTTTAATTTCCACCCTGTAAACTCCTTTTTTGATTACCGGTTTGACGCCCCTGCCGGTGAATACAGGATGCTGTTTAATACCGATGAGCCCCGGTTCGGCGGGAAGGGGCGGCTGGCAGAGGGCCAGGTTCATTTTACCCTGTTTGACCCGTCTCTGTATGGTCAAAGAAATCTCCTAAGCCTGTATCTGCCCAACAGGACGGCCCTGGTACTGAAAAAGGATAATGACAGGCGATTATTTTTGTATTGACAAGGGTGAAAACTATCTATAAGCTTCACCCATTATTTTGGAGAACGCACATGAATAAAACGGCATACGCAGGCATATTTAGTTTTGGACGCTTCTTTTTTAGGAGCGTTCATCCGGTGTGACGCTTTATTGATGAGATAGAATAAAGCCCCGGGTGGACAGTCAAGCCACCCGGGGCTTCTTTTTTTTTGGCCCTGGGAAATCCCGGGGCCTTTTTTATTTTAGGGATTGATTATCGGTTAACAAGGAGAAGAAAAATGATTCTGGTTCTGGAAAGCAAGATTACAAAGGAAGCCAAAGGCAGGATAAACCACATCCTGTCCGAAGAAAAGTGCATCCACAGGGAAATCACGGATGCCGGGAGAACCGTCATCGGGGTCATCGGCAAAACCCGGACAAGCCTGGAAGCATTCAAGCAGATGGAGGGTGTGGCCGAGGCCCGCCCCATTAAGACCGCCCACAAACTGGTGAGCCGGGAATTCAAATCCGACAATACCCAGGTAAAAATCAACCAGGCCGTCATCGGCGCGGACAGGATTGTCCTGGTGGCGGGGCCCTGCGCCGTGGAAAGCCTGGACCAGGCCATGACCATTGCCGGGGAGGTTAAAAAATACGGGGCCGTCCTGTTCCGGGGCGGGGCCTATAAACCCAGGTCCTCGCCATACTCCTTCCAGGGGCTTGAGGAGGAAGGCCTGAAAATCCTGGCTCGGGTCCGGGAGGAAACCGGTCTTGGCGTGGTCACGGAAATCACCTCCGTATCCCAGGCAGACCTCATGATGAAATATGTGGATGCCGTCCAGATCGGGGCCCGCAATATGCAGAATTTTGAACTCCTGAAATGCGTCGGCCGCATGGGCATGCCCGTGGTGCTGAAACGGGGCCTGGCCTCCACCATCCAGGAATGGCTCATGTCCGCGGAATATATCATGGCCGAAGGAAACGATCATATCATCCTCTGCGAACGGGGCATCCGGACCTTTGAACCCTATACCCGGAACACCCTGGACCTGTCCGCCATCCCGGTGTTGAGACAGCTCACCCATCTGCCCATTATCATTGATCCCAGCCATGCCACCGGAATCCGGGAAAAGGTCAGCCCCATGGCCAGGGCCGCCGTGGCTGCGGGGGCCGACGCCCTCATGATCGAAGTCCACCATGACCCGGACAATGCCCTTTCCGACGGCCCCCAGAGCCTTTATCCCGAACAGTTCGGCCAACTGGCCCGGGATATTTACGTCATCGCCCCGGTGGTGGGCAAACAACTGGATTTTGATTATCTGAAAAAATCCGAAGTAATCAATGGGTTTGGTGCAAAAGCGTCTAAAACCGCGGCCTTTATCGGTGAATACGGTGCTTACAGCCATAAAGCCAGCCTGGGATATTTCGGTGACGAGATCACCCCGGTTCCCATGAAAACCTTCCGGGATATTTTTAATGCCGTCCGGGGAGGGACCTGCCAGTATGGGGTGGTTCCCCTGGAGAATTCCCTTTCAGGCTCCATCCATGAAAATTATGACCTGCTCCAGGAATATGACCTCCAGATCATCGGGGAGATCACCATCCGGGTCAAGCAAGCCCTCATTGCCCATGAAAATGTGCCAAAGGGAGATATCCGGAAGATCCTGGGACCGCCGCCGGCCCTGTCCCAGTGCAGGAATTACCTGGATCAATATCCCGACATTGAGACCGTTATCACAACCTCCACCTCCAGCGCCGTCCGGCAGGTCAAGGAGTCCGGGGACCGGCAGGCCGCCGCCATCGGGTCCACCATGGCGGCAGAGATCTCCGGCATGACCATCCTGGAAGAATCCATTGAAGACAACCCCAGGAATTATACCCGGTTTGCCGTTATCGCCAAAGAGAAAATCGGCCATAAAAAAGCGGGCAAGACCTCCCTTATCTTTTCCACGGGGAACAAGCCGGGCGCCCTGTTCGAAGTCATGAAGGTCTTTTCGGAATACGAGATCAACCTGGTCAAGCTGGAATCCCGGCCCATGCTGGGTAAGCCCTGGGAATATATGTTCTATGCCGACCTCGAGGCGGACATGGGACATCCCGACCTCGCCCCGGTCATGGACAGGTTAAAGGAAAAATCCGAGAACCTGAGAATTCTCGGCCGGTATTAAATCGACTTTAACCCAACCATCCCTGGCCCGGTGCGCTCATCCCGGGTCAGGGCCTGCCTGTATGGAATGGATTGGTTTGAATTAACCCTGTACCCCCACTGAAATGACGGCATCCAGATTGTAGAAGTTAATCTTCCGGCTGACCTGAAGGCCGCCTTCCCGGCGAACTACCGAGGATTCCTCGGTGGTTGCGGATTTTTTCAGTTCACCGGATTGATAAATATTTCTTAAATGCAGACCAATCGTATCTGAATCCTTGCCAAAGAGATCTGCCATCTGAGCCTGTGATAACCAGAGGGTGTTTTTTCAAGGCGGACCTGAATACGGGTTTATCCGTCTTCAGATTGATAGATTTCAATTTGTTGGGTTTCAGGCAAGGCTTTTTTTACTGTTTTCACTTTGCGTTATTTTGTCTCATAGATATCTATAAAAAAAATTCCAGGCCTTTATGCTTAAAGAGTTTATGTGGAATTCATTAGTAGATGGAGACGAGAATCGCATTGCCTGTTCGTGCAGTGCGGTCAAAGAAGGTTCGAAGTTCCATCACAACACCCCACAGTTCTTCCACTTGCCGCTGCCGTTCAGTGGGTTCGGAGGAAGCTTGCCAATATATTTCGGCGGCTTCAATCTTACTAGTGACATAAGCGGCGTCCAGTCTCTGGAACGACTGAGCATCAAGAAATGCAGCGACAAGCTGTGAAAGCTTAGGGGCAAGGAGGCGGGTTGGCCCATAACCCAGGTCTGGTCCGACCTCCTCGCCCCCGGACATGAGAAATGCAGCAGGCAACTCGCCCTCTGCGTTGCTGCCGGAAAAGAGAAAATGCAGGATGTGCCAAGCTTGATCGAGTTCGAAGGTGTCACTTTCGGCTATAGGCTCGAACTTTCGCTCTGAAGGAGAAGTATTTTTTGGTGACTTTCCGAAAAGTTTGGACAGGAAGCTGACTTTCGGAGGAGGCGTAGTTAAACCAAATAACTCGCCGACAGCGTCAGGGGAATCTTTCAGCTTTGGGATCTGTTCCGGAGGGATTCGATACAGGCTGCATAACATGCTCATAATGCTTGTCTCCAGGCGGTATTGGTGACGCTTAACCCATTGTGTGGTTCCGTATATTATTCAACATCTTAATATTTAACCGGATAGCGTGTAAAATTGAGTGATATTCAATCCGGATAAATTTTTTGCGCACACCAGGAAATCCATATCATTGTTTTTGTTGGCATGCAAAGTATAAAATTCATGCACTCAAGCACAAAAAAGGTTTTGCCCATCCATTCTTTTGCTGGAAATAATGGCTTAAAAACAGCCTGTGGTTATTCCGGCCTCTGATTCTCCCGGCGGCTCAGCCGGCTCGCAACCACCGTTGTGCCGATGATGACCAGCCCGCCGGTGAGGGTCCGGAAGCTCGGGACTTCATTTAAGATGAAAAAGGCCAGGACAATGCCGTAGACCGGTTCCAGGCCTGCAATGACCGATGCGGTCTGGGCCCGGATAAAGGTCAGGGACCGGATGAACAGGGTATGGGCGAGAGCCGTGCAGACCACGCCTAAAAAAATGAGGTTGGGAAGGTCGGAAACAAGGGGCAGGGGGATCTTCAGGAAAATCACCGGGATGAGCAGGAAAAGGGCGGCAAACAGGTTCTGGTAAAAGGCCACGGCAATGGAATCCGAGATTCTTGCATTCCTCCGGTTCACCAGAGCCAGGACGGCAAAGGTGAATCCTGAAATGATCCCGTAAAATCCGCCCCGGGTGACATTGTTGGAAAAATCAAATTCCGGGATCACCAGGAGGATGCCCAGGAAAACGGCGGCGGCAATGAAAACGTCGGCGGGTTTCAATTTTTCCCTGAAACACAGGGGTTCCAGAAAGGTGACAAACAAGGGAAAGGTGGAAAAGGTGACCAGGCCCACGGCCACGCTGGAAATCTGGATGGAAAAAAAGAAGGACCACCAGTGAAGGGCCAGCAGGACGCCCTGGAGCATGAAAAAGAAAAATTCCGTTTTCCCGAAGGACAGGAGCACGGTTTTGGATATGATCCGGGCATAGAGGTACAGGGCGATGAAGGCAAAAAAGGTCCGGCCCAGCACGATGTAAAGGGGGCTGCACGACAGGAATTTCCCAAAAAGCCCTGCAAACCCGAACAGAAAAACTGCCGTATGGATTTGCAGGGCCCCTTTATGGAATACGGGCGGTTTCAACCGGTTACCGGGTAAGCTGCCGGTATTTGATGCGGGTGGGCTGGTCCGCCTTGATGCCGAGGCGCTTTTTCCGGTCTTTTTCATAATCGGAATAGGAGCCTTCAAAAAACAGGGTCTGGCTGTCCCCTTCAAAGGCCAGGATATGGGTGGCGATCCTGTCCAGGAACCACCGGTCATGGCTGATGATGACGGCGCATCCGGCAAAATTTTCCAGGGCCTCTTCCAGGGCCCTTAAGGTATTGACGTCCAGATCATTGGTGGGCTCATCCAGGAGCAGCACATTGGCTTCCTTTTTCAGGAGGGTGGCCAGATGGACCCGGTTTCTTTCCCCGCCCGAGATTTCCCTGACTTTTTTCTGCTGGTCCTGTCCTGAAAAATTGAATTTTGCCACATAGGCCCTTGAATTGATCTCCCGTCCGCTGATGAGCATTTTTTCCGTGCCGCCTGTGATGGTTTCAAACAGGGTCTTTTCCGGATCAAGGGTGTCCCTTTCCTGGTCCACATAGGCCAGCTTTACGGTCTGGCCGATCTCGATGGTTCCCGAATCCGGCTTTTCCCGGCCGGTGATCATATTGAAAAGGGTGGTCTTGCCCGCGCCGTTGGGGCCGATGACGCCGATAATGCCGCCGGGCGGGATGACAAAACTCATGTTTTCAACCAGGAGTCTGGTATCATAGCCCTTGGACACGGCCTGGGCCACGATGACCTTGTCGCCCAGGCGGGGTCCGGGCGGGATAAAGATTTCAAGATCGTTTTCCTGCTGTTTGCCGTCTTTTTTCAGGAGGTCTTCATAGGCTGTGATCCTGGCCTTGGGTTTGGCTCTCCGGCCCTTGGGCGACATCTTGATCCATTCCAGCTCCCGTTGCAGGGTCTGCCGGCGTTTGGATTCGGATTTCTGTTCCTGGGCCAGGCGTTTCTGTTTCTGGTCCAGCCAGGAGGAATAATTGCCCTTCCAGGGAATGCCTTCTCCCCGGTCCAGTTCCAGTATCCACCCGGCCACATTGTCCAGGAAATACCGGTCATGGGTGACGGCAATGACCGTGCCTTCATAGCGGTTCAGGTGTTGTTCCAGCCAGGATACGGATTCGGCGTCCAGGTGGTTGGTGGGCTCGTCCAGAAGGAGGATGTCGGGTTTCTGGAGCAGGAGCCGGCAAAGGGCCACCCGCCTTTTTTCACCGCCTGAAATCACATTGACGGGCGTATTCCCGTCCGGGCACCGCAGGGCATCCATGGCCATTTTCAACTTGGAATCCAGGTCCCAGGCATTGATCCGGTCCAGCTTTTCCTGGAGTTTGCCCTGCTTTTCCAGGAGTTTGTCCATTTCATCATCGGACATGGGGTTGGCAAATTCTGCGGAAATAGCCTCATATTCATTCAAGAGATCCACGGTTTCCCTGACCCCTTCTTCGACCACCTCCCGGACGGTCTTTTGGCTGTCCACCAGGGGTTCCTGCTCAAGATAGCCGATGGTATAGCCCTTGGACAGGATGGTTTCCCCGGCGAATTCCGTGTCAACGCCGGCCATGATGCGGAGGAGCGAACTCTTGCCCGACCCGTTCAGACCCAGGACCCCGATTTTCGCCCCATAAAAATAGGACAGGGAGATATTTTTAAGCACCTGTTTCTGGCCGTGGAATTTACCCACATTCATCATGGAATAAATCACTTTTTTGGTATCTTCGGTCATGTTTCTACTCCTTATTCAATGGCGGCAATGCATTCGATCTCAATCCGGACATCCCTCGGCAGCCTGGCTACCTCAACGGCGGAACGTGCGGGTTTATGGCCTTTGAGACAGGCCTCATAGACCTTGTTCATCTCGGAAAAATCATCCATGGATTTTAAAAACACCGTGGTCTTGATAATTTTATCCAGGCTTGTTCCGGCTTCCGACAGAACCGCTTCAATATTTTTCATGACCTGGGCCGTCTGTTCTTCAATGCGGGTCCCCACGATGGTCATGGTCCCGGGGTCCAGGGGGATCTGGCCGGAACAAAAGGCCATGCCGCCATGGATGACGGCATGGCAATAAGGGCCGATGGCGGCCGGGGCTTTTGGGGCGAATATCTGTTTCATTCTAAATCTCCTTGTTGGGTCTGGTCTGCTTCTAATAGGTCATTACCGGTTCTTTTAATATCAGATCAACGGCGGTTTTTGCGGTTTTTGCAAGTTCGGGGAAATGCTCTTCCAGTTTGGCGACCTGCCTCAGGTTTTCACCGGTTCTCAGGATGAGCCGGGCCAGGTCCCCTTCGGAAAAATCATACCGGGTGCAGATGGTTTCCCAGGGCTCGCCCTGGGCCCAGAGATAGATGAGCAGGCTGGGCTGGATATAAAGATTGGGGGCGCTGAAGCCCTTTTCCAGCATGGTGACGGCAAAGGGTTTCAGCTCTTTCCGGACATCCAGGAAAACATCTTTCAGGGCCTTGGGAAGGGCCTGGTGGTACAGGGGCTCATCATTGAATTCCCTTTCATTGACAAAGGCGCCGACAATGGCAGCCAACAGGGCCGGGTCCGATTGGGGCAGAAGATTGTTCCGGATACTCTGGGCCACCAGGAGGGGGGAGTCGATCCTGAGTTTGGACGCCCAAAGCCCGTCTTCCGTCAGGGCCCCGTCTTTGGTGACAAATTTCTCCAAAAGAAGAAAGTCCATATGATCGATGAAATCGTCCCAGAGCAGTTCCATATCCGACCCGAATCGTTTTCTGGCTATTTTTCCCCTCTTTTTCCCGGACCGGATGAGATAAGAGGCAAAGGATTTTTCAAGGAGCAGTTTGATCTGATCGGGCGTATGGGATAAAAGCAGGTTTAAAACCATGGAAAAATTGATGAAGAGCCGGCTTTCGATATCCAGAGGAGGTGAATTCATTAATTTGACCATATGATTCAAATCCATGAACCGGCCCGGCATGACAATGCAGAAACCGATCTTGTCCTTGCCCCGCCGTCCGGCCCGGCCGGACATCTGCTGAAGTTCGCTGGGGGTCAGGGGCATGAATTCCACCCCGTTAAAGCGGTCCGAATTCAGGATGACCACGGAACGGGCCGGAAAATTCACCCCCGCGGCCACGGTGGAAGTCGCAAACATGGCATCCAGGAACCCTTCGGCCATGAGGGTTTCCACCACCGCTTTCCAGGCGGGAAGATGGCCGCTGTGATGGGAAGCTGTTGCCGTCCTTTCCAGGTAGGGTATTTGGGCATGGGTTTTCAGGTGGGGATGGGAGGATACCAGATCATCGATTTTATCGATCAGGGCCTGTTTTCTTTCCGGGTTTTGGTTTAACAATTTTGAATGGCAGAGTTTGATGGCCTGGTCGCAATCGGACCGGGATTTTAGAAAGAAGATGGCCGGCAAAAGATCATAGGTGGAAAGGATATGAAGGATATCCCCAAAGGGCGGCAGTTTTTCATTGCGCGACATCACGGGTTTGTTTTTGGAATGGGCAAATTTAAATACTTTTTTATGGAGGATTTTACCCTCTTCCGATTCCTCGGTCAGGGGGAAAAGGGTCCCGGAAGGGTGGATGAAAAGCGGGAAAAGGGGTACGGGCCGCTCCTGGGCCTTAATGACCCGGCATCGCTTTCCCCGGATGGATTCCAGCCATTCGGCAATGGATACGGGATTGCCGATGGTGGCGGACAGGAGAAGCAGGGGAATCCGCACGGGCAGATAAATGATGATTTCTTCCCAGACCACCCCCCGTTGCTCGTCTCCGAGAAAATGGGCCTCATCCAGGATGATCAGGTCGGACGTCAGGTTTTCACCGGTATGCATGGCGTCATAGAGCTGGTTCCTGAGGATTTCCGTGGTGCCGATGACAATGGCGGCGTCCGGATTTTCCTTGATGTCACCGGTGAGGATGCCGACCCTTTCCCTGCCGAACACCTTTGAAAACTGGGAATGGATGGAATTGGTCAACGCTTTTAAGGGCGTGGCATACCAGACTTTTCCGTTTTTCCGGATCACATCCTGGGCCACCTGTTCGGCAATCCAGGTTTTTCCGGCGCCGTGGGGGCCGTCACTAGGCAGTCGGAGGTTTTTATGGCCTCCAGGGCCTGGATTTGAAACTGATCCGGCTTGAACGCGGTTTCCGCCGGGATTCCGATTTTTTCAAACACGCGCTTCAGGGATTTGTCCGAACCGGCCTGCATCATCGGGGTATGGGGTTTGGGGCCTTTTCCGGGCTTGGGCGATTTAGCCCTGTAAAATTTTTTTCTCATGACAGAGATAAACCACAAAAACCAATATTATGCAACTGATTCCGCAGGGAGGGAATCGGGTTACACCGCTTTTTGGGCGAAGCCGGGCATTCCCTTTCCCTTCTGATTCAAGATCCGGTCAAGGATGATTTTTGAGGATTCAAACCCGAAATCCTTCTTTTTGAGGGCGGCAGGATTCATAAATGAAAAGTCCAGAATATCGTCCCGTGCCGCAATGGGTCCAAAGTCCGGTATCCGGCAAAAAAATGCAAAATCCGTGATGCTGTAGGTAACCTCCTTATAAACATAGGTATTGGGAACAGAGCAGAAATAGGTTAAAGAACCGGCATCCAGGTTGAGTTCTTCCTTAATTTCCCGAACGAGGCATTCTTCAATCGTTTCTCCGGGTTCGGCAAATCCGCCGGGAAAATCGAGCATGCCTTTGGCCGGATCATGCTTCCGTCTTGTGACCAGGAGGTCTTGATGTTGATTGAAAATGAGGGCTACACCTGCAGATGCCGTGTTTAAATAAAATTTGAAACGGCATTGCAGGCAAACAAAAGATTTTGGGCAGGCTGCCAAAAGCGTATTGCCCCCGCAACGGGGGCAATATTGAAAAGACGGCTGTTGCTGTTTATCAAGGGATTTTCCTTAGCTGCCGGAACGGATCAGGGATTCATGACATAGACATCCTTTAAGGCCATGACCCGGGTTTCCCAGATTCTCGAAAACCGGGCCTTGTCCGTCACCGGTTTTTTGATCATTTTTTGGCAATACGCCATCTGGATGTCGGAGGTATCGGTTTTTGAATAGAGCTTTAAGGCAAATTCGGAAAAATCCCGGATCATGAAATCAAATATCTGCTCCAGAAGGTCTGTTTCAAAACGGTCCATGTTGAATTTTTCAATGATCAACTGGCCATAGGCCGTAAGGGTGAACAGCTCGCCCAGGTAGAGAAGGAAATCCATGTTTTTGGACTGGTCTTCATTGGGGGTGGCCTTGATGAGCATCTCCTTTAAGAGGGCGATCTGTTCCTTAAAGGTGTTCACATTGGGCAGGTCCACACTGTTGTACGCAAGGTTATAATCATGGAATTGGATTTTCCCCAGGCCCTTGGTCTCTCCCTGGCGGAACAGGAATTCATCACAGGCCGCGTCATCCCGTTTGGGGATGTCGGGGAATTGTCCGGGGTTGAAAAAATAATTGGCCATGAATTTGATGATGAGGGCCATGTTCACATGGACGGTTCCCTCAAGCTTGGGCAGGGACCGGATGTCGGAAGCCGCCATTTCAAAATACCCGTCCTTTTCAAAGCCTTTGGCCGCAATCACATCCCATAGAAGGTTGATGACGGTTTCTCCCTGGCTGGGCACCTTCATTTTTACCATGGGATTGTATAAAAGGTAACGCCGGTCATCTTTGGATGCGCATCTGAAATAATCCGCTGCCCGCAGGGAAAAAAGCTTCATGGCCGTCAGCCGGG
Source organism: Desulfobacula sp. (assembly GCA_012031875.1). Classification (GTDB taxonomy): domain Bacteria; phylum Desulfobacterota; class Desulfobacteria; order Desulfobacterales; family Desulfobacteraceae; genus Desulfobacula. The sequence goes on from JAAUSZ010000009.1 coordinate 19,192, forward strand.
TATAGGCATCCACAAACATCTGCCGGATATGGGGAAAATCCGTGACCCATTTTCCGTAAAGATTCCGGCCCGCGGCGTGGTTGTGGGCTTCATAAAAGGCATGGGTGCAGATGCCGACGGAGGCCCAGCCCAGATTGAATTTTCCCACATTGATGGTATTCAGGGCGCTGTCCCAGGCCTCCCGGCCCGTGGAAAGGATATCCTCATCCGTAACAGGATAGCCGCTTAAGGCATACTCGGCCACATAGCCCTCCCAGTCCACCACATTCTGGACCAGGTCATAGTTCTCATGCTCAGGATTCACTGCAAAAAAGACATACTCATCGGTTTCCGAATTTTTCCCGAAGGTGGAAACAATGCCGGCCTTATTGGCATTGCCGATATAGTATTTTCCTCCATCCGCCACATAACGGCCCCCGCCCAGGGGGGTGAGGCTCATGTCCGAGGAATAAAGGTCTGCCCCATGGGTTTTTTCCGACAGGCCAAAGGCGAAAATATGGCCGTCCTTTAACAGTTGGGCGGTTTTTGCCTTGGCGGTTTCATTGGTGCCCATCCAGATGGGACCCAGCCCCAGGATGGACACCTGCCAGGTATACCAGTGGGACAGGTTGTAAAAACTCAGGATTTCATTGAAATCGCAGATCCGCCGGGTATCCCACCGGCCGTTGGGATTGCCTTGGGCATATGCCGAAGGGGTCAGAAGGGTGGAAAAAACCTCGTTTTCTTTCAGGAAGGCGATGAAATCCTCATACCAGATCCGTTCATGGTAATCCGACTTTAATTTTTGTTTGCCCCGGGTCTCGAAATAGGCAATGGTTTTTTTCATGATGGCTTTTGAGGCGGGATCCAGATGGTCAAAGGGCTCTGTCTTCGGGTTCAGTAAATACATGGGGGGTCCTTTTCGTAAAAATCAAACAAAAGACCGGCGCGCTCAATAAACGGTTATCCAGCGGGAGGGCATTGCCGGTCATTTTTTAATAGGGGTTATTCCACTATTTCAAGGATGACTCTTTTTTGTTCCTTTGCAGAGGCGCAGGATAAAATGGTTCGCATGGCCTGGGCGGTCCTTCCTTTTTTTCCGATGACCTTTCCAAGGTCTTCCTTTGCCACCCTCAGTTCCAGAACAAGGGTCTGCTGGGCTTTGATCTCCTTGACTTCAACTTGATCGGAATGATCCACCAGTGCTTGAGCGATGTACTTAATCAACTCTTTCATAATCTGTTCTCCTTTTACTTATCAGATGGTAGAAGAAATATAATATGAACGACAACACGTATTGCTCTGTTGAACCTTCTGGTAAATCAATCCGGGAAAATATCAGTCAGATATATCACAGCAGAGAATAATCTCAAGCACTATTTCCAAAAAACCTGGCCTTGCCTATTTGTCACAGGCCAGTTTTAATCCGAACCCGATAAAATTAACCCGGATAGCTTTTCCATCAGGGTTCCGGCCCTGGGATGGCGTCTCAGGGCATCGGTCATGAGAGCGGCCGCCAATGTCAAAAAGAGGCACCAGAGGGTTCCGGTGACCAGAAAGGTGGACCCCAGAATCAGGAAGGGAATCACCCCATAGGCCTGGTTCGGGTCGATGAACTGGGGTAGGAAAGAAAGAAAGAAAAGCCCGACTTTGGGATTCAGGACATTGGTCAATACGCCCTGTTTATAGATCTTAACCAGGTCCCGGGAGGGAGGGGATACGGAGAGGAGAGAAAGGGAGGACTGCCTGCTGAACACCATCCTGATCCCCAGATAGATGAGATATCCGGCCCCGGCCCATTTGATGACTGAAAAAACAAGGGCGGAGGTGGACAGAATGAGGGACAGCCCGAAGGCGGCGCATAACACATGGATGACACAGCCGGACATGATCCCGGCCACGGAGACAAGTCCGGCACTTTTCCCCTGGGAAATGCTCCGGGTCAGGATATACATGGTATCCAGGCCCGGGGTGAGGTTCAGGACAATGGCCGAGGCCAGAAAGCCGATATAATTTTCAATGCCGTACATAAAGACTCCAAAGCCTTTCTAATCAAACAAGGCATTAATGAAAAGGGTGGGGTTGAAATCCTGGAGGTCGTCAATCTGTTCTCCGACACCGATATACCGGATGGGCAATTTCATGTTTGCGGCAATGGCCGCCACAATGCCGCCCTTGGCCGTCCCATCCAGTTTGGTCAGGGCAATCTGGGTCAATCCCACGGCTTCGTTGAAGAGTCCGGCCTGGGAAAGGGCGTTCTGCCCGGTGGTTGCATCCAGAACCATTAAAACCTCATGGGGGGCGTCGGCCAATTTTTTCTGGACGGACCGCTTAATCTTTTTGAGTTCTTCCATGAGGTTCTTCTGGGTATGGAGCCTGCCGGCCGTATCAATGAGCACAATATCCGCACCCTGGCCAGGGCCGCCTCCATGCAGTCATAGACAACGGCCGCGGGGTCGGCCCCTTCCTTATGTTTGACAATGTCGGCCTTGGCCCGGCCGACCCAGATTTCAAGCTGCTCAACGGCTGCGGCCCGGAAGGTGTCCGCTGCTGCAATCAGGACCTTTTTTCCCCCGGAGGTGAATTTCATGGCGAGCTTGCCTATGGTTGTGGTTTTCCCGGTTCCGTTGACCCCCACCACCATGATGACATGGGGTTTTCTCAGCGGGAGGGCCATGGATTCCGAAGATACGGGAAACAAGGCGATCAGTTCATCTTTGAGGACCTGTTTCAGTTCATCCGCGGTGGAGAGTTTTTTTGCTTTTTTCCTGATCCGGCCCATCATGTCCAGGGTCACCTCCATCCCCAGGTCCGAGGTGATCAGGAGTTCTTCCAATTCTTCAAAAAGCGTGTCATCTATTGCTTTGCCCGAGACAAAGAGTTTATTGACATCGGTTGTCAGCAGTTGCCTGGTTTTTGACAGGCCGCTTTTCAGTTTTGAAAAGAGTCCGGCTCCCGGTTCATTTTTTTCAGGTTCTTTTTTTTTAAACAGGTTGAATACCAATTTGTACCTCTCCTTTTGTACTCTGATTTTTCATGTCTGATCTTTTACATTTTTATGGGAAGGGAATCAAGGATTCTCAGATAAAACCGGCCGGATTTTCTTGACACCCCTTTCTATTTTCGGGTTTTGTTTTGGATTGTTAATTTTCCTGATGTCTGCTATTGAATTCAGACATCAGGAAACGAATGGCCATGCTACCAAATAGTTAGCCGGGTCATTTCAACAGGCTGGTTTTTAATGACGGAGCAAACGCGATGATTACTTCACTGACGGCCCTGGACGGCAGATATGCCGCTTTAATAACGGAGATGGCTGAAATTTTTTCCGAATACGGATTAATCCGACACCGGGTGTTTGTCGAAATCCAATGGCTCAAATTTTTATCGGCCGACCTGAAGCTTTTTCAGGTGGGGCCCCGGAGATCGAGAAGCTCAGCCGGATTGCAGAAGAGTTTAAACCGGAGGACGCAAAAAAGGTCAAAGAAATCGAAAAGAAAACAAATCACGATGTCAAGGCGGTTGAATATTTTATCAAGGACAAACTGGACCAGGCAGGGCTTGGAGCAATCAAGGAATGGATTCATTTCGCCTGTACCTCCGATGATATCAACAATACCTCCTATGCCCTGATGCTCAAAAAAGGCAAGGCGGAAACAGTAGGATTGCTGAGGCGGCTCATGGTGGACCTGGAACAGAAGGCCTTGCAGTATAAAACCATTCCCATGATGTCAAGGACCCACGGCCAGCCGGCCACGCCGACGACAGTCGGGAAGGAATTCATCAATTTCGCCTGGAGGCTCCGCCAGGAAACGGATATCATCCATGCCAAAATGATCCAGGCCAAGATGAACGGGGCCACCGGCAATTATAACGCCCATTATTTTGTCTATCCGGAAATCGACTGGATCGGGGCATCCCAACGGTTTGTTGCCGATTATCTGCAGCTTGAGCCCATTCTTTTCACCACCCAGGTGAATCCCAACCATTGTCTTGCCTATATCCTGCATGCCATGGTCAGGATCGCGGCCACCCTCATTGATTTTGACCGGGATATGTGGGGATATATCAGTCTGGGGTATTTCAAGCAGAGAATCACGAAAGGGGAAACCGGTTCATCCACCATGCCCCATAAGGTCAATCCCATTGATTTTGAAAACAGCGAGGGAAATATGGGCCTGGCCATCGCCGTGATGGAACATCTTTCGGTCAAACTCCAGAAGTCCCGGTTTCAACGGGATCTGACCGACAGTACGGTGCTGCGGAGCCTGGGCTCGGTATTCGGGTATTTTACAATCGGCCTGAAAAATACCTTAAAGGGACTCGGCAAGATTGAACTGGATCAAGGCAAGATCCGGAACGATCTGGACCAAAATCCCGAACTTCTTGCCGAGCCGTTTCAAACCGCCATGCGGGTATTTGGGGAAGAAAATCCCTATGAAAGGCTTAAGGACCTGACCCGGGGGCAGAAGATCAGGAAAAAAGACCTTGACGGCTTTGTCGACAAGCTTGAAAAAGTGCCGGAAGATTTTAAAATCCGCATGAAAGCCTTAACCCCTGAAACCTATACCGGGCTGGCCCAAAATCTTGTGGATGAGTATTTTAAACAGAACAAGGGGTGATAGACCATGCCGTTGGAATCAAAGGAAAAACCGGGGGACCGTCTGGTTTTTGCCGAGGAAGACAGGTCCGGCAGGGAAAAAAGACCGGATTTTAAGGGAAATCCCTGGAAAGTTGTGATTGTGGATGATGAGAAAGAGGTCCATGACATCACCCGGATCACCCTTCGGGACTATTGTTTTGAAAACCGGGAGCTTGAGCTTTTAAGCGCCTATAACGAAACCGAGGTGAAATCGGTTTTCAAATCCCATGGAGATATTGCCCTTGTCCTGCTGGATGTGGTCATGGAAAAGGAGGATACGGGCCTTTGCCTGGTCCAGTATATCAGAAACGAGCTTAACAATTCCTCGGTCCGGATTGTTCTTCGGACGGGTCAGCCGGGAAAGGCCCCGGAACAGGAAGTCATAACAAAATACGATATCAACGACTATAAAACCAAACCCGAGTTTACGGCCCAGAAATTATTTACCACGGTAACCGCCTGCCTGAGGGCCTACCGGAATCTCAAAACCATCGAGAAAAACAATGAAGGGCTTGAGAGGGTCATCCGTTCTTCGACGGAAGTGTTCAAAAACCAGTCTTTTTCCGAATTCGGGAAAAATGTTCTGCTTCAATTGTTTGAAATTCTGCATTTGGACGTAAATCCAGGCTTTGACTGCGCCTACCTGGTGGGGATGCCGGACAGCGCCGTGGTTCTCATGGCGGGAAGCGGCCGGTACCGGGATAAAACCGGAACCTCTCTTGTTGAATCCATGCCCCGATTTGTCGTTGAAAATTATCAGCGGTTTGAAACCACCGGAGGGGAAAGTTTTTCCGAGGAGGACTATGTCGGGGTATTTAAAACCATGGAGGGATTTGGCAGTGTTTTATATCTGAGTGGATGGAGCCGCCTGTCTTCCATTGAAAAAAAACTCGTCAGGATCTATGCCAACAATATCGCCATCGGTTTTGATAATATCAGCCTGGCCAGGGAAATCATCAACACCCAAAAGGAGGTCATCCTGACCCTGGGTGAAATTGTTGAAACCCGTTCCCAGGAAACAGCCCACCATGTAACCCGGGTGGCCGAGGTCTGTTATCTGCTGGCAAAGAAAAACAATATGGATGAAAAAACCTGCGAGCTGTTGAGGCTTGCCACCCCCATGCATGATGTGGGGAAGATCGGTGTTCCTGAGGCCGTTTTAAACAAAGCCGGGAAACTGACCGAGACCGAGTTTGATATCATTAAGAAACATGCCCAAACCGGATACGAGATTTTGAAAAAATCCAACCGGCCCATCATGAAGGCGGCTGCGGTTGTGGCCTTGCAGCATCACGAGAGATGGGACGGGCAGGGGTATCCCCAGGGGCTTTCAGGGGAGGATATTCATATTTACGGCAGGATTGCCGCCATTGCGGATGTGTTTGATGCCCTGAGTCACAAGAGGTGTTATAAAGCGGCCTGGGATCTGGACCAGATTGTTGATCTCTTTGAAAAAGAATCCGGAAATCATTTCGATAAAAGGCTCACGGAAATATTTCTCGGCAGCATCAAAGAATTTGAGGCCATCAACCGGCATTTCCCTGAATAAGGAGGCCTGACGGCTTTTCTGAATGAAGCGGCTCATCCGTTAAAACAGATATGTTGAACAGAGGCTGTCCATTTTGCTTGACATAAAAAAGAAATTAATTATTTTAGGACACGTATTTTTGTTTTTTTTTGGATATTTTATTTTCACAACCCGGTAAAATATTCTTTTTGATAAGGGTCAAACAAAGGAAGACTGAAGTGGTGACAAATATAGCAACATCGGGTGCTGAACGGAAAATGCTTTCAGATGCGGGATATGCTGATCCGGCCATTAATTACTACCTTGAAAAAAAATATATGGGATATATTGAGGATGCGGACCAGGTATCTGAAAATGTCGGCTCCTGCGGCGATACCATGAAAATTTATCTTAAAATCGATGCCCGGAAGGTGATCAAAGACGCCAGGTATGAAATCACGGGCTGCGCCGGGGCTATTTCCGCGGCCATGGCCGCGGTGGACCTGGTCAAGGGGAAAACCATGGACGAAGCATTAAAGATAAATGACGGTGATGTGTTTAAAGTCCTTGAAAATATCCCTGAAAAAAAGCATCATTGCATCCAGCTTGCCGTGAAAACCATGCACAAAGGGATTTTGGATTATAAGGACAAATTATCCACTTAACCCCGGATTCCTCTGATACAAGGGAGGGTGGGTCATTGAGGCTTTTATGGAAAAAGGGGAAAATTTATTCTCAGGTTTCTGAAAACCATATTATTCTGTTCAGCCTGCCTCTTTTTCATATTCTATTCCGGTTGCAGTTCCCTTAATGAATTTGATCTCAGGAATCTGGCCAAAACCAATATCGACGAAGTGTCGGAAATCCATAGGCAGCAGGTCACCGTCCTGCTGAAGGATTTGACTGAAAAGCTGTATAAAAAAAACCCATCCGAACTAAAGAAAAATACGGATCAGACCGTTGAATCCCGTCTGAACCGGATTTTCCGATGCCCGCCGGATCCACCTATGGCCGAACTGGATCATAAAGACGGTGCGGAGGCCATTCTTCTCGGTTTTGAGCCGGAGTATAAGGGCGACCGGATCTTTGCCGTGATGTATGGGTTATATACCATGATCCATGCGTCCTATAATTCCAAATGTGAATTTTTCATCCCGGACTCTTTGAACGAGCAAGCCCTTTACAATAGTGCAAGAAACATTGAAATTTTTGTCTGGCGCCTGAATACCCGGCTCAAAGAAGACGGCCGGCCCCTGATTCTTACCAATACCCTGGAAGGGGAAGTAAAAAATCTGAGTTACGAGCGCATTTTCGGCAAACTCATCAGCCTTCAGGATACCATGGCGCTCATTGTGTCCAACAGAACCGGAAGAATCATCAAAGAGGTGGTCTTGTTTGCGGGCATGGCCTTTCTTCCCATCGGCTTATAGATCCCGATCCCGCATCATGGCTTCAAACCGTTTTATCTGACCCTCATAATACTCTTTTTTTCGTTTGACCGGGTTAAGGCATCCAGGGCCGCGGCCATGGCACCTTTGATGTCGTTATTGGCGGCGAGGGCTTCGGCATAGGTGTCCAGAATATAGGGTTCCCTTTTCTGCTTCAATGCTCTTTTGGCATAGTCCAAGGCCTTGTCCTTGTTTTGATACTCTTTTTCAGGGCAGGTGGAAAAAAGCCAGGACAGGTTATTGAGGGCATGGACGTTCGCAGGATCCACCCTTAGGACGTTTTCATAGGAATCAATGGCCCTTGCATAGTTTTGGCGGGCATAATAATAGTCGCCGACAAGGGTATACAGATCCGAATGGGCGGGGTCCACGGCCATGTGCTGAAAAAGAAGGCGTTCTGCAATAAAATTGTCAAATCTTAGCTTTGCAGGTCCTGAACTGATGGAATATCCCGCGCTGAAAAGCAGAACAATTCCTGTCAGATAAACCGCGATCATTTTTTTGATTTTTAAGTGATGGGATTGGACCAGGGCCGGGTGGTCCTCACATCTTTCCAGATACCTGATCCGCTCACCAATGCTGAAATGATGCCAGTTGGGTTTATCCATGGATTGCCGGGAATAGGAGGCGATTTTATGAAAGGTGGAAATCAGGGAAGAGGCGTCATGGGTAAACTCGTAGACATGGAGGTCTGCCTGGCGTTCAAAATTTCTCATGAAAAAACCGAAAATAAACCGGAAATACAGGACAAAGGCCCCGATCAGCGCCATGCTGATGAGGATGGGGTGGGCCGTGGCCTTTTCGATTCCGGCCCATGCAAATCCTTTATATACGGGCTCCAAAATATATAATAACAGCATCACGGGTTCAAAAAAAACAAGGTTGCAGGCCATGAATCCGGCAAAAAATATAAGGTAAAAAACCATATGATATTTTTGGACATGGCCGATTTCATGCAGCATGACCGCATCGAGTTCTTCATCGGACAGGATGTTCATCAGCGCCGGTGTCACCAGAAGATACCGGAATCTGCCGACAAAGCCCATAATTCCGGCCGTCATCATGTTTCCGCCAAACAGCTCCCATTTTAGAATTTCGGCATATTTCAACCCGGCTTTTTTACAGATGGTTTCGATCCTGGACCTCGTGTGGCCCGGTTCCAGCGGCTTGCAATTCCAAAGTCTTCGGATGAGAACCGGCCCGAAGACGGCAATGGCCAGCAAAAAAAGAGAAATATACCCGATTTCTCCGGCCGGGGTTTCTAAAAAATCTTTAAACGGCTGCCAGGGCGAAAGATTCAGAATATCCGCGGCCAGGGATAAGCAGAACCAGGGAAGAAGAGCGGGAAGGGAAAAGGAGATATTGGAAAGGATATAGTCTTTTTTGGATACGGTTCCTGCGAAATATCTGTTTTGTGCAGGATAGGACGCATTCCAGATCATGACAAGATAGAGGAGATACAACCCGATAAAAAAGACGGCTTTGAGCGTGGGCAGGGCTTCAAACCATTTGATTCCCGAAAACAGGGTCGACAGCCTGAACCCGTAGATGTTAACGGCAAAGAGGATCAGCGCGGACACGGACAGGCGGGAGATTCTATTCTGAATCAGATGGTCGATATTCTCAAAGGGGCTTACCTCGGCAAGCCTTTCAATACGCCTGAAGGAGAGCCGGCAGGCCCCGGCAAACCCGAGGCTGAGCAGAAGGGCGTTAAGGGCTGCATTCCCGTGAAAGGGGTCCGGGTTTTGAAACAAATCCGCGGTGCTGTAAATCAATAGGGCCACAAGGAAATATAATAAATTGGAAAACATTTACAGGATTCCTCCGGCAGCAAAGGAATTTAAAATGATCCAGGTCTTCACATCAAATTTTATCCGTTCATCCCGGATGATTTCCGAGGCCATGGCCCGGGACACCATTATGATCTCTATGTCTTCGGAGGCTTCATTATATTCATTGGAGGGGGTGCCCTCACATTCCGCAAACATGAGGCAGAGGGATTCATCGGTCATTCCCGAGGAAGAAAAAACAGCGGGGCTCTGACGGATGATCCGGGTCATTGTCAACCCGGTTTCTTCAAACAGTTCTCTTTTCCCGGCCGCTTCCACCGATTCGCCCTTATCCACCAGCCCTGCCGGGAATCCATACTGATAATCGCCCAGGACCACCCTGAATTCCTTGATCAGCACCAATTTTTCCTCATTTTTGTGATAGGGGACAATCACAACAGCATCAACGCTGCGTTCCCCTTGGTCTGGGGAATTTGCCGGATTGGACCTTGAGGCGAAAATCCATTCCTTATCCTTGTCGGCCCTGTCTTTATACTGAACCATGAAAAGGTTGAGATGGGCATGGTTTGTTATTTTTTTTACGCCATTGATTTTCATTCCGGCTCCCTGATTAACAATATTCATTTAAAGCGGAAATACTACTCAAAAATATGGTTTTTTACAATGGCGGAAAGTTCAGGGACGATCTAAACGGGACTGATATTCATCAGATGGCGGAAAACAAGCCAGAAATGGCAGGCGCTTCCCAGAAGAACAAAGATGTGCCAGATCTCATGGAATCCGAAAATGCCGGGGAAGGGATTGGGCTTTTTAAGGGAATAAATCACTGCGCCTGAGCTGTAAAAAAAACCGCCTGCCGCCAGCCAGAACAGGCTGGCGGGAGTCAGGGTGTTGGTCAGCGGATAGATCGCTGCCAGGCACAGCCATCCCATGGCCAGATAGATCAGGGTTGAAATCCACCGGGGGACATGCATGGCGAAAATTTTCAATCCCATGCCGGCAAGGGCAATCCCCCAGACTGCCCCGAAAACACTCCATCCCCAGGGCCCCCGGAGCGGAACAAGGCAGATGGGCGTATAAGAGCCTGCAATGACTGCAAAAATCATAATATGATCAATCCTCCGGAAAACCAGAAGGGCCTTTTCCGATAATTTCAATCCATGGTAGAGGAAGCTTGCCGTATACATGAGCACCAGGGAGGTTCCGAAAATGGAAAAGGAAACCACATGCCAGGCGTCTGCTTTGATGGCGGCAAAGACAATGAGGAGCGTCAGGCCTACAATAGAGGCAAGGGCTCCGGCCATATGGGAGAGGGCATTGACCGGCTCCCGGAATATTTTTACACAGGATATCATGCTCTGTTTATATTGCTGATTCCCTTTAATGTATAGGATGGTTTTCAAGAATTACATTTCTTTTACCTGAAAAGCGATTATAAAATAAGGCCTGATCCGATAAACTTCTTGAAAAAAAATCATGATATGTTAATAGTTGCAAAGATTTATCATAAGTAAGGGGATGGAGGGTTCCGTAAAAAAACCTTCCGGTAATATTTAATTTTAGCAGATGGAGGGGAGTATCGATGAAATTATTAAAAGCAATGGCGGCTGGTATTGCCGTTCTTACCCTGTCAACGATTGCCATGGCCGGAACACTTCAGGATGTTAAAGCCAAAGGATTTATCCAGGTGGGGGTTAACGGCGAACTTTTCGGTTTTGGAAAACCCGATGATAAGGGAGTCTGGAGAGGCATAGATGTGGATTGCGCCAGGGCGCTTTCAGCGGCTGTCTTTGGTGATCCTGAAAAAATAAAATACACGACGCTCACCGCTAAAACCAGATTCACCGCGTTGCAGTCCGGAGAAATTGACGTCCTTTTCAGGAATGCCACCCAGACCTTGACCCGGGATACGGATCTGGGCCTTGATTTTGCCATGGTCAATTATTATGACGGCCAGGGATTTCTGGTTCCGAAAAAACTGGGGGTAAAAAGTGCAAAAGAACTGGACGGCGCAACGGTCTGTGTGCTTCCCGGAACAACCACGGAATTGAATGTGGCTGATTTTTTCCGTTCCAACAAGATGACCATGAAGCCGGTGGTTATTGAAAACAATGCCGAACTCAACCAGGCTTTTTTTGCCGGCAGATGTGACTGTTTAACATCAGACGCGTCCCAGCTTGCCGGGATACGCTCCATAGCCCCCAACCCCGGGGATTACATGGTTCTTCCTGAAATTATTTCCAAGGAACCCCTGGCCCCTGCCGTCAGACACGGAGACAACCAGTGGAAAGATATCGTGACCTATACGGTCTATGCGTTGATTGAAGCCGAAGAGCTGGGCGTGACCTCCAAAAATGTGGATGAGATGCTCAAAAGCGACAACCCGTCAATCCAACGGTTTTTAGGTGTCAGCCCCGGAAATGGAAAAGCCCTGGGCCTGGATGAAAAATTCGCTTACAATATTGTCAAAATGGTAGGGAACTACGGCGAGATTTTTGAACGGAACGTGGGTGTGAATACCCAGCTTGGTATTCAAAGAGGGCTCAATGCCCTATGGAAAAACGGCGGGCTCATGTATTCCCCCCCATTCAAATAAGACGGATTTATGCGCAGGGTGCAAAACAGCACCCTGCGGTTTCTTTACCCGGATATAAAAGACACAATGACGATTCCCGTTCATCATAAAACCCCTAGCCCCGTATCCTTCTGGTATGATCCGGATAAACGATCCATCCTGTATCAGATCGGTTCGGCCGGGTTGTTTGCTCTTGTTGCCTGGTACCTGGTCTCCAATACCCTGGCCAATCTGGAAAGGCAGTCCATAAGCACGGGTTTTGGATTTTTGAACAAGGAGGCGGCCTTTGAAATCGGAGAGTCCCTGATTTCCTATTCTGCCGTGGACAGATATGGCAAAGCCCTTTTTGTAGGGGTCTTGAATACCCTTCTCGTATCCTTTGCCGGCATCCTTTTGACCGTCATCCTGGGCACATTCATTGGAATCGCAAGGCTGTCTAAAAACTGGCTGGTTAAAAAAATCTGCCGCGGTCTATATTGAATTGTTTCAGGACATCCCGGTCCTGCTGCAACTTTTTTTCTGGTATGCATTTTTTAATGAAATGCTGCCTTCTCCAAGGGATGCCGTCAGCCCTGTCAAGGGGGTCTTTTTATGCAACCGGGGATTGATTTTTGGAATTCCCCAGGCCCATCCCGTTTATGGGTATATGGCCATTGCTTTTATCCTTGCCGTGTTGATCCTCGTTTTCCTGAAAAATGGACTAGAAAAAGACAGAATGCGACAGGCCGGATTTTTCCTTTTTTTAAAACCGCGGTGGCTTTGATCATCGGCCTTCCCCTGGCATGCTGGCTTCTTGGCGGTGCGCCCACGGATATGAACCTCCCTGAATTAAAGGGATTTAATTTTAAGGGCGGGGTGGGGGTCAGCCCCGAGTTCATGGCGCTTCTGCTGGGGCTTGTTCTGTATACGGCCGCGTTTGTGGCCGAGGTTGTCAGGGCGGGGATTCAATCGGTCTCCAAAGGGCAGACCGAGGCGGCCATGGCCATAGGCTTAAAATCCGGCCAGGTGTTGAACCTTATTATTTTGCCCCAGGCCCTGAGGGTTATCATTCCGCCCTTGACCAGCCAGATGCTCAATTTGACTAAAAACAGCTCCCTTGCCGTTGCCATCGGGTATCCGGATTTTGTTTCCGTCGCCGGAACGGTGATCAATCAGACTGGTCAGGCCATTGAAGGGGTTTTGCTGATTATGCTGGTCTATCTCATTTTCAGTTTATCCACGTCAGCGTTTATGAACTGGTATAATAAGAAAATGGCCATTATAGAAAGGTGATGATAATTTATCAATCGTTATGGAATTACAGGCAACCCATAAAAAGCCAATACCCGCGAAACCGCCCATAGCCAGTGCGGGAATCTTGGGCTGGATGAAAAAAAATCTCTTCAGCAGCCCTTTGAATGCCGTTCTGACTCTTTTTATCCTCGGCCTTTTCTGGTTTTCCATCCTTCCTTTTTACGATGGGCCTTCATTGACAGCGCCTGGCTGCCCGGCGCCAACTGCAGGGAATCAGACGGGGCCTGCTGGTCCATCATTTCAAGCAATTATAAAATGATTCTGTTCGGATTTTATCCCCAGGATATCTTATGGCGGCCCATCACCGCCATCGCCATGCTGATCGCCTTGCTGTTCGTCAGCAGGAACAGAAAATTCTGGAATAAATTTCTCGGATATGCCTGGATCATTTCTTTGGTGATCATGGGCATATTGCTGAAAGGCGGCCTTTTCAGCCTTGAAACCGTTGATATTGAAAAATGGGGCGGGATCATCCTGACCTTGCTTTTGTCGGTTTTCGGCCTCACCGCAGCCTACCCCCTGGGCGTGATCCTGGCCCTGGGGAGGCAGTCCAGGATGCCGATGATTAAAGCCTTTTGCATTTTTTATATTGAGTTTATCCGCGGGTGCCGCTCATCAGCCTGCTCTTTATGTCTTCCGTGGTGTTTCCCTTGTTTCTGCCCGAGGGATTCTCCTTTCATGCGGTGTTAAGGGCCCAGGTCGCCATTATCATGTTTACGGCAGCCTATATTGCCGAGGTGGTCCGGGGCGGGTTGCAGGGCATGAACAAAGGCCAGTATGAAGCCGCCGACTCACTGGGATTGAATTATGCCCAGACCATGAGGCTGGTGATCCTGCCCCAGGCCTTAAAAATTGTTATTCCGCCCTCGGTCAGCGTTTTAATTTCCGCCTTTAAAGATACCTCCCTTGTGGTGATCATCGGGCTCTATGACCTGCTCAAAACAACCAAAGCGACTTTGTCTGAACCCAGGTGGAATGGGTTTTCAGCCGAAGCCTATATTTTCCTGGCCGTCATTTATTTTATGTGCTGTTTTTTCATGTCCAGCTATAGCCGGAAGCTGGAAAAAGAACTGAATACGAGTCTGGAATAATGATTGTTAACACCATTGATAAAGTGATGATTTATGAACACGGACAAAACAAATTCCATTGATATTTCAAAAGAAGACAGCATCATTAAGATCGTTGATATGAATAAATGGTATGGGGATTTCCATGTATTAAAAAATATCAATCTTTCCGTCAAAAGAAAGGAGCGGATTGTGGTCTGCGGCCCCTCGGGGTCCGGGAAATCAACCCTGATCAGGTGCATCAACCGGCTTGAGGAACATCAGAAGGGCCGGATTATCGTGGACGGCATCGAGCTGACCAAGGACCTGAAAAATATTGAAAAAGTCAGATCCGAAGTCGGAATGGTGTTTCAGCATTTCAACCTGTTTCCCCACCTGACCATTTTAGAAAATTTAACCCTGGGGCCCATCTGGGTGAGAAAGACACCCCGGAAAGAAGCCGAAGAAACCGCCATGGTCTATCTTAAAAAGGTCCAGATTGCCGAACAGGCCAAAAAATTTCCGGGACAATTGTCCGGGGGCCAGCAGCAGAGGGTGGCCATTGCCCGGAGCCTCTGCATGAAACCCGATATCATGCTCTTTGACGAGCCCACCTCGGCCCTGGACCCTGAAATGGTCAAAGAGGTTCTGGATGTGATGATCAGCCTGGCCCAGGAGGGCATGACCATGATTGTCGTCACCCATGAGATGGGCTTTGCAAAAAGCGTGGCCCACAGGGTTCTGTTCATGGATGAGGGAGAGATTATTGAAGAAAACAACCCGGAAGATTTTTTCAGCCGGCCCCAAAATGACAGAACCAAAACCTTTCTCAGCCAGATTCTCTACTGATTCATGTTCGGTATTTTGTTTTTTTAAATATGAGATTCATCCGCTTATGGATAGGGATCTTCTTGGTCGCATGGGTGCTCGGTTTATCCGGGTGCCGGGAGGATGAAGCTGAGGCCCCGGACCGGGCAGGGCCCCTGATGCCGTCCCTGTGACCGCCCCCATGCAGGATCAGGCCTTTGCGGCACTGCCGGAAAATATCCAATGGCTGACCAATGATGCCGACCCTGTTTTTTCTTCCGACAGGGCAAAAAAAGGAGGCAGGCTTCACCTTTCCCTTACCAGTTTTCCCATGACCTTCAGGGTGGTGGGGCCCGATTCAAACGGGTCTTTCAGGAGCGCCATCCTGGACAACCAACTTTCCCTGATCAATCTCCATCCCGACACCGGGCGTATTATTCCCGAGCTTGCCACCCACTGGGCCTTTGGCGAGGATAAAAAGACCATGTATTTCAAGCTGGACCGGGAGGCCAGGTGGTCCGACCACACCCCCGTGACGGCCCGGGATTACGTTTATGCCCTTGAATTCATGCGCTCGGAACATATTATCGCGCCCTGGTATAATGATTATTATACCAAAGAGATTGAGGCCGTCGTGGTTTATGATGAACATACCATCGGGGTGAGAAGCACCAAGGCAGATCCGGATCTCTATTTAAAGCTCGGGATCGGGCCCCTGCCGGCCCATTATTTCGGACGCCTGGATGAGACCTTTGTCCAGGCCTATAACTGGAAGATTGTTCCCAATACCGGCCCCTACGACATCAGTGAGTTCAAGAAGGGAAGGTCCGTCACCTTTAAACGAAAACAGGACTGGTGGGCCAGGGACAGGAAATACCAGAAAAACCGCTTCAACGCGGATATTATCGTTTTTAATGTGATCCGGGACCCGAACCTGGAATGGGAATATTTCAAAAAAGGGCTTCTGGATGTCTTCAGCCTGACCCTTCCCAAATACTGGCATGAAAAATCAAACCAGACCCTTTTTAATAAAGGCTATATCCATAAAATCTGGTTTTTCAATGATATGGAGCGGTCTGCCCAGGGGATTTTTCTCAACCAGGATAAGGAGATATTCCGGGACAGGCGGCTGTGCTATGTCTTTGCCCATGCCATGAATATTGAAAAAGTCATCACCAATGTGCTGAGAGATGATTATTTCAGGCTGCCCCAGGCTTTTTCAGGCTATGGGGAATATACGGATACCAGGATAAAGCCCCGCCTCTATGATCTTGGAAAGGTGGAGGCCCTGATGACGGAGGCCGGATGGGCAAGGGGGGGAGGCGGGATCTGGCAGAAGGGGGAGGAGCGGTTTTCCGTCCGGATCACCTACGGCGCGGATGAACATTCCTCAAGGCTGGTGGTCCTGAAGGAAGACGCCTTAAAGGCCGGGATCGATCTTGTCCTGGATAAGCTGGACGCCTCGGCCATGTTTAAAAAAATCCTGGAAAAAAAACACGATGCCGCATCCATGGGCTGGAGTACCAATATCAGGCCCACCTATTGGGAGGGATGGCATTCTGAAAACGCGCATAAACCCCAGACCAATAATATTACCAACACCGATGACCCGGAGCTGGACCGGTTGATCGACCAATACCGGGCAGGCCTGGACGAGGAAGAGCGCAAGGATCTTTCCCGGCGGATCCAGCATCTCATCCATGAGACCGGGGCCTTTGTGCCCACCTTTATGGTGCCCTATGTCCGGCAGGGGTACTGGAGATGGGTTGAACTTCCGGATTTCCACGGCACAAAACGGTCGGACAACCTGTTTGACCCTTTTTCAAGCACCATGGGCGGCCTTTTCTGGATAGACCCGGATAAAAAGAAAGAAACCCTGGAGGCCATCCAAAAGGGGGAGGCCTTCCCCCCTGTGACCCTTGTGGATGACAGGTTTAAGGTTGAATAGGAAGAAAGAATGAACCCGGCTTATATTTTAGATGTCAGCCGCCTCTGTATTGAATTTGATACTGAAGCGGGCAGGGTCAGGGCCGTGGACGGGGTCGGATTTCAATTGGGAAAAGGAAGGACCCTGGGGATTGCCGGAGAATCCGGCTGCGGAAAAACCATCACGGCCCTCAGCATCATGAGGCTTCTGCCCAGACCGGTTTCCCGGATTGTTCAAGGCCGGGTCCTGTTTCAGGGCCGGGATCTTCCGGCCCTGTCAAAACAGGAGATGCAGCAGATCAGGGCCGGAAAATCGCCATGATTTTCCAGGAACCCATGACGGCGCTGAATCCCGTGCATTCCATCGCCAAACAGATGGTTGAAATTCATCAGATCCATTTCCCCGGCCTGTCCCGGACCCGGATGGCGGATGCCTCCGTGGGCCTGCTTGAAAAAGTAGGAATTTCAGATCCTGGAACCGTCATGAAAAAATATCCCCATCAACTTTCAGGGGGCATGCGGCAACGGGTGATGATTGCCATGTCCCTGGCCTGCCGGCCGGAAATCCTCATTGCCGATGAACCCACCACGGCTTTGGATGTCACGGTCCAGGCCCAGATCCTGGACCTGATCCAAAATTTAAAACAGGAATTCGGGATGTCGGTGATTCTTATCACCCACGATTTGGGCGTGATTGCGGAAAACTGTGACGATGTGGTGGTGATGTATGCCGGGAAAATCGTTGAAAAGGCCCGGGTCCGGGATCTTTTCCACCATCCCCGGCATCCCTATACAAGGGGGCTCCTGGCATCCATTCCATCCCGGGCGCCAAGGCCGAAAATGATGCTTCCCACCATTCCCGGCCACGTCCCTTCGCTGATGGAAATGCCTGAAGGATGCAGGTTTCAGGCCCGCTGCCCCCTTGTCGCAGACATCTGCAGGCAAAGGGACCCCGAGGAAAGGATCATGGGGTCGGATCATGGCGTAAGCTGTCATATGGCGGATGAACAGGGACGATAAAAAATCCAGGTTTTAAAAATAAGTCTTGCTTTTTTAAAACAAACCCAATAAATATCTACAAAACCCTTCTGTATGAAGGCTTTTGAGTTTCGTTCTAAAGGCAAGACCCATCTGTGAAAGTGGCTGGACCTGAAGTTTGAAACTAAAATCAATTAACTTAAGTAAGGAGAAAGTCACAATGGCAAATGGGATCGTAAAATGGTTCAATGATTCAAAGGGATTTGGTTTTATCGAGCAGGAAAACGGACCGGACGTATTTGTTCATCATTCCGGCATCCAGTCAACGGGTTTCAGATCGCTGAATGAAGGCGATAAGGTGACCTTTGATATCGAACAAGGACAAAAAGGGCCTGCTGCAGTCAATGTAGTGGTTCAATAGATTGTAAAGGAGGGCTGTTCATCCGAAACCGCCCTCCTTTTTTTATTTCCCCCGGGTTTCTCCTGCCCCAATATTCCCCGTGATCCGTGTAAAATTTTTTAGAGGGGATCTTTTATCCTTCTATATGAGCAATGGTTTTTTTTGTCGAAAGGGTGGAGATGGATATTATCAAGGTTGATGGACTGAAAAAATATTTCCCCGTCACCAGCGGCGTGTTTTTAAGACAGACCGGCCGGATTCACGCCCTTGACGGTGTCTCTTTTTCCGTTAAAAAAGGAGAGACCCTCGGCATTGTCGGGGAATCCGGCTGCGGCAAAACCACCCTCGGCAGGTGCATCATGGGGTTGGCCGAACCCACGGCCGGGGAAATCACCATCAAGGGAAGACCCGCCTTTGGACCCCACTCCCTTCCGAAAAAAGAATCGGCCGCCATCCTTCAGATGATTTTTCAGGACCCGTTTGAGTCACTGGATCCAAGGCAGACGGTGAGGCAGATCCTGGAAGAAAAATTCATCATCCAGGGCCGCAGAAGGAGAAATCTTGACAGGGAAATCCGTCATCTCACGGAAAAGGTGGGCCTTCTGCCCGATGACTTGCCCAAATTCCCCCATGAGTTTTCAGGGGGGCAGCGGCAACGGATAGGTATAGCAAGGGCCATCAGCCTTGAGCCTGACATCATTGTCTGCGACGAGCCCGTGTCCGCGCTGGATGTTTCCGTCCAATCCAAGATTCTGAATCTTCTTTTGGATCTCCAGCAGAAAATGGGGCTCACCTATATCATGATCTCCCATGATTTGTCCGTGGTCCGCCATGTCTCGGACAGGATAGCGGTCATGTATTCCGGTAAAATTGTTGAAACGGCAAAAACCGGCGATATCTATGAAAATCCCAGGCATCCCTATACCAGGGCGCTTTTATCGGCCATTCCCGTTCCGGATCCCGGGTTCCGGAAAACCGGATTTTGCTCAGGGGAGAGCCCCCTTCAGCAGAACACCCGCCCCCGGGCTGCAGGTTTAATACCCGCTGCAGGCATGTCCGGGACCTCTGTGTTGAGAAAGAACCCCTTTTGCAAGGGTCTGAAGACAATCCCGGCCATTTGACCGCCTGCCATATTGAATTCGCCCCCTGATTGTGGCATAGTAAAAACAGGCCGCTGGTTTTCAGCGGCATAAGAATAATAGTGACCGGAACAAAGATGAGAAAGGGTGTGCAGGGACATTATGAATCTTCAGGGCGATTTTGAGGGGTTGACGCTTGCCAGCATTCTTCAGCTTCTGTGCAATGACCAGAAAACCGGGGTATTGACGGTGAGTTCCGATGCCGAAGAAAGCCGGGTTTTTTTTGATCAGGGAACCATTGTCTATGCCTCGGCTTCCTTAAAAGAGGCCAGGCTCGGCTCCCTCATGAGGGCCGACGGGGTGATCTCCGCGGACCAGCTTCAAAAATGCCTGGCCCTGGCCAAAGAAGAAAAGATGCACCTGGGCAAAATTCTGGTGGACAAGGGATATATTTCCCTGGAAACCCTTAAAAAATACAATACCAAACAGGTGGAGGCCATCTTATACAATCTTTTGTTCTGGAAAAAGGGCCGGTTTGAATATAAGGACGCCAAACTGAACCTCAAGGGCATGATCATCACCCAGTTGAATCCCATGAAGCTGATCCTTGAAGCATCCCGCAGGATCGATGAATTGTCCGTTCTCCAGAAATATATATCCAGCGACAGGATTGTGTTTAAAATGTCGGGCAAGATGCAGAGCAAGGAAGAAATCAAGTTGAATGCCAATGAGTGGCGGATCCTTTCCCTGATTGACGGGACCCGGACGGTACGCCGGATTATCGATGAGAGCGGGTATGATGAATTTGCCGTGTATAAGATTTTTTTCTCGGTGATTTCTTCGGGTCTCATCGAGCAGAAAGAAGAACTGAGCAGCCCGGCCGACCCCCAGGCGGATGATGATTATTCCGTGATCCTGATTGTTTTTAACGATATCCTGACCGCCATCCGGAAAAATATCGCTGATGAGCTCGGGGACAGAAGCTATTCCCTGTTCGAAGAAAGCAAATCCGGGCTTGCCGTCGGGCATCAAAGACTGCTCAGGGACTATCATCCTGACAACCACCCCCAGGCCAACCTCAAAAGCATTGTCGCGGTTCTGGAAACATCGGATCCTGCCGATGACCCCAAGGAGGTCCTGATCATGGGATTTACGGAATATTGCGGCCGGGTCCTTGAAAAAGTCGGGGGGATTCTGGGGGCCCAGCCTCTGGCCAAAATCCTGGAGGATGTCGAAAAGGTCCTGGGCTATGTCGGAAAATATCAGGCCGGGTCAAAGGAAAAAAACAAAATTGTCAATGACATGAAACATATTATGGACCGTATCCGTTCCAAATTCAAGATGGAGGCCGGGGGCCGGTCCAGGGGCGGGATCTTTTCCATGTTTTCCTGATGGGTGCGGATGGTTATGAATCCGCGACCTTGGCGCCGCCGTAAGCCAGAAAGGAGAGGGCCGCGGTTCTGAACAGGGCCCGGATGATATCCAGGAGATCGACATCCAGGACCTGGTCGAAAATCACCACATAATCGGCAATGAACAAAAGACAGACCGTGACCAGGATCAGGTTGATGACTTTCCCGACCTTGCCGCCGGCATATTTGACCCTGGCCTTGTTAAAGACAAAGATGATGATGAGGTAGATTACCAGGGTGAAAATCAGAATAATGGTCTGTGCAGTCATGAGTCCCTCCAAATATGATTGAAATCCTGTCACCGGTTAAAATTATCCTTTAGAAATTGAAGGATATTCTCTACCAGCACGGCATTGCTGATGTCTTTTTGTTTTATCACCCCAAGATAATACTTGCCAACAGGAAAAATAAAAAAATGATCCCGGGTTTCCCTTGAAACCGCCAGGTATCTGAAATTGGTTTTCCCGATGGCAGAGGCCCTGAGGCCGCAGAAGGACACGATCCGCGCCATCTTCTCAGGTTCTGCAATCCTCTGGGAGAGGATTTTTGCATCCCTGTCCGCAAGGAGATACTGATCCACGCCCGGGACCTTGAGGATGGCGGTAAAGGGGTCGCTATCCCGCATGGTGACCCGCTTTGCCACAGGCCCCGGGGGGCGGGTGGGAAAAATTTGCAGACAGGTCCCGGGGCAGGTCCGGAGCAGTGCAGGCAATGGTCAGGAACAGATTTTCCCCCAGGATTCTGACAATCATGTGTTTGTCCGCCACACAGAGAGCCATCTCATTCACGCGGTCCAGGCCTGACTGACAGGAGCCGTAGATGTCAGCCAGATGGCGGCCGAGAAAATCAAGGTCCGAAGGCTTTAACAGGCCGGGCATATGGTTTTTCAGCACCCCCAGTTCCCTGTGAAAGAGAAAGGACCCCAGGATTTCGGGAAAGGCCCGGCTTTCTTCAAAAAAACCGTCTGCCTGGTCAAGGATCAGGGCTTCCCGGGGATTAAAATGATAGGGGCTCAGGCAACCGCAGGCCGCGCACCGGAAGGCGGGTTTCCCGGCAATGAATTCCAGGGAATTCAAGGGATTTTTCTTGCCGCAGTCCTCGCAAAAGGCGATCATGAGGTCTCTCCCGGTTATGGGGTGAACAGGGCCCTGATCCTGGCCAGCAAGCCGGGGGGCCTTTCCCTGAAATATTCCGGAATGGGTTCGTTCCTTTCATCATTTGCGGCTTCCCCGATTATGGGAGGGGGATTCGTCAGCTTTTCAAGGAAAGCAAGGCTTAAATCCAGCAATTCCAGGAGATGCATTTTCTCCGGGTCATCTTGCCGGAGGGCCTTTAGTTCGGAGATATCCTGTCTGGCGGATACCAGGCCGGGATGGGGATCAGCTTCGTCCAGAGCCTTAAGGCGGGCGTTCAGGCGGTCAAGAATATCCGGGGGCCTCTTTTTTTCAAATCCCTGCTCTTCGGGGCCGGCCTCGCCGGAGTCAAAGGATTCATCCTCATATTGAAACGGGACGATGCCTTCGGTGCTGTTTTCTTCCGGTTCAGCCGTGAATTCAACGGTGTCCCCGGCAGGGGGCAAAGGCCGGGCCTGGGGTTTGGGCGAGGGTTCCAGGTTGAAGAATTCATCCAGCCGGTCTTCAATTTCCGGAATGGGTTCATGGTGTTTGAGTTCCGGCGTGAACTGCTTTACCCGCCGGCAGGGGAAGGAAGGGCCCGGCCCTGGTCCGGGCCGTGGACATCCATCAGGTGGATGGCATCCAGCAATTCGTCGGCCGGGGATTCCTTAAGACTGAAAAGGTCACCCATCACATCCCTTTGGACGGCCGGAGGCCTTTTCCTGCCGGAGAGCGCAGGCAAAATATCGTCATCCTCGGCCGCCGTATGGGTCAAACCGGGTTCATCCGGTTCCAAGGAAGGGGGAATGGGCATGACATCATCGGATGAAGTCCTGGATACTGCCTTTATGTGCGACAGGGCAGGGGGGATAAATTCTTCTTTTGCAAGGTCCAATCCGGGCTTTACTTTTTTCTTTTCTTTGGACAGCTCGATTTTCAGGCGGTTGAATTCATGCAGGGTTTTTTCAAGGATGGCTTTTTTCTTCTCATGGGACAGGGTCTGGGCCGCTTTTTCAAAATCGTCCGATACGGTACGCAGAAAAGAGATGGCGTCCGGGTGGGCCTCGGCCTTCCGGGAACCGATATACTGACCCAGGTTCTGGATGATTTTTAAAAAATGCTGATGAATCTTATCATGCTGATATACGGTTAAAAATTCCCGGACCACTTTTTCAAAATGCTGAAGGGTCCCGTCTGAAATCTCCCAGTCAATGGCCAGGATGACAGCTTTGAGCTTATCAAAATCGATATCTCCGGCTGCCGGCCTGGCCGCGATTTTATTCTGCAGGGCCTTGTATTTCTGAATTTCTCCGGCAACGAGTTCATGGATTTTATCCTTGTCCCCGTCCATATCCAGATCATGGATGATCTTTTCAAACCGGCCGGCGATGGAGATCAGAACAGGGACGGCATCGGGGTGGGCCCTGCCTTTTTTTGAATCCAGGTATTTCCCCAGGGACCCCATCATCTTTAAAAGGGGAGCAAGGGCCGGGATATTTGAATACCGGGAGTCCATTTCCGAGAGTTTATTTTGAAGCAGGCCGGTATCAAATGCGTTGATATTCGGGTTCAAGGCCTTGAGGATATCGGTCAGTTCGGTAAATAAAGTCAAAGCAGATCTCCTTAAAAAATCTGGTCCTGGATGGATGAAAGCGTCAGGGTGATGATTTTTTCAATGCCGGAATCACATTGCCCCCGTTCACGGCGCTGGCCTCAAAGGCCGGAGCCCTTAAAACGCTGTTGAGGTCTTTTTGCAGGATCCGGGTTTCCAGGATTTCAACCCCTGAATCCTTCAGATCTATTTTATTGTATTGCATGACCAGGGGCATCTTAAAGAGGTCAATGCCATAGGTTTCAAGATTCTCATAGAGCTGATTCAGGGATTCGATATTTTTCCTGCGCTGTTCCTTTTGGACATCGGCTACAAAGACGATCCCGTCAACTCCCCTCAGCACCAGCCTTCTTGTGGCATTATACTTGACCTGTCCGGGCACGGTATAAAGCTGGATGGTCACGTCGAACCCTTTTATCCGGCCGACATCAAAGGGCAGAAAATCAAAAAAAAGGGTCCGGTCATCCTGGGTTTTCAGGCTGACCATTTCGGTTTTGATCTGGTCCCGGTATTTTCTGTTGATATATTCAAGGTTGGTGGTTTTTCCACCCCTTCCAGGACCGTAATACACGATTTTAATCTGGACTTCCCTGGTTTTGACATTGATCAGCGCCAAAATTTAATACCCCTCTGAGAATTTTAAAGCCATGGCCGGGACCTGTGTTAAAGCGGCCTAAGATGATTGGCCGTCAAGGCTCAGGATGATTTTTTGGACGGTTTCAGCCACCTTCAGTCTCACTAGGCCCAGCGATATATCCTTGTTGAACATGGTAATGAGAAGGGTGTCCTCGTTGACCTTGCTGAAGTGGATACTGGATTTTTCACCTTTATGGAAGAGCAGGGAAAATTCAGACTCCCCCACAAGTTTTGCCATGGCGTCCACCGCGGCAAAATTGCCTGCCGCAAGGGCGGCAAACGCGGTTGAATCAAGGCGGCTTTTTCCGTTGTCATGTTTTGCAATGGTATTGCCGGCCATGTCCATAAAAATAACATGATCCACTCCCGATTCCATCAGGTGGGTGAGAATGGCGCTGTCAATGGCATCAAGCTGAGTTTGACTATACATGGGGGAATGGTAGCTGAAAACTTGAATTTATGCAACACGTTAAGCGATTTATTCTGTCTTGTATTTTTGTCCGGGTCCCGGTAAATTGACGCCAGCCGTTTTTGAACAGGAAACCGGAGGTAACATCCATGAATACATATAGAATCGGTATTGATCTGGGCGGAACAAAGATTGAATCCGTCCTCCTCTCCCCGGACCGGGCGGAATTATACCGGGAAAGGGTTCCCACTCCGGCCGGGAATGACTACGACCTGATCGTAAGGGCTGTTTATGACCGGGTCCGGGCCATGGCGGAAAAAATTCCGGGAAGCGGGGATTTTTCCATCGGCATCGGGATTCCCGGCGCGGTTCAGAAAGAAACGGGCCTGGTCCATAACGCCAACACCACCTGCCTCATCGGCAAACCCTTTCAGGCGGATCTTGAAACCCTTTGCCGAAAAGAGATCGCCATGGAAAACGACGCCAACTGCTTTACCCTGACCGAGGCCCTGGAAGGCTCGGGCAAGGGCTATGGCATGGTATTCGGCGTCATCATGGGAACGGGCTGCGGGGGAGGCATCTGCATCAACGGGAAAATCTGGGGCGGGGCCAACGGGATTGCCGGGGAATGGGGCCATTTCTCCGTGGACCCCGGCGGCCGGCCGTGCTATTGCGGCAACCGGGGCTGCGTGGAAACCAAGATCAGCGGCTCGGGAATGGAGGCAGCGTTTTTTGAACAATTTGGAAGGCATCTTAAAACAAAGGACATTGTTGCCGGGTTCAGGCAGGGTGACGAGCCCTGTAAAATGGTTTTCCTCCAGTTCCTGGAGGATTTCGGCAGGGCCCTGGGCGGGCTGATCTCGGTGCTTGACCCGGATGTGGTGGTCCTGGGCGGCGGGTTGTCCCAAATTGACGAGCTTTATACCCTCGGGGTCCGGCAGGTTCAAAAATACGCCTTCCATAAAAATATCCAGACCCCCATCCTGAAAAATAAATTGGGGGATTCCTCCGGCGTCATCGGGGCCGCCCTGCTGAACCGGTCATGAACCGGGCTTATTATTCCTTGACAGGATTTTAAAAGGATGATAGAAGTCCCCTTGTTTTGATTCACCGAACTCGGGGCGTAGCGCAGTCTGGTAGCGCACTTGACTGGGGGTCAAGTGGTCACTGGTTCAAATCCAGCCGTCCCGACCATTCAACCATACAAAGGGTTTTCAGGTTTATATCTTGAAAGCCTTTTTCATTTTCTGGCGTTTTATTCATTATTCAAATTCCTTCCGGGTCAGTCCTGACTGCCGGATAAAACCTTCAGCCTAACCAATGGCAACCTCCATCTGCGTTATATAAATTTCCCCATGCAACCGGCCTTTAATTTCTTCCGGTGATGCACATTCAAAAAAGAGTTCAAGCGCTTCCTGAAGGTTTTTCTTTGCATCACTGACTGTTTCCCCCTGGCTTGCAATATCCAGTTCAGGACAAAGGGCAACATATCCATTGCCTTCTTTCTCAATGATGGCGGTCATATATCTTTTCATTTTCCGGTATCCTTTCCTTGAGATCGGTTAAGTTTCATACGGTGATATTTTTTTTATTCAGGCCAATTTCTGGAATGGGATAATTCCGCCTTCGCCTTCCCTGTTTGTTTCCCCCCTTGACAGGCTATTGACGGCATCCCTGAGATTTTCAGGCGCATTGCGGGCATACCTGGAAGTCTGTTTCAATTCGGAATGTCCCAGGAGCTCCTTCACCACATAGATATCTGTGTGATTCTTGACCAGCCTGCTTGCAAAGGTATGACGGCAACTGTGGAAAACAATTTTTTGCCGGGGGTCGGTGATACCGGCATTGAGCCCGATCCGGTCCGCCACCCGCTTAAAGGTCCGGGAAATCTTGTCTATCTTGGCCCCCCCTTTCCCGGGAAAACCAATCCGGACGGGTCCGGGTTTTGGGGCCGTTTGTCCGTCAATAATCGCCGGGTGATATCGTTCAAGTATGCAATCCGGGTTTTTCGGTTCTTGGTATCCCGCAGGGTTAAAATACCATTTTCCAGATCCATATCCGCCCAGGTCAAGCCCCAAATCTCCCCGGCCCTCATTCCGGTATTCAGCGCCATGACGGCATGGCAATAGGTTTGGTCTGATACTTTTTTAAGCTCAGACAACAGAGCGTCTATTTCATCATCGGTCATGAACCGTATCCGGTTATTGTCGAATTTTTCCAGGGTGATTTTTGGGAAGGGGTCTGCCGTAACATTATTATTCATGGCAACGTTCCAGGCCTGCCTTGTTATTTGCATGACATATTGAACAGACCTGGGGGATCTTCCTGCGCTTGTCATGTCCCTCTGTATTTTGGTTAAATTCAGGGCCTTGATTTTGTTGAAGGGCAAATGCCCCAGGACTGGATCTATCCATTTATGATAGAGCATGGTTTCAATTTTTAGGGTTTTTTCCTTCTTGTTCAGGCATGAAGGGAGATAGAACTCATGAAAAAAATATTTGAAGGAAATATCCCGCCGGGCTTGTTCTCCGGCTCGGGTTTTTTCTTCCGCTGCCCCGGCTTGTTCTTCAGCCTGTCTTTTCTCCTGGATCTCTTTCTCATCCTTGGGGCAGGTGGGACCATTCCCGGATTTAGCGTTTGCTTTATATTCCTTTAATTTTTCTTGGCATTTGGATATTGACCACCCGTCAGACTCCCATCCAAAATTAAAGGCAATCCTTTTCCCTTTATGCTGGTATTCGGTGCGGAAGTATCGGTCATACTTGACACCATATTTCCGGGTCAAGTGCTTTTTAAAAAGATAACGCCGTCTTTACTGCCTTCCCGGAACCATTGAATTTTTTCAACCATCATTCACCCCTTTTGTAATGCGGCTTTTTGTAATGTGGTTTGTAATGTGGTTTGTAATGTGGTTTTTTGTGAAGGTAAATGAAAAACCAAATTATGTCAAGTGAGAAAATGAAGGGTTGTATTTATTATTAGCTAAATAAATAAATATGATTAAATCATATTGTACCTGCATTTTCTATTATTTTTTATCATTCAAGAAGGG
>JAAUSZ010000084.1 GCA_012031875.1 Desulfobacula sp.
TTTATTTTCACTATATTAAAAATAAATCCGGAAACAGACCAAAGGATTCAATATAATGAAAACACTTCCAAGAGATCAGTATATTCAGAAAATTCAACCAGTTGGAGATTGATTTTATCGCTAAAAAGGCGGATGACACGATTTATGTGCAGGTCGCCTATCTTCTGCCTTCTCAGGAAACCCGGGACCGGGAATTCGGCAATTTGTTAAAAATCAGGGATAACCACAGGAAAATAGTTGTTTCCATGGATGAGTTTGCCGGAGGAAACCAGGAGGGGGTTGAACATCTCCACATTCTGGATTTCCTGGCTGAATTCGGCTGATATCCTCATCCGTTTCTGCTTTTTTTCCCATCCCCTGGGCTTTATCAAAGAGGACCGAGGGTCCCTATGGCCTCCCATTCCTCTTTTACGAGCCCGTCGGCCCCGGCCGCCATCCGGCCCAGGGCAGAGAGGCCTTCCTTTCCGCTGATCCGGTGGACGGCCCAAAGGGCCATGGCCCGGACCCGGTCGTCGGTATTTTCACGAAAGGCCCGGACAAGGTCCGGAACGTAAACCAGATCAAGGCTGTTGCCCATGGCCCTGGCCACGTTCATCTTCCATCGCCACAGGTCCCTGTCGGACATATAGAACATATGGGGCCTGATCCGGGTGTTGAAATACTCTTTGTCCATATGAAGGAGGAGGGGCAGGTCAAAATCCGGGGCCTTGGCCGCAGCCTTTTCATTGGGCAGAAGATCCGCCGCCAGCCAGGGCTGGTTCCTCGGGCAGACATTCTGGCACCGGTCGCAGCCGTAGACATACATGCCCATGGGCTCCCTCAATTCCCTCGGGGTAAGCCCCTCCCCGAAATAAGTCAGATAGGAGATGCATTTGCGCGGATCTATCCTGCCGTTGCCCTTCAGAGCCCGGGTGGGACAAGCGGCGATACAGGCGTTTTTGCACCAGTCCGGGCAATTGATGCCGATGGACGGCTCTCCGGGAGCAAATTCCCTGTCAATGACCAGGGCGATGGGCAGGGTCCAGGAACCGCCCCGGGCCACCTTGTTGGAATAGAAAAGGCAGTTTTTCCCGAAGCCGCCCATGCCGGCCCTGGCCGCCGCCACCCGATGGGGAAGGTTAAAGGGAACCCTTGAGTCAATGCCGCTCTCCCGTAAAAAATTCCTGAACTGCCGGATTCTCAAATAAAGGCCGTCCTTGGTCACCCGGTCGTCGTCCAGGTAGCACCGGCCGAACAGGCCCTCCATGGCCCGGGGAAAGGCTTTACGGAAATAGGTTTCCATGAGGACGATAATGGTCTTTGCCCCGGGAAGAATAGTCTTTGGATCGGTCCCGTTATAAAGGTCCAGCCCGGCCCCCTGGGCCCAGGCATATTCCTCTTTCATGGAGGCCAGCAGTTTCGCATGCGCCTCAAAGGGCTCTGCCGTCGTAAACCCGATGTCCTCGAAACCCGCTTCTTCCGCCGCCCGGATAATGTCTTCTTTCAGCACCATTTTTGCCCCCATTCAAATTTAATTGCCGGTCCCCTCCCTTTCCCAACCAGGGAAACCCTTTTAGATAGGAAAACCAGGCCCTTTGTCAATCCCGCCCAGCCGGGAAAAATCCCAAAGACTGCCACGGCCCTAAAATTCGTCAAGGTTCTTTACAGGCCCCCCGAATGCTGATAAGCAATTCCTTAACATTAAAAAAAAAAGGAGGCCGACAAAATGTATAAAAAAATATTCCTGTTGATGGTCCTGGGGCTTATCCTGGGTCATTCCACAGCCCTGGCCGACGGCCCGGATAAGGAGAAAACCGCCGTTGCTTCGGCTGAAAAATGGGTCGCACTTGTGGATGAAGGCAAATATATCGAAAGCTGGAAGGAATCGTCTGACTATTTTAAGCAGGCTGTCACACAGGACCAGTGGGAACAAGCGGTTCAGGCCGTTCGGAAACCTCTCGGCAAACTGGTTTCAAGAAAGCTGAAAAGCGCCTCATACACGACATCCCTGCCGGGCGCGCCGGACGGGGAATATGTCGTCATCGAATTCAGCACCACCTTTGAGAACAAGGCCTCAGGGATCGAGACGATTACGCCGAAAATGGACAAAGACGGCATCTGGCGAGTGTCCGGATACTACATCAAATAAAAATTATGAGCGAATACCAATATTATGAATTTATGGCCATTGATCGTCCGCTGACGCTTGAGGAGACAAAGGCTTTACGCGCACTTTCAACACGCGCCCAAATCACGCCCGTCAGTTTTATCAACGAGTACAATTGGGGAGATTTCAAAGGGGATCCGGACAAGCTGATGCAGCTTTATTTTGATGCTCATGTCTATGTGGCAAACTGGATGACTGCCGTTTTTATGATGCGCGTGCCCATTGAAACACTTTCCAATAAAATTGCCAAAGCCATGGAAGCTCACGACACACTGAATTTCAAGGCCGTTCAAACCCACTGGATAATTACCTGGAGCCTTGAGGAGTCGAAAAACTATGAGCGTTTTGGAATGGAAGACGGCCGAAGCTGGATGGTTCGCCTGGCTCCTTTGAGAGACGAATTGCTGCGAGGGGACCTCCGGAGCCTGTATATTGGTTGGCTGGCATCTGTGGGCAGGGGAACAATAGACAATCATGAAAAGGAGCCTTTATCCGTGAGTGGATTAGGAAGTTTGACATCATCCCAGCAGGCACTGGCTGAATTTCTGGAGGTGGACCCGGATTTATTGAAAGGTGCAGGTATCAACAGCCCATCTTCCCAAGCCGAAGAAATCCCTGAACGGGAGATGGAAGATTGGATTGATGGTTTAC
The DNA here is from genome assembly GCA_012031875.1 of Desulfobacula sp. Taxonomy (GTDB): domain Bacteria; phylum Desulfobacterota; class Desulfobacteria; order Desulfobacterales; family Desulfobacteraceae; genus Desulfobacula. Next base: position 2,798 of record JAAUSZ010000084.1, read on the forward strand.
CCAAAACTGAAGTGAATGCCGTCATGAAACAGCTCCTGCAGGGTAAGGGCCATCAAGCCGAAAGGACATTGAAGAACCGATTTTCGGCATGGTGCAAAACCGGCAGGAGGATAGTCTCCAAGCGCCCCGACGTTCTGTGGGAGAACTGTGGGAATATGCAAAGAAAGCTGAAAAAATACGCTTTGAACTGGAAAGCCGTGAGCGGATGCAGCAAGAAATCAGATGCCGCAAAGAGAGAGAAGTGTATCTGAAGAATATATCAAAGGATTTTCCGAAGATGTGGAAATCGGTTCAGCAAACTGTAAAACGGGGATCGGGCCTGGCCTACGATGAGGCCTGTCGTTCCATGATTGATATTTCTGAAGCTTACACACTTATAGGGAATCGTAAAGGTTTCAGACAGGAATTGAATAAATTCATAAATAGCCATATGCGACGCAAGGCATTGATCCAACGTCTTGAAAAAGCCGGTATCTGGGTGGAGAAATAAAGCAAGCCACAGTTAGAACCCTGTTTTTTAAATTGACAAAAAGCATGCCTTTTGTAATTCATTTCAGATGAGCCTTTATACTCCACAAAAGACACAAGTATTCTAATGACATCAAATAATTCTCAGAATAGTTTTAATGCGCTTCTTGAAAAATTTGAAATGATTTCTGAAGGATACAAGTCTCCCAGTCTATTGTTACCCGATGATCTTCATTTGCCGGATGGTGACAAAATTATCTTAGAACAGGCGGGAAAATATAATGTTGATGCGGTATATATAAGGCGATTCAATGACGGACGAACCCCTATCCCGCAAATATATATATATGATTTTATCAATAACTCCGGGAAAGATAATGAAATAACAGAACTGTATCGGAAAATCTGGAACTCCGGGCATGTCCCTCTTATTTTCCTGTTTTTTAAAACAGAAATTCAAATATTAACCTGCTTGAAACAACCGGATTTCGATCGAAAAACCGGGAGTCTTTCATATAGCCTGTTTGAAAAAATTCATTTGGCATCGAACGCAAAAAAGGAGTTGGAAAAATTCAGACAGTTATCTGCTAGAAGATTTGATAATGGATCATTCTGGACGGACTCAAAATATAAAAACAAATTTTCATTAAAAGAGACTGCCTTTATTAAGCTTTTAACTGAACTCAAAACAGCCAAACGAGAAATCACTAAAAAAAAGATTCTGAATGAGAATCTTACAAAAAAACTTCTTGTGATGTCGATTCTTGTCAAATACCTTGAAGAGAGAGAGGATAAAGACGGTAATAAAGTTTTTCCCAAAAGGTTTTTTATCAAATTTTCAAATGGGGAGGATAATTTTTTAGATGTTCTTCGTAAAAAAGGGGGATGCCTTCGATTATTTGACGAACTGAGCAGTGAGAATAGTCTTAATGGAGAAATTTTCGCCTGGAACGGCAAAACAGAAAGAGAGCAGTTAGCCGAAGCTGATTTGAACTCTTTTGCCGACTTTTTTGAAGGACGGCTTGATAATGGCCAGTACACCTTTTGGCGGCTTTATTCATTCAATGATTTGCCCATTGAACTCATCAGTAATATCTATGAAGAATTTTTAGATAAAAAAGCCGGGGTCGTTTACACGCCACCTTATTTGGTCAATTTGCTTGTCGATGAACTGCTGCCTTTGTCTGATTTCGAAAAAAAAGAATTTAAGGTATTGGATCCGGCGTGTGGGTCAGGTATTTTCCTGGTGGCCGCATACAAAAGGATGATCCAGTGGTGGAAAATCCGTAACAATTGGGCAAAACCCGGTTCCCAAAACTTAGGTGAACTAAAAGAAATTTTAAAAAATAATATTTTTGGTGTCGATATTCACGAAGAAGCTATACGCTTAACATTTTTCAGCCTCAGCTTGGTGCTTTTAGATGAATTGTCACCAAAGGTTATCTGGGAAAATTTGAAATTTGATAATCTCATCGGGAACAATCTCATCAGCAGTGATTTTTTGAACTCATTGAGAAAGGGGTACTAAAACCGGAATTTGATCTTATTTTGGGGAACCCTCCCTTTGAATCAAAATTGACAGATACTGCAGCAAGGATTGAACAAGAAAGAAGCCGGACGAATCCAAAATTACCGGATAACCAAATCGCACTGCTTTTTCTGGATCAATCGATTACCCTGTGCAAAAAAAATGCATCTCTTTGTTTGATAATGCCGTCCGGCCCCTTTTTATACAACACCAATGCCGCTGATTTTCGAAATTCTTTTTTAAAAAGTTTCATGTACCTCAGATGATTGATTTTACTTTCCTGAGCCAGATCCTTTTTGAAAGCGCGAACGTACCGGTCACAGCAGTTTTCGTAAAAAATAAAAAGCCTGATGAAACAGATATCCTCCATGTCACGGTTCGCAGGACAAAACCGGCCAAAGAAAAGCTCTACTTTGAATTGGACCACTATGATTTCCATAAAGTGCCTTTTAAAGACGCCTTAAAAAGCAGGCTTGTCTGGAAAGCCAATTTGCTGGGAGGCGGCAGATTAAGGCAGCTTTTGGACAGGCTGGAACCTATCCGGAGTTTTGGTGCATTTTTATCTGAAAAAGAACGGAATGAGGAAGGGGGGTGGAAAATTGCAGAGGGATTTATCGTTGGAAATGAAGAGGAAATTGATACGCTTGTCAAATTGAAGAAAAAAGCTCCGGGATTAACTGATGAGGAAAACCTGAAGTTGCAGGAACTTGAAAAGAAGTTTCAAACAGCAGAATACCTTACCGGTAAAAATACACTGCCCACGGATGCATTCACAGAGGATGGCATCGATGACAGTAAAATTGACAAACTTGAAAACAAATATTTCATTCGAAATAGAGAAAAGAATAAAGAGATCTTTCAAGCCCCCCATCTTCTGATAAAGGAAGGCGTGTCGGAAAATTCCATCCCGGTAATTTTTCGGGAAGACGATCTTTCTTTCAGGCATGAAATAATCGGTATTCATGCTCCGAATCAAGCCGAGGCCCTCAAAAAAATAGAAAACCGTTTCAGGAATAACAGAACATATCTTTTTCATGTTGCCGGGTTCAGCAGCAGGTATATGATCACCAGGGCAACGGCCATTCTAAAGCATGATATTGAATGCCTGCCTTTTCCTGAGGATGAAAACGAGCTTGAACTATCGGATCTCGAACGAATTCTTATGGATGATGTGCTTGATTATATGCTTGATTTCAGGAGAAAAGGCGAGAGTGCGGACTCGGAAAAGCCGGTAACACAGGGCCAGTTGAAACAATTTTCCAATGTCTATTGCAGGGTTTTGAATTCTGTTTATCAGAATCTCAGACCGCATCACTATTTTGAAACCAGATCATATATCTGCTTTCCCTTTTATTTTGACGACCCTTCATCCATCGTACTCCAAAAAACTGAGAGACTTGAGGATGATCTTGATGAACTCATCAAAAATAATGTGCATTCGAATGCAAGAATCATTCGAATGCTTCGGATCTATGAAAACAATATTATTTATCTTATTAAACCCAAGCAGACGCGCTACTGGTTACGATCGGTTGCAATCCGGGATGCTGATGAAACCTTTTCTGATTTAGTGACCCAAGGGTTTTAATAATGTTCAATGAAAAATACGAATCAGAAGTATCCGGCAGATTATCCGGACCGTATACACCGGAGTTTGACACATCGATCAACGAGGTGATTTTATTCATAGAAAGAATTCTCATTATTTTTTCCGAATCCATTGCTCTATCCCAAATTCAAAACGAAAAAGGCCTCACACAAACACTTGTCGAAATCCTCAATTTAAACGCCATAAGAGGATTTTTACCCTTTTGGTTTGAAAAAGAATATATGGAAAATCCGGACAGGGGTGACAGCCCATCGGTTGATATAGGGACATTAAAAATTGATGACAGCGGCAATATTATCAACTCGGTAGTTCTTGGAAATAAATCTTTTTTTCGATCGAGGCCAAGAGACTGCCCACACCAGGGACTAATAGAGAGAAAGAATATGTAATCGGTTCAAAAAACAATGGCGGTATTGAGCGATTCAAAACCGGGAAGCATGGATCAGCTCTAAAACACAGTGGGATGATTGGGTTTATTCAGAAAAATGATTTTAAATACTGGAATAAAAAAATTAATGACTGGATTATTGAGTTGGCTCAGGCAAATACCAAATCTGATATAAACTGGTACGAATCTGAGATTTTAATTCCCAAGCATTTTGAAACAACCACAGCTCAATTGATTTCGGAACACGAACGAATGAACAAATCATACATAACTCTGTGCCATTTATGGGTATGCTTATGACTGGCAGAATCAAGGTTATTAAACGATTAAGCGGTATCAAACGGATCATTCCAATGAAGTTTACCAATTAATTGTAACCCCATCAAAACATTTTTTCGTCACACAATGACATCTTGAAATATCAAAAGAAACCCTTTGAAATAAAATTTGAAAATTGTAAAGATTTCAAAAAAATACATATAATTCATTACCTTATCAGAGATTATTTTAGCGGGGTGATTTACTGGGAGACATGCACATCGGATGCCGCAATCCCAATTCATGAATTTTTATTTAGAGCCTGGACCAAAAAAGAAAAGCAACCTTTCCACAGGCCTTTCTTCGCAGAAAAGCCCTTGCCTTCGGCAACAAGCCAGAAAAGCCTGATATAAAACCCCTTGTTTTATAGATCAAAAACCGATATGTCTTGATCTATAAAACAAAGGGTTATGGATCATGACATCAAAAAATGGAATTGGCAGCAGGACGATTGGCCCGATTTTTCCTATGACCGGATAAATATAGATCCCCTGGAAACTGAATTTATCAAAGCATCGGGCATTTCTATAGGGGTTATGCGGCATCTCTCCAAAGATGACCTGGATGAATTTAGAATTGAAATGATCTGCAGCGAAGCATTGAAAACGTCTGAAATAGAAGGTGCGTTTTTAGACAGGGACAGCCTCCAATCCTCCATCTGTAAAGAATTCGGCCTGGGGGAAAAATACCTGCATGGCGCTGTAAAACCGGAAGAAGCGGGCATCGCCATGATGATGAAAGACTTGTACACTGATTTTAATTCTCCCTTAACCCATGAAACCATTTGGGCCTGGCATGACAAATTATTCAACGGAAGGACGGATCTGGAAAGGGGGAAATACCGCACAGGCAAAGAGGATATGCGGGTGGTGTCCGGGCGGATTGACAAACCCAAAATTCATTTCATTGCTCCGTCTGCCTCTGAAATTCCAAGGGAGATGGATCTGTTTATCACTTGGTTCAATAAAACAGCCCCGGACGGCAAAGCGCCGTTGCCGCCACTGACCAGGGCGGGCGCGGCACATTTATATTTTGTCACCATTCACCCTTTTGAAGACGGGAACGGCCGCATCGCCAGGGCCTTCACCGAAAAGGCCCTGGCCCAGAGCCTAGGGAAACCGACACTGATCGCTTTATCTTCAACACTCAGTGACAAGAAAAAAGAGTATTATGAAAATCTGGAGCTGCAGAACAAGACCAATCAGATCACGCCCTGGCTCTGTTATTTTGGTAAAACCATTATTGAAGCGCAAAAACAGACCCTGGGGCGGGTTGATTTCCTGATCGCCAAGGCAAAATTTTTTAATGCCCATGGGACTCTTTTGAATCCAAGGCAGAAAAAAGCGGTTTTACGGATTTTCAGAGAAGGCCCCCAGGGCTTTTCCGGTGGCCTTAGCGCTAAAAATTATATGTCCATTGCCAAAACGCCGTCGGCAACGGCGACAAGGGATTTAAAAGATCTGACGGATAAAGGGATTTTGACAAAAACCGGCACCCTCAAAAGCACCCGCTATGACCTTAATTTTGAAAATTTGAATCAGGCTTGACATAAATGCCGCCGCTTTATAAGCTGTGTTCCCGTTGGTTGAACCGCTAAACATAAGGATATCCGTATGCCTGTATTATCAGAGGCTTTCATAAGAGATAAGGTTGCCGATTCCAGGCTCATTTTTCAAAGAGGAATGGGAATTCACAAGCATGGATCATTTTTTCTCGTCAAAGGAGACCTTGCCCGGAAAGAATTTACATACGAGGTTGACGGCAATTACGGGGATTATACCACCTGGGTCCGGTTTGAGGAGAATGCCCTGGTCTCCTCCTGCACCTGCCCCTACCCCGGAGACGGATGCAAACATGTGGTGGCTGCCGCGCTCACGGCCAGGGATCTTCTTTTACGGGCGCCCGATTCCCGGGACCTGCCCGGTCAAACGGATGAACCTTATCTTTCCGAAGAGGAAATACGATTACAGGCCCTGAACGACAGGGAGAAACGGGCAGGGACGGAAGAATTCACCCTGGTCCGCGGAGATACTTACAAGGGCGAACACCTGGTCATCAATAAAAACAAGAGAGAATACTGCGTTACCCTCCATGATCCCCTGAAGGGGACGGGACATTGTTCCTGCCCCGACTATCTCGCAAACGGGCTGGGGACCTGCAAGCACATCCGGTTTCTTGTCTCGGCCCTGAAAAAAGAACCGGGATTTGAAAAAAAATGTAATATGGAAACCTTTCCCTTTGTTGATATTTATTGGGATTCGATCCAAAAGGCGCCGGGGCTTTTTTGTGAAAACCCTAGGAACGACATATCGGATCTTGAGGAAATTCTGGGCAGATTTTTTGACGGCAAAGGGGTTTTCCTTTCTCAGGATCTTTCCGACATCCTTGATTTGATGGATCAGGTCAACACGGATAAACGGGTGCGGATCAGGGAGAACCTGCTGAAGAGGGTGGACCGGCATGTGCAGGACCGGCAGCTTGAAGACCTATCCCGTCAGGACCTTCCCCGGTTCCCCCTGAAGACGGAACTCTACCCTTACCAGAAAAAAGGGGTGGAATTCGGGCTTTACAGGACCGGCGTGCTCATCGGGGATGAAATGGGCCTTGGCAAGACATTGCAGGCCATTGCCCTGGGCATCCTCAAAAAGGAGAAATTCGGTTTTTCAAAGGTTCTCATCGTGACCCTTGCCTCCCTTAAAGAGCAATGGAAAAGAGAGATTGAAAAATTTTCCGATGAAAAAGCCGTCATTGTCGAAGGGGGACCGTCCCGGCGGAAAAATCTTTATTTCAATGACCAGAGCTATTTTAAAATCACCAATTATGAAGCGGTTCTGAGGGACATCACCATCCTGGCCGGATTCAATCCCGACCTTATCATCCTGGATGAAGCCCAGCGCATTAAAAATTTTTCCACAAAGACGGCGGAGGCCGTCAAAAGAATCCCTAAAAAGCATGCCATTGTGCTGACGGGAACCCCTCTTGAAAACAAGCTTGAGGATGTCTATTCCATTGTCCAGTTCCTGGACCCGTTTATGCTCACTCCCTTGTGGAAATTTGCCGCAGATCATTTTTTGATCCCGAAAAAGAAAAAAAGCAGCGTGGCCGGATATAAAAACCTGGAAATGCTCCATGAAAAGCTGAAGAGCATCGTCATCCGGAGAAAAAAGGAAGATGTCCTGGAAGACCTGCCCGATGAGATCATCAACACTTATTATATCGATCTGACCGATGAGCAGAAAGAGATCCATGCCGGATATGCCCGGGTGCTTTTGCCCCTGATCAACAAAAAATTTCTCACCCCTATGGATATCCGGAAAATCCAGGTCCTTCTTCTCAAGATGCGCATGGTCTGCAATTCCACCTATCTTATCGACAGGGAAACCCATATCTCTCCCAAGCTGGACGAACTCAAGGGCATTCTGGATGAGGTGGTTGTCCAGAACCATCGAAAAATGGTCATCTTCAGTGAATGGACCACCATGACCTTTCTCATTGCCCGGACCCTTTCCAACATGAATCTGCCCTTTGTGGAGCTTTCAGGAAAAGTTCCCGTCAAAAAGCGGCAGGCCCTGATTGATGAATTCACGAACAATCCGGATTGCCGGGTATTCTTATCCACCGATGCCGGCGGAACCGGTCTCAATCTCCAGGTGGCGGACAGCGTGGTCAATTTTGAACTTCCCTGGAACCCGGCAAGAATGAACCAGCGCATCGGCAGGGTCAACCGGATCGGACAGAAAAGCAGGCATGTCAATGTGATCAATCTCATCGCAAAACACAGCATTGAAGAAAAAATATTTGCCGGTATCCAGCTTAAGACTGATCTGTTTAAAGGCGTGTTTGATGACGGGCCGGACACGGTTGAATTTTCAAGGGAAAAAAGAAATGAAATGCTCAACCGGTTAAGGGAGATGATGGGCGAAGATCCCGAACTCCCGGTCGTGGAAACTGCCGAGCCTGAAGAAATTCCGGAAGATACGCCTTATTATCTGAATCCCGAAGTGCTGGGCCGGAAGGAAGACGAGCCGGAGGAAACAGCGGCAAAAGAGGATGCAGAACGGGATGAGAGTAATAAGGATGAAGCCGGCAGGGGCGAGGGAGATGACCGGGACAATATCCTATCGGGACAGCCGCCGGAAAAAATTGAAACCGTTCTGAATTCAGGGATGCAATTCATCGCCGGGCTCATGGAAATGGCCACCGGGAAAAGATCGATCTTTCGGATGACCAGGACAGGATGGTGACGATTGACCGGGAAACCGGCGAAGTTACCATGAAATTCAAGCTGCCGAAATTTTAAGGACATCATCATGACTGAAAACAGGATCAGGCTGGAAAGAAAGAACAAGATCGCCCTTGTCTTCATGGATCGGCCGGAAAAAAAGAACGCCTTTGACGTGGCCATGTTTGAGGCCCTGGAAGGGGTGACCCAACAGCTCGCGCAGGACCTTCCCCGGGCCGTGGTCCTGACCGGTGCCCATGACCCGTCCTTTTGTGCAGGCTTTGATGTGGCCCTGGAAAACCCCATGACCGCGGACTTTCTCAAAGCGGTGGATAAAAAGGATCCGGCCCTGGCCGGGGAAGTCATCCACCGCATGCGCGGGGCCGTGGACGGGTTTGTCAACCTGCCGGTGCCGCTCATTGCCGCGGTCAACGGCCTGGCCTATGGCGGGGGGGCCGAGCTGGCCGTGCGCTGTGACCTTCGGGTCATGGATGCCGAGGCAAGGCTGTGTTTTTCGGAAGTGCGGCTGGGCCTGATGCCGGACTGGGGCGGCGGGGCCTGCCTGGCAAAGCTTCTGGGCCATGCCCGGGCTGCGGACCTGATTCTCACGGCCCGGGAGATCACCGCGGACGAGGCCCTCGGGATGGGGCTCATCAACCGGGTGAGCGGTAAAGGCCGCTGTCTGGAGGAGGCGCTGGCCCTGGCCGAAGATATCGGCCGGAACGGGCCAAGGGCCGTCCGCCATGCCCTGGCGGTGTTGAGGCAGAGCCGGGACCTTCCCCTGAAAGAGGCCCTGGACAAAGAGGCTGAGGAGGCGGCAACACTCATTGCCTCGGGGGAATGCATCCACGGCATCACGGCCTTCATGGAGAGGAAGGCCCCCCGATTCCCGGATTGACGGAATGATACCAAAGGAACCCATATGAGCAAAATCACCATAGTCCAGGGCGATATCACCCAGGCCCCGGTGGACGCCATCGTCAATGCGGCCAACAGCCGGATGCTGGGCGGCGGCGGCGTGGACGGGGCCATCCACCGGGCCGCGGGTCCGGCCCTGCTGGAGGCCTGCAAAAAAGTCCCGGAAAAAACGAGGTGCGGTGTCCTGCCGGGGAAGCCAGGATCACGGAGGCCGGGAACCTGAGGGCAAGGTACGTGATCCATACGGTGGGCCCGAAATACGGGATTGACAAGGACCCTGAAGCCCTCCTGGCCTCGGCCTATCACAGCAGCCTGGACCTGGCCCTGGCCCACGGCTGTAAGTCCATCGCCTTTCCTGCCATTTCCTGCGGGGTCTATCATTATCCGCCCGAGGACGCGGCCCGCATCTCCATTTGGGTCTGCTTAAGGCCGGAATATGCCTCCCTGGCCATATCTTTCTATCTGTTCAGCGACAGGATGACGGCCATCTGGACGGAGGCCCTTGCAAAGGCCCTGCCCTGAAAAACCTTGCCGCGGCCAGGCCCGGCAGGTCCTTAAAAGAAGGAAGGATTCTTCTTTTTTGAACCCGCATCAGGGCTCCTGCCTTGGAGGTAATGCATATCTTGCCCGTTTGGCTCACACAAAGCCTGTCCCCTGCACAAAGTATCCGGTCGCCGCTTCCGGGCCAGGTAACCCACAGGACCCCGCTGATACAACCGATCTCATAGTCTCCCCTTCCCAGGGAAACCAACGCGTCTTTTTCAACCTGAATCTTCCGTTCTTCCCTTCTGCTTTTAAACATAAATCCTCCTTTATCTCACCCGGCCCATTGACCGTGAATCATGCAGAGGATAGAACGAACCCGCCTTGCTTTAAAGCGGCAGTTATCGGCTTTATGGCGATTACAGAGGAATTCTCACGGTTTACTGTGTCCTTTGTTTTTGCGGAAATTGGGTCTTTCTTTTTTTTTGGCCTGAGGGTATAACCCTTCCATAAAAGGGATAAGCCATGAAAATCACAAGGTATGAACAGGTCGCTGAAAAAATCCTCGGCCTGATTGAAAACGGTGTACTGCGGGAGGATGACAAGATCCCCTCCATGAGGCAGCTTGCCGCCGAACTGGGGGTCAGTGTCAATACCGTGAAAGAGGCCTACTGGACCCTGGAGAAGAACAACCACATCGAGGCCGTGCCCCAATCGGGCTTCTATGTGAAAAAAAGGGCCAGGGAACACGAGCCCTCACCCCTGGACCCCTCCCGGATGGACCCCCAGCAGGTGGGACTTTGCCAGATCTACGGGGCCTTCCAATACTCCGGCAAATACTCTCCCGAGCTGAACCTTGGAATTTCAAACCTCCATCCCGACTTCTGGCCTGTTGAAAAGCTGGGCAAGTGCATGAAGGAGGCTCTTCGCTGCCACGACCTGGACTCCTTCAGCTATATTATGTCCCCGGGCCATCCTGAACTGAGACAGCAGATCGCGCGGCTGGGACTTTCCGGCGGGATGAACCTGAACCCCGAGGGCATCATCATCACCAACGGCTGCCACGAGGCCATCTTCCTGACCCTCATGACCGTGTGCAAACCCGGAGATACGGTTGTTTACGAAAGCCCCATCTATTTCAGTTCTTTGCAGCTTCTCCAGCGCCTGAACCTGAAACTCATCGAAATACCGTCCTCGGTAAAAGAGGGCATGAGCCTGGACACGCTTCAATTCGTCCTGGACAACCACCCGGTGAAAGCCGTCTTCACCATCCCGAATTTCAACAACCCGCTGGGGTTTGTCATGCCCGATGAGAAGAAAAAGGAGATGGTAAAGCTTCTTGAAAAATACAAGGTCACCCTGATCGAGGATGACATATACGGCGACCTGTATTACGAGGCAAGGCCGTCAACATGCAAGAGCTACGACACCACGGGCAACGTCATCCTCTGTTCCTCCATCACCAAGACCGTGGCCCCGGGCCTGCGCATCGGATGGGTGGTGCCGGGAGATCATTATTATGACGAGATCACAAGGCTCAAGACGCTCTTGAATATATCCACGGCAGGGATCAACCAGATCGCCGCGGCCGGCTTCCTGAAAGAAGGAGGCTATGACCGGCACATGAGAAACCTGCGCCTTTCCCTGAAATCACAGGTCATTGAGGTGAGGCACTGCATCCTGGAAAATTTTCCGAAAGGCACCACCGTCACCGAACCGGCCGGGGGTTCCCTTCTCTGGGTGACGCTCCCGGAAGGGATCGACGCCCTGGAAATCTATCACGAGGCCCTGAAAAAGAACATCCTCATCGCACCGGGATGCCTCTTCTCCATCCGGCAGAGATACACCAATTGCATGAGGATCAATGCAGGGCACTGGAATGAAAAGATAAAAAAAGCCATCCTGTATCTCGGCAAACTCTGCCGGGAGAACAGGCCCGGAATCAATGCGCCTGCGGCGGACGACCCATACTCCAAGGCCGCCGCCGCAGGATAAAAACTTCCCTATTTTTTCAAGAACGGGTCCGGGGGGCATGATCCGCCCGAGCAGGAGCATCCGCTGCTGCAATCACAGGATTTTTTACCCTTCCAGATATCCACGAACCGTTTCACCATAAAGCCCACAGCAAGGGCCACAATGATGCCGACAAGAATCTTATCCATAATCAACTCTCCTTTTTTTATACCAGGACCAGCCTGCCCACCTGATAAAAAACGGTGGAAACGGCCAGGGCAAGACCGGTGTTGAATACTACGGAAAAGGCAGCCCATTTCCATGATCCGGTTTCCTTGGCAATGCAGACCACGGTGACAAAGCAGGGCGCATAGAAAATGGTGAAGAGGATCAGGCTGAAGGCGGTCAGGGGGCCCCATCCGGGTTCCGCGGCCAGCCTCTCGGAAAGGGAGATGGTTTCTTCAGGGTCGATCTCCCCCAGGGAATAGGCCGTGCCAAGGGTGGAGACCACCACCTCCTTGGCGGCAAACCCGCCCACAAGCGCGATATTGGTGCGCCAGTCAAACCCGGCAAACCGGGTCACGCCTTCAATGGCCAGCCCGATGCGGCCGGCCATGGAATTTTTCAATTCTTCGCTTGCCTGGTCCCGGTCGGCCAGCAACAGGTTTTCCTTCACCGCCGCCATCTCCGGAGTCAGCTTTTCATCTTCCAGGGCCATGATCTCGTCCACTGTTTCCTCTGTCAGCCCGGATACGATATGGCTGCGGCGGGCATCAAATTCATCGATCCGGGATTGATCCAGCTCCGGAAAGGTCATCATGGCCCAGAGGATGATGGAGATTAAAAGAATGACCGTGCCCGCCTTTTTGATATATTGGATGATCCGTTCAAGGGTATGGATGAAAAGCCCCTTCAGGGTGGGCATCCGGTAAGGCGGCAGTTCCATGACAAAGGGGGTGGATTCCCCCCCGGATCAGGGTGGAACGCAGCAGCCACGCCACCAGCAGCGCACCCATCCATGAAATCAGGGTGATCAGGAGCATGACCTCAGCCTGGCTTTCGGCAAAAAAGGCCGCGGTCAAAAGGGCGAACACGGGCAGTTTTGCCCCGCAGTTCATGAAGGGAACCGTCAGCAGGGTGGCCAGGCGCTCCTTGGGGGATTTCAGGGTCCGGGCCGCCATGACCCCGGGCACCGCGCATCCGCCCGCGATGCCGCCGGACACGATAAATGCCATGACGGAAGAGCCGTGAAGGCCGAACATCCGGAAGATCCGGTCCAGCATAAAGGACATGCGGGCCAGATACCCGGTATCTTCCAGAAAGGCAATGCCGAAAAACATGAACATGATCAGGGGCACAAATCCCAGGACCCCGCCCACCCCGTCAATGATCCCGGACACCAGCAGGGATTTCATCATCCCGTCGGGCAGGACCTGGTCCGCGGTGGCGGACACCCATCCGAAAAACCCTTCCAGCCAGGCCACCGGCGCTGCACTCAGGGTAAAGGTAAACTGGTAAAGGGCCATGAGCATGGCCACCATGATGACAGGACCCAGGAACCGGTTGGTCAGGACCCGGTCGATCTTGTCGGAAAGCTGGAGCCGGTTCTCATCCTGGTGAAACCGGATCACCCCCTGTTTCAGAACGGAATTGACATAGCCGTAGCGGTGATCCGCGATCAAGCCTTCGGGATGGGTATCCAGGGTATGGGCAATATGGATTTTAACTTTTTGGACAACGGCGTCGAGCTTCATGGCCAGGACCTTGTCCTCCCCATATCCCAGGTCCATGACCTGTTGGTCGTTTTCCAGGTATTTGAGGGCCGTCCACCTGGGGTCGTACCGGTGGGCCAGAAACCCGGCCGACCGGATCAGGGCTTCCATCTCGTCCAGGGCCGCATCCAGATCCCGGCCATAGGAGATTCTCAAGGGCTGAGGGGTCTGTCCCAGGGCTCCCGACACCCGCTCCATGAGATCCTGTTTCCCTTTGCCGTCCCTGGCCACAATGGGCACCACCGGCAGGTTCAGAAGGGATGAAAGTTTTTGAATATCGATTTCTATTCCTCTTTTTCTGGCCACATCCATCATGTTCAGGGCAATGCAGACCGGCAGTCCCATTTCCATAAACTGGACCGACAGGTAGAGATTTCTTTCCAGGTTGACGCGTCCACGATATTGATGACCATGGACGGTTTTTCATTGACCAGAAAATCCCTGGCCACCACTTCCTCCAGGGAATAGGCAGTCAGAGAATAGGTTCCCGGAAGATCCACGATTTCAAACCGGTCTGTTTCACTCTTATAGGTTCCCTGTTTTTTTTCAACGGTCACACCGGGGTAATTGCCCACATGCTGCCTTCCCCCGGTTAATTCGTTAAAAAGGGTGGTTTTCCCGGAATTGGGGTTCCCGGCCAGTACAACGATTGCGCTCATTTATGACACCTCCACGTCTATATGATCCGCCTCGTTGTTGCGAAGCGTTAAGGTAAATCCCATGATTCTCAGCGACACCGGATCATAAAGGGGGGCCCGGCCCTGGACCGTGATTTCCTTGCCCGGAATCAGGCCCATGTCCCGGATCCTCCTGCCCAGCTCACTGTCGGCATCCACCCGCTGGATAACGCCCCTTTGGCCTATCTTCATCTGCCTCAGATTGATTGTTCCCACTTTTGCTTCCCTCCACTTTATTTATAATAGAACACTAAGTCATATTCTTGGTATCAAGTTTTATATAACTAACTTTTATTAATGTCAATCAAAAATTAGCACCTCAATAAAAAATAAATATTTGACTTACTTAGTATTCAATTATAGATTAAGAATTGGATACTAATGAAGGAGAAAGCTCGATGACGGAAAAGGATCAACTCTCGGAAAGCCTTGAAGACTATCTTGAGACCATTCTGGAACTTCAGACCACGAAAACCGTGGCCAGGTCCAAGGACATTGCCGATAAAATGGACATCAAACGCGGGTCTGTTACGGGAATGCTGAAAAAACTGGCCGATAGCCAACTGATCAATTACGAACCTTACGGGTATGTGACCCTGACCCCTGAAGGGAAAAAGATCGCCCAGGAAGTTGAACGGCGGCATATCTTTTTAAAGGATTTTTTTCACCGGATTCTCGGGGTGGATGAGGAAACCGCTGAAAGGACCGGCTGCCAGATGGAACATGCCATGAATAAAGAGACCTTTAAAAAATTCAGGGAATTTGTGGCCAAGGTAGATACCTGTCCCCACCGGTGCCAGTAGAAGGAATATCCGCCGGCAAAGACCGGCCATTGCCGGAAGGCCTTAGATGCCGGAGTCCAGCCTCCAGACCGCCGTGGCGGTCAGGCCCGTATGGGTCCGCTTGATGCGGCCGTTTTCGGCCAAGGATTCAAGATAGGGGCGGATGACGGACTCAAGTTCGGCTTCGGATTTATCGCTCACTTTTCTGAAAAAGGCCATCTGCCCTGCCAACTCTTCCTCCACCGTTACATTCTGGTCCCATTCCACAGGGTCAAAGGTAAGGTCGGGAAAAAGTCCCAGGGAAAACAAAAGATTGATCTTGAGCAGGATGCTTTGAGGCGCATCCTCAAGGACCGTTCCCATGATTTTTTCCCAGAGGACGGCCAGAACCGGGTGGTTTCGCTTGGCTGCCCAGCCCCGGACCGCGCAGCCTTTTTTGGAAGCCGCCATCATCTTGAAAAAAGCTTCAGGACCGGCCACCCCCGGCGACATAAAGGCAATGACCAGGTCAAATCTTTGTTTCCAGCCCCTTTCTGCAAGATCAATGGAATGCCAGTCCTCACGGATGAGGGTGAGGTTTTCCCGGATATCCGGCGTTATGGCCTGCCGGAATTGATCCAGCATTCCCTGGGAAAAATCAAGGGCCGTGACCCTTGCCCCCTGACGGGCCAGTTCCAGGGCCAGGGTCCCGGTGCCGCAGCCGATATCAAGAACCTCCATGCCCCTGAACAGGAGGTCCTTCCGTTGAAACAGATCAAGGGTTTTTGACAAGCGTCGGCTTTTGGTTTCTTCTTTATTCCGGTCATAGGAAGCCGCGGCCCGGTCCCAGTATTCAGGGGTGGAAAACCCCCTGTGTACCGTATAGGTGTCCGTTTCCTTGTCCTTTTCCCAGGCCTTGAGCCAGAACTCTTTATTGAAGATGGGGGTCATTCTGCTCTTTCTTGGCCCTGGCTTTTTTAGGCGCTGCCTCTTTGGGCTCCGGGGCCTTGATCTCTTTTTGCTTGGGGCTGCCGCCCCTGAGAATCAGCATGAGTTTTTCCCGGTTTTCCGCCAGCAACAGGGAGAGGGTTTCAAGCTGGCTTTCGTCCAGTTTGACCTTGGAATTTTCCAGGAATTCAAATACATTATCGGCAATGTCAAGCATCTTGTCATATTCGTCTGCTTCTTTTTTTGTCGCAAATGTCATTTTTTCCTCTCCATTCCTGACAACGATAAATTTTACAATGACGGCCATTTTATCTCCTTCGGATCAAATCATTAAATTTCCCTATGTCTCGTCTTAATACAAAAGAAAGGATGCAGGTAAAGGAGTTTTCCTTTAACCTGCATCCTGTCATGTCGAATGCCGAAAACGGTTAAACCTGGGGTCTGGGATAAAGCCCGGCCCTCTGGACGATTTCCGGGACCTTCTCCTCCCATTCAATGGCCATGATATGGAAGCCGGAAACCCCTTTGACTTCTTTCAGTTCCTGGTATATGTTCCACGCAGATATTAACGCCCTCTTCGGCCTGTTTGTCCTTGGGAACCCCGGCCAGGCGGGCGATGATTTCC
>JAAUSZ010000316.1 GCA_012031875.1 Desulfobacula sp.
ATGTGGCCTTAACCGGAATCTGGCTGAGCAGAACCAGGCCCTGCGGGACACCATTGACGATCTGACCCGGGCCGAGCAACGCATCAGCGTCCTTGAAACGGCGGCACGGAGGATCGCCCGGATGGTCAGCCACAATGCCGAGAGAATCCTGCAGGTGCGCCTCCTTGATTTTATCCTGATCATCGGGATCAGCCTTGTTCTGGGCGCCCTCTTTAATCTTCAAAACCCCAAGGGCCTATCCTTTTTTCCCCTGCCGCGACCGGACGCCGCCAAAACCGTCACGGCACCCGAGGCCCTCCGGCTGTTGTCACGGGAAAAGGCCCTCCTGATAGACGCAAGACCCAGGGAATTCTTTGAGCTGGGGCATGCTCCTGGGGCCATCAATGTCCCTCCCTCTCTTTTTGATGCCCTGTACGCGGCGAATTTCAATGATGAAGACCCGGAGCGCCCGATGGTCATCTACGGCAGAACCGTCAGCCGCCTCTATGATGAAATGACGGCCCGCAAATTGATCAACCGGGATCACGAAGAGGTGTATCTCTATCTTGGAGACCCGGGGAATCTGTCGGTAAAAGGGGAGGCCCATAAGATGCGAAACCGCATGTCCGCCTGGATCAGGCACCCGGCCTTGGCTCTCATGGCCCGGTTTTATCTCGGGGGGATTTTTATTTATGCCAGCCTGAACAAGATCAATTTTCCTGCGGAATTTTCAGACAATATTGCCGCCTATCTTCTGGTTCCCTATTTCCTTGTGTATCCCATGGCGATTTTACTGCCCTGGATCGAACTGGTCAGCGGGGTCTGCCTGGTGGCCGGCATCCGTGTCAGGGCATCCGCAGCCGTCATCTGCACCCTTTTAGGAATATTCACCCTTGCCGTAACCGTGGTCCTTATCAAAAAAACACCCATTGACTGCGGCTGCTTTCAAAACGTGGGAGACCCTGTCTCCCTGCTCACCGTGGGCCGGGACCTCATCTGGCTGGCCATGGGAATTTATGTGTACAAATACGACCGCTTCATCCACCTGGATCGTCTGTTCATGATCAAACCCGAGGATTTGAACCCATCTTAAAAAACCTATAAGAAAAGGAATCCGGCCATGACGGTTAAAAACAAATTTTCATTGAACCTCGGAATTGTGGGAGGCGGCAGGGCTTGCCTGTATTTTCTGAATCTTCTGGAAACCACCTCTTTCCCCTATCTTGATTTAAACATCACAGGGGTCTGCGATATCAACCCCGGGGCCGTGGGAATGGTCAAGGCGGAACAATCGGGCATCCCGACCTTTAAGAATTTCCATGACCTCTTTAAAAACACCAGCCCCGATGCCGTCATTGAATTGACCAACAGCAAGAGCCTGCCTGAACTCATCGCCCTGAGGCCCGATCATGTGGGGGTCATCGAACACAATATCGGCCGGCTCCTGAGAACCCTGTTTGAAATGAACCAGGACCTGGCCAAGACAAAGGCCCAGGCCGTTCTGGACCGGGGCTATTATGAGATCCTGTTTCAGCAGACCAATCTCGGGGTGGTGGTCCTGGATACAGCCTTTAATATCGTGGACGCCAACCAGGTCTATCTGGACGCCTGCAAGAAAACCCGGAATGAGGTCCTGGGGGAAAAATGCTTTAAGGTCATTAAGGGCTTTTATGCCCCCTGCCCTTCGGACCTTTCCAATGCCGAATGCCCCCTGATGAAAACCCTGGATACGGGCAAGCCCTCCCATATCATCCATGAATATGTCATCTCCCCGGACAAGGCAAAATATTTCAGCATTTCCGCCTATCCCATCAAGGGCCTGGACAATCAGATCACCCATATCATCGAACTCTGGCAGGACATGACCTCCGAGATCACTGAAAAATGGGAAAACAAAGTCAAGCGGATCCATTCCGACATGAAAAAAATCATCCGGGAGGACCGGCTGGTGGCCCTGGGAAAACTGGTGGCCAGCAGCGTCCATGAGATCAACAACCCCATCCAGGGGCTTCTGACCTTTGGGTATATCATCAAAAACATGGCCCAAAAGGAGAGCCTGGACAAAAAAGACATGGAGGACCTCAGGGAATTCAACGCCCATATGACAAGGGAGCTGGAGCGGTGCGGAAATATCGTTTCAGGTCTTCTGGCCTTTTCCCGGGAATCCGTGCTGGAATTTGCCAATACCGATATTAACGAGATTCTCCAGATGGTCCTGTCCCTGACCCGCCACAAACTTGAGCTATCCGATATTAAACTGGAAGCCTCCCTTAGTCCTGGGCCCCTCATTGTTTACGGGGACAAGAATCAATTGCAGCAATGCTTTCTGAATCTTATCTTTAATGCCGTCGAGGCCATGCCCAAGGGCGGAAGGATGACCGTTTCCTCGGGGACCCGGCCCCGGAGGTGTGGATCAAGATCCATGACAACGGCTGCGGCATCGGCGAGCAGGATATGGAACATATCTTTGATCCGTTTTTCACCACCAAGGAAGAAGGGGGCACGGGGCTGGGCCTTTCCATTGTTTACGGGATCGTCAAGGACCATAAGGGGGATATCTCGGCGGAAAGCCGGCCTGGCCAAGGGACCTCGTTTTTGATTTCATTTCCCGGAATTTTTCCGGGCTGACAGACAAAATGTTCAGGAGTGACGCATGAATCAGAACATGAAAATACTGATTGTGGATGACGAGCGGGTGGTCAGGGAATCGCTCTATCACTGGTTTTCCAGGGAAGGCTATGAGACCGGAACGGCGGAAAACGGGGAAGAGGCCCTGCAAAAGCTTGCCAAGGAAAATTTCGATACCCTGTTTGTGGATATGAAAATGCCGGGCATGGGCGGCTTTGAACTGCTCCAAACCGTCAAAGCCCTTTATCCGGATACCGCCGTGGTCATCATCACCGCCTACGGCTCCATTGACAGTGCGGTCCAGGCCATGAAAATCGGGGCCTCCGACTATCTGCTCAAACCCTTTAAGCCGGACCAGCTTTCCCTGGTCATGGAGAAAATATCCCAACAGATTAAACTCACCTCGGAATATAAATACCTCAAGGGGCAAATGGATAAAATCTCCCGGTTTGACAATATCATCGGAGACTCCGGCCCCATGCAGAAAATTTATTCGGTCATTGAAGAGGTGGCGAAAACCGACGCCCCCATCCTGATCCTGGGGGAGACCGGCACCGGAAAGGAACTCATTGCCAAGGCCATCCATGTCAAAAGCCTGAGAAACAACCTGCCCTTTGTGGCCCTGAACTGCGGGGCCTTTCCCGATTCCCTCCTGGAGGCGGAATTGTTCGGGTACGCCAAGGGCGCTTTTACAGGGGCCGCCCACAGCCGCAAGGGCTTTTTTGAAGTCGTGTCCGGGGGCACCCTGTTCCTGGATGAAATCGGCGAGATCTCCCGGAAAATGCAGGTGGATCTTCTCCGGGTGCTCCAGGAAAAAAAAATCACCCGGCTGGGCGATTCCCAGCCCGTTGATGTGAATTTCAGGCTGCTGTCCGCCACCCGGCAGGATCTTCAAAGCAAGATTCAGGAAGGACAGTTCAGAAGCGATTTCTTTTACCGGATCAATATCATCTCCATAGAGGTCCCTCCCCTTCGGGAGAGAAAAGAGGACATCCCCCTGCTGGTCTATCATTCCTTGAAAAATACAGCAGGGAAACCGCCAAAAAAATCGATAGCGTGGACAAGCCCGCCCTGGGCCATCTCCAGGCCTATTCCTGGCCCGGCAATGTGCGGGAGCTTGAAAACGCCGTGGAACGGGCTGTGGTCCTTTCAAAATCAAGAACCCTGACCTTAAAGGATTTTGACTTTCTTAAACCCGGTCCCGGCCTTTTGCCTTCGCCCTGCGAAACCCTGTCCCTGCAGGAGATGGAAAAACGGCATATGGAAGCTGTTTTGCGGGATAACGACTGGAATATTTCCAGGTCCGCGGACATTCTCGGGGTCAGCCGGGCCACCCTCCACCGGATGATCCACCGCCATGGCGCGAAAAAGCCGTGAAACGGACCGGGACGGCTTCTGCCTGGGGCTTCAGCCCGTCGGAGAAATCGATCCCGTCCATTTAAAAATACTGGCAGGCTCCTTCTTAGGGGAGCTGGGCCTCCGTACGCGTATCCTTCCCGGCCTTGCCCGGCCGGACCATGCCTTTGACAAGAGAAGGATCCAATATGATGCCGGGATGATCATCAACCAACTGGAAGCCATGGAATTTCAAGGCTGCCATGCCGTCATCGCCTTCATGGACGCGGATCTCTTTATCCCGGTCTTCTCCTTTGTCCTGGGCGAGGCCCGGATGGGGGGAAACCGCGCCCTGGTCTCCATTTACAGGCTTCAGGGAAACCCTACCGGCATGGTCAAGGTGGCCCTCCATGAATTCGGCCATCTCATGGGCCTGGACCATTGCCATGAAACTGCCTGTGTCATGCGGTTTTCAAAAATATCGAGCAACTGGACGCCATTTC
>JAAUSZ010000085.1 GCA_012031875.1 Desulfobacula sp.
ACACCCACGGCGAAACCGTTCGCCGGGTTTGAACACACCATCATAAAACAAAGGATTTGATAATGAAAAACAGATGCTTGCCTTTGGAAGATTATTCAGTAAGGCGCCAATCAAAAGATATTTTGTCATTACCGCCGTAATCGGTTTGATTCTTCTTGCTGTCGGCGGTTTCAAAAAAAAGAAGAACCCGTCGCCAAAGAGGTGGCCCGGCCGGTCAAGGTCATCACCGTGGGTGGGAGACCAGAGGCAGAAGATATCTCTCTGCCGGCCAAAACCCGGGCGAATCAGCGAGCCGACCTCTCTTTCAAGGTGGCCGGGCCGATGATTGAACTGCCGGTTGAAGAGGGACAGGAGGTAGAAAAAGGCCAGCTTATCGCACGCCTTGATCCAAGAGATTTTGAAACCCATCTCAGGGGGATTAACAGTTCCCTGTCCGAGGCCACAGCCAACCTTAAATCCATGGAAAGCGGAGCAAGGGCAGAGGATATCAGGATGCTTGAATCGGCAGTTGATGCAGCCACTGCAGAGTACCTGTTCGCCGAAGACCAGTACGAGCGCTATAAGAAATTATGGATCAGCCAGCATGCCTCCCGAGCTGACTATGACAGGCAGACCAGTCTCCGGGACAAGGCCAAAGCCGGACTGGAATCAGCCCGTCAGGATCTTGCCAAGGGGAAAAAAGGTGCCAGAAAAGAGGACATCGAGGCCCAGCAGTCCAGAATCAGAGGCTTGGAGGCCAGTTTGAAAGCAGCCCGGGACGCGCTGGAAGACACGTATCTCAAGGCCCCTTTTACCGGGGTCGTGGCCAAAACGGTATGTGGAAAACCATCAGGAAATTCAGGCCAAGCAGCCCATCGCCTTTACAGGACCTCTCCAGGATAGAGGTCCTTGTGGATATTCCGGAAACTCTGGCGGCCCGGGTCCGCGAAGGACATGTGCCCGAGGTGGCGGCCAGGTTTGCCGCTGCACCCGAGCAACTCTTTCAACTGACATTCAAAGAATTTTCCACGGAAGCCGACCCCCAAAGCCTGACCTATCAGGCCGTATTTGTGATGCCCCGGCCTCAAGACATCAACATCCTGCCCGGCATGACCGCAACCGTGGAAGGGAAATTGAAGTCCGCCGCGGACAATGCCTCCCGGATGGTGATCCCTGCCGGCACCGTTATCCGTGACCCGGAAAAGATACCGTATGTGTGGGTCCTCAATGAATCGGACCTGACCGTTCAAAAAACAAAGGTCCAGGTAGGGGAGTTGACCGGATCAGACGGTATCGAGATCCTTGATGGCCTGCGTCAGGGAGAAAAAGTCGTGACTGCCGGCCTAACCCGTCTTCGCGACGGGATGAAGGTCAGCCTATGGGATGCTTCAAAATAAGGAATATCAATCATGAATATTGCAGAATTATCCATAAAAAAGAACGTCATTACCTGGACCATCACCATGGTGGTGCTGCTTCTCGGTTGTCTGGCATATCAGAACCTGTCCCGGCTGGAGGATCCGGAGTTTGTCATCAAGGAAGCGGTCGTGCTGACTCCCTATCCGGGAGCCTCGCCGGATGAGGTTGAAAAAGAGGTAACGGAGAAAATCGAAAAAGCGGTTCAGGAGATGGGCCAGCTCAAACGGGTGGATTCCTATTCCTCCCGGGGACTGTCAACGGTAAAAGTCATTATCAAGGATAAATACGATCTGGATTCCCTGCCCCAGGTGTGGGATGAAATGCGCCGCAAAATCAACGATGCCCAGAGGGATTTGCCCACGGGGGCAGGGCCTTCCATGATCCACGATGATTTCGGCGATGTCTACGGCGTCTATTACGCCCTTACCGGAGAGGGCTATTCCCCTGCCGAACTGAAAAAGGTGGCCGAACTTCTTAAACGGGAACTGCTTACCGTCACCGACGTGAAAAAAGTCGTATTTTTCAGCGAGCAGACCGAAGCCGTCTATGTGGAAATGTCCAAAGAAAAGATGAGTGCCCTGGGCATTACCCGGGAGGAAATTTTCAATGCCCTGAGCGCCAAGAACCTGCCGGCAGACGCCGGAAAAATCCAGATCGGCAGCGAGTATATCCCTGTTTTCCCGACCGGTATCTTCAAATCGGAAAAAGATTTTAAAGAACTTTTCATCGCCGGACGGGGAGGCAAACTCATTTATCTGAAGGATGTGGCCGAGATCCGCCGGGACTACGTGGATCCTCCGCGGTCCCTCTTGCGCTTCAACGGCAAGCCTGCCATCGGTATCGCCATCTCCACGGTTTCGGGCGGCAATGCCGTTACCATGGGGAACGCGGTGAAAAAGCGCATTGATCAACTCCTGCCCCAGATCCCCCTTGGTATGGAATTGGGCGTTATTGCCATGCAATCCGAGGCGGTTACCGAGGCGGTAAACGGATTTGTGGTCAATCTGGCGGAGTCGGTGTTCATCGTTATCCTGGTCCTCCTGTTGTTCATGGGGCTGCGCAGCGGCCTGATCATCGGGTTCATTCTGATGCTCACCATTGCCGCCACCTTTGTTCTGATGGATGTTTACGGCATTGCTCTGGAGCGGATCTCCCTGGGTGCGTTGATCATTGCCTTGGGCATGCTGGTGGACAACGCCATCGTGGTGGTGGACGGCATGAAGGTGAGCATGGAACAAGGCATGGAAGGATTAAAGGCAGCCAAAAAAGAAGTCGGCCAGAATGCCGTACCCCTGCTTGGAGCCACGGCGGTCGCCGTGCTGGCCTTTGCCTCCATCGGGACCATGCAGAACAATACAGGAGAATACACCCGGTCTCTTTATTTTGTTATTCTCATTTCCCTGTCCCTGAGCTGGTTGACCGCCGTGACCACCACCCCACTCATGACCAAGCTGTTTGTTCTGGATAAAAAAAATGAAAAAAGCATTACCACCGGGCCAAAGGATCCTTACGGCGGAAAATTTTACAGGATGTATCGGGGTCTGCTCATCACTGCCATACGGTTTCGCTGGATCACCATCTTAACCGTAGCGGGGCTGTTTATCCTTTCGGTCTTCGGCTTCAGCCAGGTGAAGGCCATGTTTTTCCCCACCTCCACCCGTCCCCAGATCATTGTGGAATGCCATTTCCGGGAAGGAAGCCATATTCGGGAAACGGAAAAGGGAGTTGCCGACATAGAGGCTTATCTGCGGACCCTGGACGGCGTCACGGATATCTCCTCGGCCGTGGGTTCCGCCCATCCCCGGTTTTTGCTGACCTATACGGTTCCTGTGGATACCGGTTCTCACTATTGCAGTATCCTTGCCTCCGTTGACGGCTACGAGAAGGTCGACCGTATCCTGCTCCAGGCCCAGGATGACCTGGAACGGATGATGCCGGACGTCACCGTCAATGTGAAAAATTCGTCAACGGACCTGGTTCCGGCGGCAAAATCCAGATGCGGATCAGCGGTCCCGACCCCCGCGTGCTGCGCTCCCTGGCCGACAAGGCCATGGATATCATGGCGGCTGATCCTGAAACCAAGGCCCTTCGCAGTGAATGGGGGGCACAGGTTAACGTGGTGCAGCCGGTCATTGCCGAGGACCGGGCCCGACGCCTGGGCATCGACCGTCCCCAGGTGGCCCAGGCCATCCAGTCCACCTTTTCCGGCACCGTCACCGGCACCTACCGGGAAGGAATCGAACTGATTCCCATTATTGCCCGGGCTCCGTCTGCGGACCGCAATACCATGGAGGACATGCACGATATCCAGATTTTCAGCCCCATGGCCGGCCGCGACATCCCCCGTGGCCCAGGTGGTGGATGGTTTTTCCACAGAATCGGAAAACGCCCGCATATCCAGGCGCCAGCGCCGCAGCATGATCACATTGCACTGCGACACCCGCACGGAACTGGCGTCGATGCTGTTTTCACGGCTGAAACCAAAGATCGAAAAGGCCCTGGACATCGACATTGAAACCTATCTCGGCTCCGGTGCCGATCATCAGGACCTTACCGCCGACACCATTCCCGTGCAATACGACGACCTGATCCCTTTGAAAGGAATGCCCGGATACGCCATGGCCTGGGGCGGGGATTCCGAGGACAGCGCCGACGCCCAGAACCAGTTGAAAAAAGGCATTCCCCTTTTTTTCGGGCTCATGGTGCTGGTGATTATCTGCCTGTTCAACGCGTTTCGGCAGCCGTTGATCATCTGGCTTACCGTACCTCTGTCCCTTATCGGAGTCACTGCCGGGCTGCTGCTTTTTAATCAGCCCTTCGGGTTCATGGCCATGCTTGGTCTCATGAGCCTGTCCGGCATGCTCATCAAGAACGCCATCGTGCTCATCGATCAGACCGACCTGGATATCCGGAACGGCAAGTCACCTTTTCATGCGGTTGTGGATTCGGGGGTGTCCAGGATGCGTCCGGTCATGATGGCTTCCCTGACCACCATGATGGGGATGATCCCACTTTTTCAGGACGCCTTTTTCGTGTCAATGGCCGTGACCATCGTCTTCGGCCTGGGGGTTGGCAGCCTCTTGATCCTGTTTTTTGTTCCGACACTGTATGCCACATTATTTAACATTCCATCCGAACCGGAACTTTGAACATAGCGGTTTGGCAACGGAATCATCAACATAGGAAAATTTTATATGAAACTCAGATATGCAATAGGGTGGGGGGCAATTTATCTGTCCCTGATTTTCGCTTCCATTGCCCAGGCAGGGACTGTCCGGATCGGGATCGTATACGACGGGGAGTCCTCCCAGTTCCAAAAAACCAGAGAGATCATATTAAATGAGATCCAAGGCGTGACCCAAGGTGTTCATCATATCGATTTCCCTGCCGGTAGCCAAGTCAATGGCGGCTGGAATGTGCAAGAGATCAACAAGGCTATAGACCGGATGATGGACGCAGGCGACGTGGACATGGTCCTGGCCCTGGGAGAGGTTTCCGCTCATGAAGCCTGCAGGCGCCGCAATTTTAGTAAACCGGTATTCGCCGTCCCTGTGGTGGATGCAAAATTACAGGAAATCCCATCTCAAAAAGGAACCAGCGGCGTCAGGAATCTGAATTACATCAACACCTTCTCCGATATTGACCGGGAGCTGCGGCTCTTTCAAAGTATTACGCCGTTTTCACATATTGCCATTATCGTGGATGATTTTATATTCAACGCCATCCCTCAACTGGAACCCCTGACCCGCCGGCTGGCCCAGGAGTTCTCCATGGAGGTGGCCGTGGCAACGGCGAAAGATTCGGGCAAGGATGTGCTGGCCCAGATCCCGCCGGAAACCGACGCCGTATTCCTCCTCCCGGTTCCGCGTCTTTCCGACCGGGAACTCCATTTCATGTCGGACGATTTCATCGCCCGCAAATTGCCCAGCTTTTCCCTCAGGGGACGGCCAGGGGTATCTGATGGAATCCTGGCCGGAACCCAGGCCGAAGAGAACCTGTTGCATCTGGCCCGGAATATTGCCGTCAATATTCAGGAAGTCCTGAATGGGGCCGATGCCGGAAACCTTCCCACCATTTTTGAACCGGACAGGAAGCTTGTTATCAACATGGCCACGGCCCGAGCCATTGATATTCACCCCAATTGGAGTCTTTTCACCGAGGCTGAGTTGATCCATGACGAACCCATTTCTACTGAACGGCGGCTGAACATCACCACGGCCCTGCAGGAAGCCTTGACGGCCAACCTGGATCTTGCCGCAGCAAGCCGCTCAGTGGAAGCCGGTAGGGCCCAGGTCAAGGAAGCACGATCATCGCTTTTGCCTCAAATAGAACTTGGCACGGAGACTTCACTTGTTGATGACGACAGGGCCGCGGCTTATGCCGGAACTCTGCCTGAACGTCAGTGGACAGGATCGGTACAGGCAACCCAAGTGATTTATTCTGAAAAGGCCTGGGCCGGTTTTACCATCGAAAGACACATGCAGGCCGCCAGGGAAAAGGGTCTTGAGGCCGTGCGGCTGGATATCATCCAGGCGGCCGCCGGCGCTTATCTGAATGTATTGCGCGCCAGGAGTATCGAGCGGATTCACAAAGAAAACCTGAAGCTGACCCGCAAGAACCTTGAACGGGCACGCATCCGGGTGGAGATCGGCGCCGGAGGGCCTGAAGAAATATACCGATGGGAGAGCGAGATAGCCGATAGCCGCCGCAATCTACTTAAGGCCCAGTCCGTGACCCTGAATGCCTTCAACGCCATAAATACTGTTCTTAACCGCCCGATAAGTGATCGATTCGCACCGGATGAGGCCGACGAAACCGATCCCCTGGGCATCCTTCCCGTGGGACCGCTGACCGGATACATGGAAAATGACATGGAACTCGATAAATTAGGACGGTTCCTGGTAACAGAGGGGCTTAATGCGTCTCCGGAACTCAAAGAGATGGAGGCGGCCCTTTCTGCCCAGGCGCGCAGCATCACCCAGGCAGAAAGGGAGTTCTGGGTGCCGACGGTGTCTGTTTTCAGTGATGTTACGGAATCCTTCTCAAAAAGCGGAGAAGGATCCAAATATGCCTCTGGAAGGAATGATACGGACTGGTCCGTAGGAATCAAAGCCGGCTTCCCTCTATATAGCGGCGGCAAGAAAAGCGCCTCACTTGAACGGGTCCGGAAAGAGTCGGCACGGCTGCACCATAAGCGAGACGACCTGAAAAACGGGATCGAAGAGCGAGTCCTCAATGCGGTTCATCTGCTTCGCGCCTCCTATCCGGGCATTCGGCTGTCCAGGGACGCTGCTGATGCAGCCGGGCGCAACCTTGCCCTGGTTACTGACTCCTATGCTCGCGGCATCAAGCCCGTTATTGACCTCATCGATGCCCAGAACCAAGCCCTGGTGGCGAACCGGCAGGCAACCAATGCCGTTTATGATTTTCTTATCGATATCATGGCCTTACAGCGCCGTACCGGGAGCTTCTTTCTGCTTGCACCCCGGGACGAATTGGACGGCTGGATGAAGCGGTGCAACGAATCGTTTTCTAAAGGAGAGCAACCATGAGCATCCGTATGAAGGTCGCGCAGGCAGTCCTGCTGTCATTGTATGCAGTCGGCTGCCTGACGCAACCGGTGGCGGCTTACGACGGGGCAATGACCTTAATTATCGAAAATGACACGTTTACCGGTTCGGACGACAACTATACGAACGGCGTCGGCTTTTCGTGGGCGTCGGACGACCTCGACACTTACGGCCGGGAAAGCTTCCTCAACAAATGGGGCCGATTCTGGGCATTCCTGCCGTTCGTTAAGGATGACGGCTACACCACATATGCGTCGTGGTCCCTTGTCCAGGAGATATATACCCCGGACGAAATCACCGACCCGGATCCGCCCGGGGATGACCAGCCCTATGCGGGCGTTTTATACCTGGACAATCTGCTTTATGCAAGAAAGGGACGTTGGGGACATGTATGGGCGCTCAAACTGGGCGTCGTGGGTCCGGATTCCCGGGCCGAAGACGTACAGAAGGGATTCCACGATTTAATCGGAGCCAATGAGCCGCTTGGCTGGCATAATCAACACCCGAACGAGCCGGTCATCAACCTCGGCTACACGGCAGCTTGCCTGGCGGCCGAAGGGAGTGCGGCAGGACTGGCCGAGTGGAAAATCGTTCCCGTGGGGACCCTAGGCCTCGGCACATATTTCACCGGCGCCGGACTCGGTATTTATGGAGAGATCGGCTGGAATCTGGTGGATGCCTTTGGGGGAGCTGCCCTGCGTACGGGGTTCAATGCGGCCTCAACCGTCGGCATCGGGCCGGTGGATAATTTGTCCGTGGCATTTTTCGGCAGTCTCGGGGGGTTTGCCGTCGCCCACTACCTGCCGCTTGACGGCACGGTGTTTACGGATAGCCGGTCCGTTGACACAGAGCCTTTCGTCGGCATGGCCTCATGCGGTTTCTCGGTACGGCAAGGCCGTTTCGCATTGAGCTTCTCCACCTCCTTTTTTACGGAAACATTCGAAACCGAGCGAAACAACGCTGAGTTCGGTACGGTGAGCCTGTCTTGGTATTATTGACGGTAAGTTTAGGTTAAGGTGTTGGGAATGAATGATAAAAAAAATACATCAATGAAAAATACAACAATGATTGATTGTGCCCGGCAATATGCCGTTCAAGCTCATCAACGGATCGACCATAGCAGTAAATTTACCTGCCAGCCCTATGATGTTCATCTGAAAGCCGTTGCACAAACCGTGGCCTCGGTTACGGGGGATGAGGAAACGATTGCTGCAGCCTGGCTCCATGATACCGTCGAGGATACCACGGTAACATTTCATGATATCGAGCTGGAATTTGGAAAACCGGTTTCCATGCTGATATTCGAGATAACGGGCGTCAGCAAATCGGGTGATGGTAACCGGTTGGTCCGCAAAATAATCGATCGGGAACATCTGTCAAAAGCCTCTCCACGGGCCAAAACCATAAAACTGGCCGATTTAATGGACAATTGCAAGGACATCTGCAAACATGCCCCACAGTTTGCCCGGACCTTTATTTCCGAGGCATTATTGCTGATGGAGGTACTGGCAGAAGGAGATCCCCGATTGTATCAACAGGCCTCTCAGTTGATCAACCAGTGCGCCGGGGAAATAGAATCTTCCAATAGCGCCACGGGTGACGGCTTGAGCCATCGCCCCCTGAAGCATCCCCTGCCGTCTTTTTCCGAAGATGAACTCCAGAGAATTGTTTTCAGTGTTTTTCGCGCCAAGGATATCTCAGTCCCACTCCACGCTTTTGGCGCAAATGAAGAGGCATCCGAGGCGGCCCGCATCATGAGGGACGAAAATCTACAGGTGGCCGGCATCCTGGACAAGGGGCGGATCGGAGGATATGTTTTTTCGAGTGACCTGGGTCATCATGGGCGGTGTAAAGATGAAACGAGGCCATTTCGCACAGGTCAGGTGATTTCAAGCGAATCATCCCTAACTGATGTGATCCAGGTTCTGGCTCGCCATGGGTGTTGCTTTATTACCGTTTGCGGTACGATATTCGGCTTAATTGACCGCTCCGGCATCCAGAGGCCCATGGTCAGGATGTGGTTGTTCGGGATGATCACCCTCCTGGAAATGAATCTTGTCGAACGGATCAAAACGACCCTGCCCCAGAATAAATGGCAAATGATGATTTCACCGGCAAGGTTGAAAAAAGCCGAGGCTTTGTCCATCGAACGGGAAAGGCGTAAGCATCGATGCAGTCTGTTGGACTGTCTTCAGTTGGGTGATAAGATCACGATCCTATCCAGAGACAGAGAATTTATTACCGACCTGGGCTTTAAATCAAGGCATGAAATGAACCAGACTTTGAAAGAGATAGAATCATTGAGGAACAATCTGGCCCACGCACAGGATATCGTTACCCATGACTGGCCACAGATTATACGGATGGTTAATAATATTGAATTAGGACTGGGCAGGTCATAGGGTCAAAAGACCATGGCCGCTGCAAAGCATGCCAAAGGCTCTAATGAATGCGGGTGCCCTTGGACAAAACTAATAATAAACACTCAAGGCGATTAAATAGAAAGGAATCATAATGAGTTATGAAAGAGAGTACACCAATAAACTGGTGAGCGCTGAGAAAGCGGTTCATTGTGTGAAATCCGGCGATAAGGTGGATTATGGTTTTTTAACGGTAAGCCGGTCGCTTGTGACCATGCTCTGGCAAAAAGGCATCAGGAACTGAAAGATGTCTCTGTGTTCTCGGCAGTCACTTTGCCTCCGTTTCCCGAGGTGGCCAAATATCCGGACAGCTTCATCTACCATGACTGGCAGTGGAGCAAACTCACCCGGATCATAAAGCAAACCATCGGCCAAGCCTATTATTCACCGATCCTGTACCATAACGCCGGCGAGATGTACCGGACCGAGGCAATCCCTCACCATAACGTGGCAATTGCCCGGGTCTGTCCCATGGATCAGTATGGTTATTTTAATCTCGGGCCGCAAAACTCCGAAACCCTGACCAAAATGGAAGCCGCTGATACGCTTATTGTGGAAGTGTGTAAACAGATGCCGGTTTGCCCGGGAGGTGCCGAGGAATCGGTTCATATTTCTCTGGTGGATTATATTGTTGAAGCCTCGGATGATACAGGGCCCGCAGATGTTCCGGGAGCCCAGCCTTCAGAGCAGGATACAAAAATCTCCGGCCATATTATGAAACATTTGCGGGACGGTTGCTGTATCCAGCTCGGTATCGGCGGAATACCCAATGCGGTCGGCAAGCATATTGCTGATTCCGATCTGAAAAATTTGGGCGGACATACCGAGATGTTCGTTGACGCTTATGTCGATATGATAAAATCGGGCCGCATAAACGGCTCGGCTAAAACCATCGACCGCGGGAAAGTTGCGTATACCTTCGCCATCGGCAGCAAAAGGACATATGAATTCATGCATCACCATCCCGGGCTTGCCTCGTATAATGTGGATTACACCAATGATCCCAGGGTGATCAGCCGTCTGGATAATTTTGTATCAATCAACAATGCGGTACAGGTTGACCTCTTTAGTCAGGTTAACGCTGAAAGCAACGGATTTCACCAAATATCAGGCAATGGCGGTATGTGGGATTTTGTTCTGGGCGCTCAATGGTCCCGGGGCGGCAAAAGCTTTATTTGCCTGACATCAACGTATACAGATAAACTGGGAAACCTCCAGTCACGTATTGTGCCCAGTTTTGCACCGGGATCCATTACCACCATCCCCCGTCAAATGGTTGACTATATCGTGACTGAGTACGGAGCAGTGCAATTAAAGGGAAAACCGACATGGCAGCGGGCTGAAATGATGATAAATCTGGCCCATCCAGAATTCAGAGAAGACCTTATTAACGCAGCGGATTCCATGAGTATTTGGAGACGATCCAATAAAAAAGGGAATAACGTATAAAGGAAATTAAAAATGAAAAAAACAAGTCTGAGATTTAAACTGATTGTCGGGTGCGTTCTTGCGTCCGTCATCCCTTTAACTGTTGTCGGTATTTTTTCGGTCAACAAGGCCTCCAATGCATTGCTGGAAAACGGGAAAGCCGGAATTCGGCAGACCGCACAAGACCTTGCCGATATGGCCCAGCTTTATCTGGAGCAGGAGGTAAAATTTGCCGGGTCCCTGGTGGTTAATCCGCTGGTGCTGGATGCGGCGGCCAAAGCCAGTGAAAACGGAGTTGACGGCGCACTTGAAGCGCTCAAGGCTCTGGACCGTTTCTTTGGGACCCTATTTCAGCAGACCGGGGCCGGCTATGAACTTTTTATTCTGTTGGATCAGAACGGGATGACCGTTGCGGACAGTCAGAATGGCGCTATGCGGGAAAAGAAAATATCGGCCGCAGACAGGGAATATTTTAAGATCGCAAAAACCGGGGGTCTCAATATCAGTTCCCCGGTAAAATCCAAGGCAACCGGCAAGCCGGTCTGTGTTGTTGCCGTACCCCTGAAAACAGCTTCGGGGCAGTTCATGGGCGTTCTTGCAACCATCCTCAAGCTGGATGCATTGTCCGACAAGCTCACCAAGGTGAAACTGATGCAAACCGGCTATCCCTATCTTGTGGATAAGAGCGGCATGATCATTGCCCACCCGAATAAGGATTTTATCCTGGAATTGGACCTCAAAACCGTTCAAGGCATGGAGTCTGTTGTGCCCAAATTGTTAAGCCGGAAATCCGGAATCGATGAGTATACCTTTAAAGGGGTCAGAAAGATTTCCGGATTTGCACCGGTGCCGATTGCCGGCTGGGCTCTGGGGGTGACCCAGGACCGGGATGAGTTCATGACCGCCGAATATGAAATCCGGAATATGATTTTTGTCGTGGGCGCAGTTTCCCTGATTGTCGTTATTCTCTGTGTCCTCTGGTTTGTTCGCCGTATCATGGCCCTGCTTGGACATGAGCCGTCCGAAATTGCCAGAATTGCCGACAGCATTGCCCATGGAGATCTTACCGTTGAGTTCCGGGTGGATGATCATAAAATCACCGGCGTATATGCCAATATGAAACAGATGACACAAAATCTATCCCTCATGTTCAAAGACATTACCGGTGGGGTCCGGACACTGACCTCATCCTCCACCGAACTTTCAGCCATTTCAACCCAGATGGCCCAAGGCTCGGAGGATGCTTCCCAACGGGCAAACAATGTGGCGTCCGCAGCAGAAGAGATGGCTACCAGCATGAACAGCGTTGCCGCTGCAACAGAACAGACCACGGCCAATCTTCAGATGATCGTTTCAGCGGCCGAGGAAATGTCGGCCACGATTAACGAGATCTCAAAAAATACGGCAAAGGGAAGCCACACAACTTCAGAAGCAGTTAATAAGGCTGAACATATCTCAAGGAAAGTGGAAGAGCTGGGCAAGGCGGCTTTGGATATCAGCAAGGTGACGGAAACCATTGCCGATATTTCCGCACAGACAAACCTCCTGGCTTTGAATGCCACCATTGAGGCTGCAAGGGCAGGTGCAGCCGGCAAGGGTTTTGCCGTGGTTGCAGGAGAGATTAAGGCCCTTGCCCAGCAGACTGCCGAGGCGACAAAAGAAATCAGCTTAAAAATAAACAATGTCCAGGCAAGCACTCAGGACTCTGTCCAGGCCATTGCATCCATTGTCAATATTATCAATGAAATCAATTTCATTGTAACCTCCGTAGCAGCAGCTATTGAAGAGCAGTCCGCCACTACCCGGGAAATTTCAAGCAACGTGAGCCAGGCCGCGGCCGGTGTTCAGGAAGTCAACGAAAACGTCAACCAGGCATCAACCGTGGCAGGAGAAGTGACTACAGATATCCACAAGGTGAGCCAGGCAGCGGATGAAATGAAAACAGGAAGCCTTCAGGTCAATGAAAGCGCGGGGGAATTGTCAAAACTGGCAGAGAACCTCAATGAAATGGTCGGCCGGTTCAAGTTAAAATAGAATCAAGGGGGAGGTACATGCATATGAATAAAATTCCATGGATGATATTTCTGATCAATCTCATTCTAATTGCTTTCAACTTCACCCAGAGAAAGAAGGTCAGATTGAGAACCTCGGAATTGGAGGGGGCCATGGGCCGGCTGAAGCTGAGTGAGGCAAGATACCGTCTGATTGCGGAAAACATGTCTGATGTAATTTCCGTGATGGATCTGAACCTAAGGGTTACTTATGTCAGCCCTTCCATCACGCTTTTAACCGGGTTCAGGGTTGAGGAAGCCTTCAGACAGGCCATTGAAGATATTATAACACCGGATTCACTTTCGAAACTCCGGGAGATTCTTGAATCGGAAATAGCGGCGGAATCTTCCGGAATCCCTGTTCCGGACAGGTCCCGCATCCTTGAACATGAGTTATGCAGAAAGGACAAATCCCGGGTCTGGGTGGAGTCCAATTGCAGATTCCTGAGGGATGGCAACCTGAAGCCAACGGGGATGCTCATCATCACCCGGGATATCACCGAGCGAAACAGGGCCCAGAGGGAACTTGTGGAGGAAAAAGACCTGTCTGAACTGATCATCAGCATGATGCCGGGGATTTTTTTCCTGTACCGGCAAACCGGTCATGGATTCCTGCTGAAGAGATGGAATCAGACAGTCGAGACTCTGTTGGGATATTCAAGAGAAGAATTCATGGATGCCCCCACAGGTTTTTTTTCCTGTGAGGGGAGTCTCGCCCGGGTTCATGAAGCGGTGTCCACGGTTCTGGAGAAGGGGAGCGCGGAAGTGGAAGTGGACATCAGGAAAAAGGATGGTACGGAGTTGCCGTTATTTATCAACCTGAGGTTGTTTCATCGGGCCGGGGACACATATTACATCGGTACCGGCATGGATATGACGGAACATAAACAGGCTGAAAAGGACCGGGAAAAACTACTGGCCCAGCTTGCCCACTCACAGAAAATGGAGGCCATCGGCACGTTGGCCGGCGGGATCGCCCATGATTTCAACAATATTCTCTCCGGCATATTCGCTTATGCCCAATTGGCTGTAAACCATCTGAAAAATCCTGAAAAAGCAGGCAAGGACATCGAGCAGGTCCGTAAAGGAGCGGAGAAAGCGGCTGATCTCGTCCAGCAGATTCTGAGTGTCAGCAGAAATTCCGTTGATAAAAAGGAGGTCATACCCGTATATAGTGTCGTGAAAGAAGCGCTGAAGCTGCTCAGGGCCACCATTCCGTCAACCATCGAAATCCGGGAGGAGATTGTCTCCAGGGCCTCGGTATACACGAGCCCAGTCAGAATCCATCAGATCATC
The DNA here is from genome assembly GCA_012031875.1 of Desulfobacula sp. GTDB lineage: Bacteria > Desulfobacterota > Desulfobacteria > Desulfobacterales > Desulfobacteraceae > Desulfobacula. The sequence goes on from JAAUSZ010000085.1 coordinate 14,164, forward strand.
ATGAACCTTTGCACCAATGCATACCACGCCATGCTTGAAACCGGCGGCACCCTTACCGTGTGTCTGAAAGAGGTCGGGTTTACCGAAAAAGACTGCCCCCCGGAGCCTGATATCCATCCCGGCAGATACCTGGAGCTTGAAATCAGTGATACGGGTACGGGCATCGAACCGGCCGTTCTGGATAAAATATTTGAGCCCTATTTTACCACCAAAGGAAAAGAGAAGGGTACAGGGCTCGGTCTTGCCGTGGTGTTCGGTATTGTGAAAGAGCATGACGGTCATATCAGTGTCCACAGCAAACCGGGCCAAGGCGCCACCTTCCGGGTTTACCTGCCGCTCACCGGGAAAAAGGAAGGTCCGTCTCCTACCGGGGCCGGACAGGATGCCCGAATATCCGGTTCGGAAAGCATCCTCCTTGTTGATGACGAAAAGGAGTTGCTCGAAGCGGTAAAGGAACTGTTGGAAGATCTGGGATATGCGGTATCCGCTTTCACGAACCCGGTCGAAGCGCTTGAGGCCTTCCGTCTGAATCCTGGAGGGGTTGACATCGTGATCACGGATATGACCATGCCCGGCATCACCGGCCTGGAGCTGGCAAAAAAATCAGGCGCCTTAAGCCCGCTCAGCCCGTGATTCTCTGCACGGGATACAGCGATCTGATAAACAGGGAAAAAGCAATATCAGCAGGCATCCGTGAGTATTTAGAAAAACCAGTGGATATCAAGGAACTCACCAGGCTCATCAGGTCAACCCTCGATGAAAGCGAGGCCCGGGCCTGATGCCGTCATGATTGAATTCCGGAGTTAAATTCATATTGACAGATTGAGAGGCTGTGAATTAGAGTCAAACATAGTCTGGTTTTTCTTTTCAGTGCATGGAGCCGATAAACATGTTTGACGCAATCAATTCCATTGTTCTATTGATCAAAAACAAAAAAATTGTAGATGCCAACACATATGCCGTTTCTTTTTATGGTTATGGTGATCTGACAGGTTTAGACGTTGTCGGCACACTAGTTCCCGAAACCGAATCTTCCGGCAGGAATCTGGAACTGATTATTGAAGACATAGAAAAAGATCCGGAGAAATATCATCTCCATGTTAATGAAAATATCACCGCCAAAGGAGATGTGTTCTGGATCGTCTGGTCCAATTCCCAATATGTGGATCCAAATGGGGAAAAGATGATGCTGTCTGTAGGCATTGAAGCAACAGATCTTATCAATAGACAAAAAAAACTTGAATCGGTATTTCACAATTCCCTTGATGGAATTGCATTTCTTGATTCGGAGCTGAAATTGATTGATTGTAATTCTCCTTTTATGAAAATGATCGGGTTTGATTCAAGGGAAGAAATGGTAAGGGTAAGAGAAGATAACGCTTCAGCATACGGGAAGTATATCAGAGATTTGCCAATAGAATATTAGATGAATTAAAAACGAAGAATCATATCAGAATACAAAGAGATCTTGACAGATACGATGGAAAATCATTTGTCGCAGATGTGGTTTTTTCTACAATCAGAAATCTCAAAGGAGAGCTTGTCGGCTATGCGGTTAATTTGCGTGACAATACAGAGATGTATAGAAAGGCCACAACAGACAGGCTAACCCGGATCAACAACAAGATGCATTTTGAAGAGCTTGCGGATTACGAAATTAAAAGGTCCCAGAGAACCGGAAGCTGTTTATCTTTGATATTATGCGATATTGATCATTTTAAGAAAATTAATGACACCTATGGGCATTTATGCGGTGATTTCGCCTTAAAGGAAATCACATCAGATATCAAACTCATGCTCAGAACAACAGATATTTTTGCAAGAGTCGGCGGTGAGGAATTTGCCGTACTCCTACCAAGTGCAATTGAAGATGCAGCCTATTCTGTTGCCGAAAAAATCAGACGCGCGATTGAAAAAAAAACCTTTATTCATGGTGGGAATGAATTTAAAGTCACCATGAGTTTTGGAATATCTGAATTTAAGCCTGGAATCAGCAAAGAAAGATCTTTAGAGGATTTGTTTAAATTGGCTGATAAAAGACTGTATTATTCAAAAAATCATGGGAGAAACCGCATCACATCAAAAGAGGATTGATGTGTGCCTATGGTCATTTAAAAGTGAGCCGTTCTCGTCACTGAAAGGGACTGGATTTTTTTCACATTTTTTTGACAATGATAAGGGTGACATCATCTGTATACCCCTGTCCATTCATGAACCGGTCCAGTGCTTCCAACACCCGGTCCAACAAAAATTGGGCGCCGGCATTCCGGTTGTCCTGAAGGATCTGCCTGATTCTATCCTTGCCGAACCGTTCACCTGAAGCATTTTTTGATTCCCAGATACCATCAGTGCCGATAAACAGAATCTGGCCGGCTGAAATTCGGTCTTCATTTACGGTATTCTTCTGATACAGGAAGGTTTCATCAATGCCAAGCGGTATGTTGCCCCCCCGTATGAGCTCAATAAACCGATCCTGACTCGGGTCATACAGCAGGGCCGGATCATGACCGGCCCGTATCCAGGTAAAGGTATGGTGATCCTGATCAAACGCAGCTAAAAACAGTGTCATGAAATGGCCTGAACTGCCGACATCCCTGCAGAACTGAACATTCACATCATCAAGCACCTGTGTCAGGGTGCCGGGCAATGCCAGCCGCTGCCTCAAAAAAGCACGGGCCGATGCCATCAAGAGAGCAGATGGAATCCCATGGCCGGACACATCCCCCACAACCACTACCAGATTCCTGCTGTCGTCTATCCGGGTTTCAATAAAATCATAATAATCCCCTCCGGTTTGGTCACAATAGAGACTGGTTCCGGCAATGTCCAGTCCGGGAACCACCGGGATCCGGTCTGGAAGAAGGTTCTGCTGGATCTCCCTTGCCATGTCCAGGGTCTTCAGAAGATCATACCGCTCCTTGAGTCCTTTGGTCATCCGGTTGAAATGCTGGGCCAGGCTCCCCAGTTCATTGTTGTCCATCACCGGGCCCGGGCCTGGAAATTTCCGTTTTCAACCGCAGACATGGCAGATTTCAAATCCAGGATGGGGGCAACAATACTGCGGGACATAAAGATGGACAGGGAAAAAACCAGAGCGCTTTCCACAGCCAGTAAAAAAAGGATGAACCACAAAAGGCTCTCCAGAACCTGTTTGGGATCCTGAGTGAGCATGAGCTTGGCTTTATCATAGGAAACCATGGCCATGTCGGTCAGGGGGAAAAGGCTGGCCATCAAAAAATTACCAAAATCCGGGGCCAGAGCTTGACCCGGAACACTTTTTTTGCCTGGATAAATTCTCCTTTGGGGAAAAAGCATTCAAGCAGAGGTCGGCACATCAGCTCTGTGGCGAAAAATACCATAACGCTGGTGACAATACCGGAAATTAAAATGACAGATGAAACAAAGAAATAATTAGACAGTTCTTGGTGGGTGAACTGAAAATCAAATTCAGATTTGACAAAAACCAGGGCATCACAGCAGCAGCCAGGGCCCAGCTTAAAAAACTGATAACCGCAGATACCACCGGCAGGTTCAAGACCTTGTATCCGGTACGGCAGGCCCTTGATTCATCAACCGGTATACCCTCTATCCGGGCTTTAAGAACACTGCGGACGCCGCCCAGATACTGATTTGACAGCCCAATGGCAAGGACCATTAAAAACAAAGAACTGATAACGGCAGGCATCAGGTTCTCTTGCCAGGTATGTGCCTGGGAACGGATCTCATTAAAAAAGGCGAAATAGCAGAAACTGATGCCGATACCGACGGTATTGGCGAAAATTTGCAGCTTTTTATAAGGCATCGCCAGTTTATACAGGACCTGATGCCAGGAAAGAATCTGATGCGAATGTTCAGTGTTCATGAATTAAAATTTATCAGGAGGAGGCCTGGCTGTAAAGATAAAAAGGACATGAACTTCCTTTTTGTCAATCAAAATCTAAACAATTTTGTGTGACAAGGGATGATGGGGAATGACTTGACGGAGCTGACTAGTCCACCCCGAATTCCGAGGGTTTCAGCCGGGTCAGGTAATCCACCAGCAATTGGTTTTTCTGAAAGGCCAGGCGTTCTTTTTTGATATAGATATGGAATTCGTCGGCCGCGGGTTTGATATGGGGAAAGGGGTCCACCAGGGCGCCGGTTTCAAGCTCCGTGATGACCGTATATCTCGGCACAAAACCGATGCCGATGCCGGCCACGGCGCCGTTGATGAGCCCCCGGATGTGGTTGATCTGCATGACGTTTTTCAGGCAGCCCTGTTTCTCCGCGGGAAGGGCCGTGATAAAATTATGCCACCATTCCAGGTCCTTATCCATGGACAGAATTTTCACCCGCTCCAGATCGTCCAGGGAGGAGATCTGCTCCGTTTCAATGAATTTGGGGGATGCAATGGTAATATACTGTTCACGGAAAAGATGGATTTTTTCAAGATTCTGATGCAAATGGGGTTTGCAGTCAATGATCAGGTCCACCTGGTCCTGGATCAGAGGGTCGATGAGATAATGGGAAAAGAGAAAATCCAGGTGGATGTCGGGATGGGTTTGCAGAAAATCCCGGATATGGTTCATGAGAATGGTGGTGCCGAACTCCACCGTGCTGCCGATGCGGATGGTGAAAATGATTTTTTCCTTGAAACGGGCCATGTCCTGTTCAGCCTTTTCAATTTCATAGAAAATTTTTTCACAGGACCGGAACAGGGTCTTCCCGGCCTCCGTCAGCGTCAGGTGTTTGCCTTTCCGGTCGATGAGGGGGGTTTCAATGGAGGCTTCCAGTTTTTTAACGGCATGGCTGACCGCGCTCTGGGTAACGCAGAGGTGTTCCGCGGTTTTGGTGAAATTCTGGATTTTCCCCAAAGTAAAGAAAGTTTTAAGGTGATACAGGTCCATGGCTGCTCCGTCATGAAAATAATTCATGTTAAACATAAATATTATGAATTTTACTTTAACAAATCCATTTGTATAATACCAGGTATAGTCAGGCAAAAACGGATGTTTAATTATATATAGGGATGATATGGAAAACAGAATATTGAAGCGATACTCAAGGATTTGGGCATCAAGCCCGTCAATTTTGGCGCCACCACAGGCTCATCAAAGGGATGGATCAAAACCGCGGGAAAGGAGCTGGTCTCCTATTCCCCCATTAACGGGGAGCCCCTGGCCGCGGTCCTTCTGGCCGGGTCCGCGGATTACGAAACCGTTATGATCAAAGCCCAGCAGGCCTTTGTGAAATTCAGGATGATGCCGGCCCCCGACGGGGGAGATCATCCGGGAAA
>JAAUSZ010000086.1 GCA_012031875.1 Desulfobacula sp.
CAAATCCCTCCTTATCCGGGAACGTGTATTTTGTCAGCCAGGATGAGCCCGTGTCCAAATGGGACATGGCCAATGCCTTTCTCGCCGCGGCCGGGCTGCCGCCCATCCGGGGCTCGGTTTCCGCCAAAACCGCTTATCGGGCCGGGGCCGTCTTTGAAGCCCTGTACCGGTTCTTCCGCATTCAAAACGAACCGCCCATGACCCGGTTTGCAGCAAAAGAACTGGCCACCTCCCACTGGTTTAATATCTCCCGGGCCAAAAAAGACCTGGGCTATTATCCCCGGATCTCTACACAGGAGGGCCTTGCCCGGCTGAAGGATGATCTGTCTATTTGATTCTTCATTGTAACCTTATGAATATCATCCGAATACATCGGCCATCAAAGGTCATTCAACCTTAAATCAAGCTCCCTTCTTTATCTTGAATGTTATTAGTCCTCATGATAGACATTGTTTTAACTTTATAATATTCGATATCGGGATAATGGGAAAAATAGAAGATAAAACTTATAACGGTGAAATTGTAGCAGGGTCCTTGCTCATAGAAGAAAGCAGAAAAATTGCACGGCTGCTTTTAGAAAAAGTAGATTTTGATGAATGGCACAAAGCAATTGTTCTTGACAATATCTTACAAAAAAGAAGCCCTTCTGCGGCCATAAGGCAGGCGCGTTTGATAAAACATCGCCTTGGGACCATGGATAAAGAATTATGGCAACTGATTCATGAGGGTTCGTCTGAAATTACGTCTCAAGCTTTGCTTGCAGCATCTATAAAACACAGCCATCTTGTCGGTGATTTTATGGACACGGTTATCCGGCAGCACCGGCAGACGTTTACACCAAAAATTAGCATAGGTGATTGGAATCGGTTTCTTGAGACATGCGCCCAGATTGACCCCCAGGTTCAAGCATGGAAAGATTCAACCCGGTCAAAGCTAAAACAGATCGTATTCAGGATACTTGCAGAAGCAAAATATATTGATAATACCCGGAACTGTAAATTGATTCCAGTATCCATAGCACCGGAAGTCAAAACATATCTTGTTAAAAAAAATGAGACTTATGTTTTGAGTTGCATGGAAATCACATAGCCTGATAAGGATTTCATATGGCACCATTTAAAAACCGTCTGGATAAAATTATCGATCGTCTGGTATCTGATGAACTTCTTTCCAATTCCGGACTTGGGAATGAAATCGGTTTTTATATCTTTGATTATCCTCCTGAATATGAAATGGAAATCCGGGAGCATATTCAGTTTGTTTTAAGACAACTGCCAAAAAGAAAGCCTGATCTGCGGTTCAAGCATATCAACCTGTTTGAATTGATTCTACATTATCTTAAAAGCAGAAATCTTCTTGAGCGTGTTCTGGATATCCAGTCCCAAAAAGGTGATGAAGAACTTGTAAAGGCTTTAAAAGGCCCACTGGATGCCAAAAAGATGGCTAAGGAATTTGTTGACCTTGTCCCCCCGGATGAAACAGATCTTGTTCTGGTGTCGGGTGTAGGAAGTGCTTACCCCATGCTCCGAAGCCATAATCTTTTAAACAATCTTCATCATTTAATGGAAGACACGCCCTTGGTCATGTTCTTCCCTGGGGTCTTTACAGGTCAGGGGCTCAGACTTTTTGGCAAATTGAAAGAATCGAATTATTACAGGGCATTTCAATTGGTGATATAAGCAAAAATCAGAATAGACATGCAAAGGATCGTTGACCATGCAGATTCACAATATCTTCAAAAAGAACATCTCACGGCCCATCAACGGAGTGGTCAAAGCGGATCAGCTCAATGAATCCGTTGTCTGGCAGGAACTTGACGAATATGTAATTACCCGTGAACTTGACAGACATTTCAGGGTTTTTTTATCATCCTACCTGGGGTCCATAGACAACCCGAATGATCCGATCATAGCAGGCAGAATGGCGGTATGGATTTCCGGTTTTTTCGGTTCAGGAAAATCTCACTTTATTAAAATCCTTTCCTATCTTTTGGGGAATAAAGAAGCTCAAAGTCCGGATAACACCATCAAGAAAAGAGCGGTTGATTTTTTTCCGACAAAATAAAAGACCCCATGCTCCTGGGCGATATCAAACGGATAGCCGCCATCAATACCGATATCATCCTGTTTAATATCGACAGCCGGGCCGATGCGACAGACGGAAGATCCACGATCCTTTCCGTGTTCTGGCGATTGTTCAATGAAAGCCAGGGATTTTGTTCCGATTCTCTTGCCCTTGCCGAGATCGAACGGTATCTGACCCGAAAAGGCAAATACAATGAGTTTAAAGCAGCATTCAAAAAGATATATGGCGCAGAATGGGAAACGGAGCGGGATGCCTATTCCCTTCTTCAGGAAGAGATTGTTGAAGCCCTGTCCCTGGTGCTGGATAAGCCTCCGGAGGCTGCCCGGGAATGGTTTGAAAATTATGAAAAAAGCTTTAATCTCACCGTTGAGCATTTTGCAAAAAGGGTAAAAGAATATCTGGATTCAAAATCAAAAACCCACAGGATTATATTCCTGGTGGATGAAATCGGCCAGTTTATCGGCAGCGACCCCTATTTGATGCTGAACCTTCAGACCATTGTTGAAGACCTGGGAAGAATCTGTGAAGGCCGGGCCTGGGTCCTGGTCACATCCCAGGAGGATATTGATGCGGTCATCGGTGATATCAAATCTTCAAAGGCCAACGATTTTTCTAAAATCCAGGGGCGCTTCAATACCCGGTTGACCTTGTCCAGTGCCAATACTGATGAAGTCATCCAAGCCCGTCTCCTTGAAAAAAAAGACGAGGCAAAAAAAGAACTTGAAAAACTGTTTGCCTTAAAAGGCGATATCCTTAAACATCAGCTCAGCTTTACCCACGATACCACCACACTGAAAAATTATTCAACCGCCCAGGATTTTGTAAATAACTACCCGTTTACACCCTATCATTTTCAACTGGTGCAGAAAATTTTCGAGTCCATCCGTAAAGCCGGGGCCACAGGCCTTCATCTCAGCCGGGGGGAAAGATCCATGCTGGATGCATTCCAATCCGCTGCCGTGAATATCTCTTTAAAAGAAACCAGTGCCCTGGTGCCGCTGTATGAATTTTTTCCCTGTATTGAAAGCTTTCTGGATACTTCTGTCAAACGGAGTATCGAACAGGCAAAGGACAATAAGGGACTGACCGCGCCATTTGATATTCACATCCTTCAGGCCCTTTTTCTGATCCGCTATGTAGACATCATCAAACCCAATTTGGACAATCTTGTCACCCTTTGCATTGACCAGGTGGATGCAGACAGAATTGTCCTGAGAGAAAAAATCGATGAGGCCCTCCTGCGCCTTGAAAAAGAAAACCTGATCAGCCGCAATGGAGACCTGTATTTTTTCCTTACCAATGAAGAACGTGAAGTCTCCCGGGAAATAAAAAGCGTAGAGATTTCTTCCCATGCTGAAACCGATCTGCTGGGCGATATTATTTTCGAAGATATCCTGAAAAACAAAACCAAACACAGATATGCCCCCTTTAAAAAAGACCATGCCTTTAACCGGATCTGTGATGAAAAACCATGGGGGAAAATAGCGGAAGATGATTTAAGGCTTGAAATCATCAGCCCCATGCATGACCAGTATTCAATATTCAACCCCGGCAAATGCAATATGCACAGTTTAAACACTGAAGGAACGGTTCTGCTGAAGCTGGGAAATGATCCGGCTCTTTTTTCTGAAATACGCACCTATATCCAGACCCATAAATATATCAATAATAAAAATGATGCGGCAGCATCAACGACTTTGAAACAAATCTTAAGAGACCGGGCTGATGAAAACCGGGGAAGAAAAGAACGCTTGATCGCAAAGATAGACAGCCTGATGCTCAATGCAGAGGTTTATGCCCTGGGTAAAGCTCTGGAAATCAATTGCGCCACCACCTCAAAAATCATTGATGATGCGTTTGATTACCTGATCCGGAACACATTCAACAAATTTAACTATCTGACCCAGGTTCATGATGACCCCATAAAAGAAATCAGGCAGATTTTATTGTCCGATGATATTGGCCAGGAGCAACTGGTGCTATCGTTTGCAACGGCAGAAACCCAGGATATCAAAGAGATCCGGCTGTTTATTGAGCTGAAAACCGCAACCAATAAGTTCATCATCCTGGATGAGCTGGTCAAACAGTTTGCAAAACGCCCTTTCGGCTGGCCCGAGTTTCAGATTGTGATCCTTGTAGCCAAGCTTTTCATGGCCGGGAAAATAGATCTTCTGGAAGACAAAAGCAAAATTTCCCCAAAAGATGCCATTGCCCTGCTGACAAAAACCCATCAATGGAAAAACGTTCAGATTTTGATCAAAGCCAGTTTATCCACCCGGGATCTTCAGAATGCCCAAGCCCTTGGAAAAGAGATATTCGGCTCCCTGGCTCCGGACGGCCAGGAAAAGATCAGTCAATATATACGGACTTCGTTAAAAAAATGGGTTGAGCCTCTGGAAAAATACAAGACACTGGCAGATACGGGAAATTATCCCGGTAAAAAAGAGATTGACCAGTGTTTAAGCATTGCAGGCAATATACTGAATATCCATGATGGGTTTGAGCTGATCAAAGAATTCAATTCGAAAAAGGATCATCTTATGGATGCCCACGAGGATTTTCTGGATCTTCAGGACTTTTACAATAACCAGAAGCAGACCTGGGAAACGCTGCGAAAGGCTTTAAACAGATTCCGGCCCAACAAGGCTGCCATTGAAAAAATGAAGAAGCCTTCGCAGCATTGAACCGGCTGGAAGACATTGTTTCTGCAAAGAGCCCGTATTCAATGCTCAAAGAGGTCAACAATCTGGTTGCCACCGTGGAAGTGTTCAACGAGAAACTGGTGGCGGAAAAACAAAAATCCGCCATGGATGAAATTGATAACAAGATCAAACAAGCCTCTAAGGTTCTGAATGAAAAAGGGGCGGATGACCATTTTAAAAATAAGACACTTCTTCCGCTTCAAAATTTCAAAAAGAAAATAGAAACTGAATACAGCATCCCCCAGATATCTTACAGTGTGAATGAATCCCATGAAATGTTTGAAGATGCCCTGGAAAACATTGAAGAAAAATTCCGCCCTGCCGCCGGACCTGAAAAACCGATAAAAAAGACAACCACCATAAAACCTGCTGATTTCAAGCAGAAAGCCTATCTGGATACAGAAGAGGATGTGACTGTTTTTATCGAAGCCGTCAAATCAGAACTGCTTAAAGCCATAAATGACAATCTTCGGATACGGGTTCTCTAATCAAAAACAGATAAAGGCTGATCCATGAATACCGCGCAGATTAAAGCATATGCCCCCAAAGCAAGAACCGATTTTATAAAGGCCGTTACGGAAAGGGCGGCAAGATTCGGCATCCACAGCGATACACTGATTGACCCCATTGAATTCAAGGGTGATCTGGCCATCATCGGGAGCCAGCCTTTTTCCAGAAAAGGAGGGGAACTCAGGGAAAAACTCGTTGGCCGGGTAAAACAATCGGGGTTTGAAATGTTTATCCGTTCCCATGCCTATACCTGGTTCAACCGGTTTGTGGCCATCCGGTATATGGAACTCCATGATTTCCTGGGCCATGGATTCAGGGTCCTGAGCAACCCCAATGGTTCTGATATCCCTGAAATACTGGAACATGCCGTTGATGTTGACCTGCCCGGACTGGACCGGCAAAAGGTGATTGAACTCAGGCTTGTCGGTGACAAGGACAACGAACTCTACCGGATGCTTATCATTGCCCAGTGCAATGCCCTTCATAAAGCCATGCCCTTTTTGTTTGAAAAGATAGACAATGAAGCTGAACTGCTTTTGCCGGATAATCTTTTGCATTCCAATTCCCCTATCCGGAAAATGGTTCAGGACATTGATGAAGACCTCTGGAAGGAGGTTGAAATCATCGGCTGGATTTATCAGTTTTATATTTCTGAAAAAAAAGACGAGGTCATCGGAAAAATTGTTAAAAGTGAGGACATCCCGGCGGCCACACAGTTGTTCACCCCCAACTGGATCGTCAAATACATGGTCCAGAATACCCTGGGCCGGATGTGGATGGCAACTTATCCTCAGTCTGTTTAAAACAAAGCATGGAATATTATATTGAACCGGCAGAACAGGACTCTGAAGTTCAAAAAGAAATGGATGCCGCAACCCTCAGAGAATTGAATCCTGAAGCATTAACCTTCCTGGACCCGGCCTGTGGCTCCGGTCATATCCTGGTGGAAGTCTATGATATTTTCAAAGCCATCTATCTTGAAAGGGGTTACAGAACCCGGGACATCCCCCGCCTGATCCTTGAAAAAAATCTCTATGGTCTTGATATAGACGACAGGGCAGCCCAGCTTGCCTGTTTCGCCGTTTTAATGAAGGCCAGAAAAGATGACAGACAGCTTTTCAGCCGTGACGGCTTAACCCTCAATATCATGTCCATTGTTGAAACCAAGGGATTTGACAAGAATAAACTTCTTGAAGCCGTGTCAAAAAGAGACGGCGGAAAAGGGGCCTGGATTTGGATACATGAGCTGGTTGAGCTATTCAAACATGCAAAAACATTTGGCTCGCTGATTACCATCCCGGATGAACTGGCCAAAAAACTGGATGATATCAAATCCGTGATTGAATCGGACCGCATGGGCAATGATGATATCTTTAATTATATCGCCGGTGCTGAATTGCAAGGTTTGAGACCGATTGTAAGATTGGCCCAGCTTCTTGCCAAGAAATATGATTGCGTGGTTGCCAATCCTCCTTATATGGGGAGCAAAGGGATGAATCCAATGCTGAAGGATTTTGCACAAATTCACTTTCCTGCCGGCAAATCCGATTTGTTTGCTATTTTTATTGAACGTAACCTTGAGTTTTCAGCCATAAAAGGCCTTGTGGGCATGATCACCATGCAAAGCTGGATGTTCCTCTCATCTTATGAAAATCTCAGGAAAAAGATCCTCGATCAAAATACCATCCTGTCCATGGCCCACCTTGGTGCAAGGGCATTTGACAGTATTAGTGGGGAAGTTGTTTCAACAACGGTTTTCATCTTAGAAAATGATAATAGATCCAATTTGAAGGGTAATTATTTACGTCTTATTGAAGGAAAATCTGAGCAGGAAAAAAAGAATGCAATCCAAGAAGCTATCAAAAACCCAGCTTGTGGATGGTTTTTTAAAAGCTCAGCGGCAGATTTTAGAAAAATTCCAGGCAGCCCAATTGCATATTGGGTGAGTGAAGCTTTGAGACAAACATTTTTAGCAAACCCATCTTTATATGAATATGCAGTTCCACGTCAGGGTTTTGCAACAGGGAAAAACGAAATATTTCTTCGGTTATGGCATGAATTAGTTTTGGACAGAATCGGATTTGGATGTAAAAATACAGAAAAAGCAATAGAGAGCAGAAAGCGTTGGTTCCCTTGTAACAAGGGGGCTCATACAGGAAGTGGTACGGCAATAACACGTTTGTAGCCGATTGGGAAAATGATGGCCAAAGAATGAAAGAGTTTGCCGGATCAGTGATTCGTAACCCGGATTATTATTTCCGTGAAGGCATGACTTGGTCAACAATAAGCAGTTCCAATCTATCAATGAGATATTCCCCTTCAGGCTATCTTTTTGAAACAAAAGGCTCTGTCTGTTTTCCTTTAAATAATGAGCCAATTAATTATCCAATGGGGTTGATGAACTCTAAGGTTACTGAAAAAATACTACTTGCGATTTCCCCGACTTTGGATTTCCACGAAGGGCCAATAGGGGATGTCCCATTAATTATTCAAAACGAAGAATCGATAATTAATCTTGTTGGTACTTCAATCGAAATTTCTAAAATTGACTGGGACTCCTACGAAACATCTTGGGACTTCACCACCCTCCGACTCCTACAACCCGACCTTAGTCAATCCTCTCTGGAAGACGCTTACACCAAGCTCTGCACTTGTTGGCAGAAAAAAACTTCGGAAATGCAAAGCCTCGAAGAAGAAAATAATCGCATTTTTATCAAAGCTTATGGGTTACAAGGTGAGCTGACTCCGGAAGTCCCTCTGGAACAAATCACCCTCACCTGCAATCCCCATTACCGTTATGGAAAAGGAAAGACAGAAGAAGAATACGCAACTCTCCAGCGCACTGACTCCATCAAAGAGTTAATCTCTTACGCCATCGGCTGCATGATGGGAAGATACAGTTTAGACCACCCCGGTTTAATCTATGCCCATAGCGGTAATATCGACTTTGACCCTTCAAAATACAAGACTTTCCCTGCCGATGATGACGGCATCATCCCGGTCATGGACATGGACTGGTTTGAAGATGATGCAACCCCGAGATTTATTGAATTCATTAAAACTGCCTGGCCGCCGGAAACCCTTGACGAAAACTTGGAATTTATTGCAGACGCTTTAAACCCCAAATCCAGCGAATCGCCAGAAGTCACTATCCGGCGATATCTGAGCGCTTCATTTTTTAAGGATCACCTGCAAACCTATAAAAAACGGCCTATCTACTGGCTGTTCTCAAGCGGCAAGCAAAAGGCTTTCGAATGCCTGGTCTATCTGCATCGATACAATGATGCCACCCTATCCAGGATGAGATCCAATTATGTGACCCCGCTCCAGGGCAATATCAGTGCCCGGATTGAATTTTTTGAACATGAAAAAGACGCGGCCACAACTGCTTCGAACCAGAAAAAGATCCAGAAAGAAATTGATACTTTAAAGAAAAAACAAGTGGAGCTGAAGGCCTTTGATGATCAACTCAGGCATTATGCCGATATGAAAATTTCCATTGATCTGGATGATGGGGTGAAAGTAAATTATGGGAAATTCGGTCATCTTCTGGCTGAAACAAAAGCCATTACCGGGGAAAATGGATAATTGAAAATAGAACCCAGAAAGCAAAAAATATTCAGGGAGGCAATAATCATTGAGCGATTTCTTTCATAGGATTCTGGAACAGCCTGAAGGCAAAACCATTGAATTCAAAAAGGATTTATCTTCACCCAAATCAATGATGAAAGCTTTGACGGCATTTGCCAATACTGCCGGGGGACGGCTGATTATCGGTGTCAGTGATGACCGGCAGATTCTGGGGGTCGACGATCCGTTGTCACAGGAGGAACGGTTGTGCAGTATGATTGCCGATTCCATTGTGCCCCGCCTGGTGCCGAATATTGAAATGATCACCATTGAGGACAAAACCCTTTTGATCGCTGAAGTTTTTCTCTCCGGTTCCCGGCCTCATTTTCTGAGGTCAGAAGGGGCAGAAACCGGCGTCTATGTGCGGCTGGGTTCAACCAACCGCCAGGCGGACCGTGAGCTGATTGCCGAGCTTCGCCGGTCTGTGGAGGGAGTCTCTTTTGATGAGATGCCCATGCCTGAACTTTCCGTTGATGATATTGATACCAAAGCCATCGCCCAGAGTGTCCGTGAAAAATATGCGGTAGGGGAGACAGAACTGCGGACGCTCAAATTGCTGGTTCCCCACCAGGGCAGACTGGTTCCTTCAAAAGGGGCCGTCATTCTGTTCGGCCGGGAACGAAGTTTGTCCTTTCCTGATGTCTGGGTCCAGTGCGGACGGTTTACCGGAACAGATAAATCAGATATTTTTGACCACATTGAGATTTACGATCACCTGCCCCTGGCCGTGGACAATATCATGCTGTTTTTGAAAAAACATGCCATGCGCGGGGCAGACTTTTCAGAGGTCCGGCGAAAAGATGTCTGGAGTATTCCCCTGGGTATTTTGCGGGAAGCCGTCATTAATGCCCTGGTTCATGCGGACTACTCACAACGGGGGGGCGCCCATACGGATTGCTTTTTTTGATGACCGCATTGAAATTGAAAATCCGGGCATCCTCCTGCCGGGCATGACCATCAAAGATATGAAACAAGGGATATCGAGAATCAGAAACCCGGTCATTGCCCGTTTTTTCCGGGAAATGAATCTGATTGAACAATGGGGCACCGGTGTGCCTCGAATGTTTAAACAGGCCGAAGAGCTGGGGTTGCCGGAGCCGCAGATTGCAGAATTGGGAATGAGAGTGAGGTTTGTTGTATATCTGGCGGAAGAGGTGCATGTTGGGATAAATAAATTAACCGGACAAGAATCCCAGCAAGTAACCCAGCAAGTAACCCAGCAAGTAACCGGGTTACTGGAAAACATAGAAGGTGAAATGAGCCGATCACAGCTTATGCAGGCCCTTCAATTAAAGGATCGGGTAAATTTTTCCCGGATGTATCTTGAACCGGCGCTTGCTTTGAATTTGATTGAAATGACCCAGCCGGATTCTCCTAAAAGCCCGACACAGAAATACAGGATCACGCCAAAGGGCCGGCAATTAATAGACAATGGAATGTAATAATGGATATACAGCAGATCAATCAGGCCCTGGCCCGGATTTTTAAGGAAGAAAATAAACGGCTGGTTTTCTGGTATGATGGGGAAAAGGAATTTGAAGAGAGTTTACCATTCATACAGGTAGAGGGTGTTACGGTTCTGAGGCTGGATGAAACCGGAACCCTTGAATTAAAAATAAGGCTTGAAACTCTTGATGTGAATGGAAAGTTCATTCTTTATGCCCCGGATTATGAACCGGCTCCGGAAAAAGACTGGCTTTTGGATATCAAATTATATTCCTATCTTTTCCATGCCGACAAAGCGTCCATTCTGATCAAGGAATTAGGCCTTGAGAATCAGAGCTTGCGGCCCTTTATCAAGGAACGAAAGGCCTTTTTCAGGAATCAGGACAGGCTTGACCGGCTTAAAAAGTGGGTTGAGACGGAGGACAGAGAAGAGGATATTGATCTGAAGATGATCACGGTTCTGACAAGAGCAGAGCAGCCGGAACCCTTTACCATTCTCATTAAACTCATGGATTCATTCTGCCGGGACAATACCTTTGATGAAACCATGGAATCAAAAGCCTGGAAGGATATGGATACGCTTGGGCTTGCTGCTTCATTCCGAAAACTCATGACCCAGGCCTTTGGCTATGTTAATGAATCCTCGCCCGGCCTGATGGACCTTTTGATAAAAATTTTCGTAACCGATTTTTCAAACCAATTAAAAGGGGATCTTCCGGTTTCACTGGTTCATTTCAGGATGACAGGGACATCAAAGGCCATGAACTCATCTGTTTTTCTAAACCAGTGGCAGACCCATACCCAATATTGCAAAAATTTTAATCTGGTTTCAAAATGCATTGCTCAAAAACTGAATATGGACCAGGTTATCTCTTCCATTGAGATAGACACTCTTCTGGAGGTTTCCACATTTGAAACAGTGGAGCAACGGATTATCAGTTCTTTAAGAAATCAGATCATGAACGGCTCGGACCAGGATTTTTCAAAAATCAAAGATGTCGTTAAGAAAAGGCAGGATGGATATTGGTCCAATATCCTTTTTGATGATGAGCCGAAACAGAACCTGTATAAATCAGCCTATCAGGCCCTGGAAACAGCCATAGCTCTGTTTGAGTTGAGAAAGCAGTATGATGCCGGTTTCAGCTATAAATCTGCGGATGAAATGTTTAAGGCATATACCGGAGAACTTTATCGTTTTGACCAGCTCTACCGGATATTCAACGAGCTTGCCAATAAAACGGAACAGGCGGGTTGGGATGTATTAAAACAACTGAGAGGCTGTGTGGACGATTGTTACACAAGCTGGTTCATGGAGCGGCTTTCTATCAAATGGGGCGATTTTCTGGAGTCTGAGAACGGCCTGCTTGACCATTGGCACCTGCCGGATATCCATAATCAATATCATTTTTTTAAAAAATATATAAATCCCATTCTGGTTGAATCTGACCGGAACCGGATCTTTGTGGTTATCAGTGATGCCTTTCGGTATGAAGCAGGAAAAGAAATGGCCGACCAGATCAATGGAAAATATCGGCTCAAGGCTGAAATTGAACCCATTCTGGGTATCCTGCCCGGGTTTACCGCCCTGGGAATGGCATCCTTGCTGCCCCATGAGGTTTTGACCTTTAAAGGGGATTCAGCAAATCCCCTGGTGGATGGGCAGCCCGCCGGGTCATTGGATCAGCGGGCCGCCATTCTGGAAAAATTTAACGGAACTGCTATCAAAGCTTCAGAGCTTTCGGCCATGAGCAAAGACAAGGGCCGGGAATTTGTAAAACCTCACCGGGTCATTTATATTTATCATGATCAGATTGATGCCGTGGGTGACAAGGCGGCTTCAGAAGATAAAACCCTTGAAGCCGTCAGGACGACCATTGATGAATTGATCGCCCTTGTGGGATTTATCATTAACAGTCTGAACGGAACCCGTGTGATTGTCACATCGGATCATGGGTTCATTTATCAGGAAAAAAATCCGGTTCAAATGGACAAAAGTCTCTTGGATGCAGAGCCTGAAAAGCTTATCAAAAAACATAAACGCTTCATCCTGGGACACAACCTTGGAAAAGCCGACAATGTATTTACCGGCAGCACAAAACAAACATCCCATACGGATAAGGATATGATGTTCTGGCTGCCCAAGGGGACAAACAGATTCAATTTTGTCGGGGGAGCAAAATTTTTCCATGGAGGAGCCATGCTCCAGGAAATCACCATACCGGTGGTCACCGTATCGGAAATGAAGGGAATCCACAGGGAAAAATCCCAGGTTCGGGTAGTGGGAGTTTCTTTGCTGGGATCTGTTAAAAAGATTGTGACCAATATTCCCAGATTTGAGTTTATCCAGACCGATGCGGTTTCTCAGCGGATGAAACCCAGGACCTTGAAGATATCATTAAGAGATGGGAACGATCTGATCAGCAATGAAGAAAACATTACTTTTGACAGCAGTTCTTCATCCATGGATGAACGGAAAAAAATAGTCAGGCTTCCTTTAAAATCAGGACCGTTTAACAATAAAAAAGAATATTCTCTCGTTCTTCGGAATGCAGAGGATGAAACAGAATATGAAAGATTGCCGTTAATGATAGACATTGCATTTGCAAATGATTTTTAGGTGAATTTATGGAAAAAGAAGACCTCGGGATTGATGCATTATTGAACCTTCATTTTACAGGCCGTGTGGTACGAAAAGACCTGACAAAACGTCTCAAGGAAGGTGCCAACGTCCCGGTTTATGTTCTGGAATACCTTTTGGGGATGTATTGTGCGGTTGAAGATGAAGGTGTCATCCAGGAAGGTCTTAAAACAGTCAAGCAGATCCTGTCTGATAATTATGTCCGCCCGGATGAGGCTGAAAAGGTCAAATCCAAGATAAAAGAAATCGGCAGTTATAAAATCATTGATAAGGTTACGGTAAAACTCAATGAAAAGCGGGATATCTATGAGGCCATTCTTTCCAACCTTGGCGTCAAAGGGCTTGCTGTTTCCAGTGATATCGTAAAACGATATGAAAACTTCTGGTGGGCGGAATCTGGTGCATTCTGAATCTTCAATATTATTATGAAGAAGGATCAAAGGATTCTCCTTTTCTGATATCTGAACTCAAACCCATACAAATGCCCAATCTTGATATGGATTCCATTTTTGAAGGCCGTAAAAATTCACTGAAGACCAGTGGCTTGATATCATGCTCCGATCCACCGGGCTTGAGCCGACTGTTTTTGAAAAACGGGTTAAATGGCATTTCCTGGCAAGGTTGATTCCTCTGGTTGAGAACAATTACAACCTTTGTGAACTGGGACCCCGGGGAACAGGGAAAAGCCACATTTACAAAGAAATCAGCCCCAATTCCATACTGGTGTCCGGCGGTCAGACAACGGTCGCCAATCTGTTTTATAATATGAGCAGCCGAAGAGTCGGCCTTGTCGGGGTCTGGGATACAGTTGCCTTTGATGAAGTCGCGGGAATTCATTTTAAGGACAAGGACGGCGTACAGATCATGAAAGACTTTATGGCATCCGGTTCTTTTTCCCGTGGGCGGGATATTGTTAATGCCAATGCAGCCATGGTTTTTGTGGGCAATATCAACCAAAGCGTGGATACGCTCGTGAAAACCAGCCATCTGTTTGCACCTTTTCCTGAAGAAATGATTGATTCCGCATTTTTTGACCGGATGCACGCCTACCTGCCCGGCTGGGAGATCCCCAAAATGAGGCCGGAGTTTCTCACCAACCAATATGGGCTGATTGTTGATTTCCTTGCCGAATTTTTTAGGGAAATGCGGAAAAGAAGTTTTTCCGATGCCATTGACCGATATTTTAAAATCGGTAACAACCTGAATCAGAGGGATATTATTGCTGTCAGGAAAACCGTATCCGGGCTTTTAAAAATTCTCTATCCCCATGGAGAATTCGGCAAGGATGCGGTGGAGCGATGTCTGGTTTATGCCCTTGAAAGCCGACGGCGTGTCAAAGAACAATTAAAAAAAATCGGCGGCATGGAATTCTATGATGTGCATTTCAGCTATATTGATAATGAATCTTTGGAAGAAAAATTTGTCAGTGTTCTTGAACAAGGCGGTGGGTCACTTATCCCGGACGGACCCATGAGCCCGGGCACCATGCACACGGTTCTGCCAGGAAATTCCGGGCACCTTGGCCTTTACCGCCTGGAACTTCAGGTGACGGCAGGGAATGGAAAACTATCCATCTCGGGATCAGGAACCGATACAAAAACCAAAGAAGCCATAAAAATAGCCTATGACTATTTCAAGGCCAATATGTCAAGGGTCAGTTCCCTGTCAAAGGTCGGCGATCATGATTATCACCTGCATATTGTTGAGATGCAGAACACAGGACCGACATCTGATTTAACCCTGTGCAGTTTCATCGCCTTATGTTCCGGGCTGATGGGTAAACCGATTCGAAGCCAGATGATCATCCTGGGAAACATGAGCCTGGGCGGAACAATCGAAAAGGCTTCCAGCCTGGCTGAAACCCTTCAGGTGGGATTCGATGCCGGGGCTAAACGTATCCTGATCCCCATGAGCAGCGTGGGGGATATTCCAACTATCCCTGGGGAGCTGTTTGCCAAATTCCAGACCAGCTTTTATTCTGACCCGGTAGATGCTGTTTTATAAAGCATTAGGGGTTGAATGAAAATTCGTAAATAAGGATCGGATTATCCTATCAATTAAAAAAAAAATGGAGATGACGTCATTAAAATGAACAGAATAACAGGAATAGCACTTATCGGGATCATTTCAATCACAATGGTTTTCTTTGCCTGTGGAAGAACGGCTTCCCGTCTTGGAGGGAAAGAACATCGCCAGGTATTGAAAGTCGAGCATTTTAAAGAATTTGTCAGCATCAGTTTTGACAAAAGAGGGAACTCGGCAGTTAAGGATGTGACTTTCCTGGCCACGGACGGATTTGTATATACCCGGGAATTTATGGATATAAGCCCCTTTGAGGGTGTTATTCGCTGGGTTCCTTATGGCAAGGGGGAAGACTTTATTCAATCCCGGGCGATTTCCAGATGGACCGGTAATGCCGTCAATCTGGAACTTCCGGAAGACTGCGACCGGATCCTTGGCGTTGATATCGGATATGTGTCTAAAAATGAACGGGTTAAAAATTTGACCTATGTATCCACCAACGGCGCTATTTATTCAAAGGAATACCGGGAAGGGCTGGTGGATAGAAATTTCGAGGGCTGGCTTGAGGTCAGGGCCAAATAGCCGAGATCTCTTGTCGGTCCTCCCCGGATATTGCATCATCCATACCAGAAAGGAAGGCAATGAACACCACCAATGTGTATCGACCCACAGACCATTTTTTTCAAAAACTGGAGAAAGTAAAGCAGTCTGACCCTCCCGGCTCCAAACGGATTCAACGGGTTATCGAACGTATCGTCGCTAAACCGGAAGATGCGGATGGTAAAATGCACGGGCTGTATCAGGGGCGGTTTAAGAAATATGTCGGCAAACGGGATTACCGGATCATTTATTATTGGTGCAAACTATGCCGAAAGGAGAACCGTCGATTGGAAAAGGAGTGCGAGGATTGTCAGAGCATCCCGGACAATAGTGTTATCTTTTTGGATCTTTATCATAAAAACGAAATGAAAAAATTGAAGAAAAACGCCTAAAGGGACCGGATAAATCCCTCAATGGCCTGATTTACCTCCACCGGCTTTTCGGCAAAGACAAAATGAGTCCCCCCTGGGATAATGACCGATCTGGCCCCGGTTATTTTTTCGACCATGAAACGCGTGTATTTCGGCGGTGTCATGATATCTTGATCGCCGACAATGGCCAGAACGGGTACGGTGATGGTTGACAGGGCCTCCATTACATCAAAGGCGTTGCAGGCTTTAAGGTCATTTAAAAACGCCGCCGGTGTATTCTCAAGGGCGCGTTTTTTAATCACGGTTGCCAGGGCCGGATCAATAAGGTCATACGTGTTTCCATGGAGATCAAACGGCCGTGAGGGGTCTGCCACAACCGTTTCAAGCAGTTTAAGGACATCGGGGTGAACCTTTAACCTCCCGCCGCTTCCAATGGGAATAATTCCCGCAAGATCTTCAGGATAGTCCAGGGCATACTGGAGGGCGATAGCCCCTCCCAGTGAATGACCGGCCATCACAACATCAGTGTATCCCCTGTCATGAATATAGGTTCGCAGCCATGTTGCATATGCCTTGACGGATGGGCATAGATCCCCGTCCGGATGACCGGGCAGATTGATGGCTTCCGAATTTTTGAAATAGTCTGTCTGGTATTGCCAGGACTCGCAGCACCCGCCTGAACCATGAATAAATATAAGCTTCATAGGACCTCAAAGATTTGAATCGGATTTACAGGACCAGAACGATAGTTCACCGGAAATATCATTAAAAAAATCGGTCCTGATAATGCAAAACTTGTTTATCCAAAAGAATGGATTATCTTAGGGAAGATATTTTTTTACCCGTAATAAGTCAACCCTTATAAGAACCACAAAATGAGGAGAACAAAATTGAAAGTTGTTGGATTTAACGGCAGCGCCAGGGAAAAAGGGAATACGGCCGGTTCCATGAAAACGGTCTTCACAGAATTGGAAAAAGCAGGTATTGAGACGGAAATGATTCTTGTCGGCAAAGAAAAGATCCAGGGATGCATTGCCTGTCACGGATGTGTGAAAAATCAGGATGAAGCCTGTTCCATCAAAGATGATCCGGTCAATGAATGGATTCAGAAAATTAAAGGGGCCGATGGCCTTTTGCTTGGCTCTCCGGTTCATTTTGCAGGTGTTGCAGGGACAATGAAATCCTTTCTGGACAGGGCTTTTTTCGTTTCTTCGGTGAACGGCGGACTGTTCCGGCACAAAGTGGGCGCCGCTGTTTCCGCCGTCAGGCGGTCCGGAGGAATTTCCACGGTTGAGACCCTGAATCATTATATCAACTACTCCGAGATGATCATGCCGTCTTCAAACTATTGGAATGTGGCCCATGGCCTTACCCCCGGGCAAATGGAACAGGATGGCGAGGGCAAACAGATCATGGCGCTTTTAGGCCAAAACATGGCATGGATCATGAAGGTTATCGGGTACGGAAAAGAGCAGTTCCCCGCCCCTGAACCGGTTGCCAAGGTCATGACCAATTTCATCCGGTAATTCAGAACCCATGTAAAACAGGCGGCTATTCACATCAGATGAAAGAAAAAACACCGGCACTAAAGGATATTTACAGCAGGTTTGAGGCTAAGACCCTTGCGTATAAAACAGATGCGGCCTGTGAGAAGGGGTGCGGCTACTGCTGCAGAGAAGCTGGAAGAATAGATATCACCACGCTTGAAGGGCTGGTCATCAGAAAGGCCATGGAGGGATTCGAAAGGTCCCGGCAAAAAAATCTGACCAAACTGTTTCAGCAGGAGATTAGAAAAAGGGAAAAAAAGGCCGTGGCCGCGTGTCCGTTTTTAATGAAAAATAATGCCTGCATGATCTATGAGGTCAGGCCGTTTTCCTGCCGCAGAATTTATTCCACCCATGTGTGCAGCAGGGAAAACCCGCCCAGGGTGAACCGCCAGGTCATGGAAGCGGCCAATCAATCCATAAAAGAACTCCGGCAATTGGATATTACCGGATATTCAGGCCATTTGTCCTTTATTCTTTACATGCTCTCCACCCCGGCCTTTCTGGACACTTATATGGAGGGAAAATTCAAGCCGGAAGAGATCATGGAATTTGGAAAAACCCATAACATTGCCATAAACAAAATGATTCTTACAGGATCATCTAACATCATCTAACCCTAAGGAAGGCCCATGTCCGAAATAACAACACCCTGGAAACTGGCGGAAGAAGCCCTGAAAAAAAATTCAAAACAGCCCGCCTCCCGGCAGTCCCATCCTTTTGTGGCCCAGGACCCCGAGGCTGTGGTGGGTCAGTTCCACCACCTGCCCGTGCAGAATCTCTCCGATTACGGGGTCTATTTAAGCTTTGGACAGGACCGGGTGCTTCTGCCCAATAAATATGTGCCCGAAGACATGGCCCTGGGCAAAAAGATCCGGGTCTTTATCTACACTGATTCCGAAGACCGGCCCGTGGCCACCACCCTGGAACCGGCCGGGGTGGTCGGGGACATTGTGGCCCTCAAAGTCAAGGACACGGCGGCCTTCGGCATCTTCATGGACTGGGGCCTGGAAAAAGACCTTCTTGTCCCCCGCAGCGAACAGGAGGGGCGGATGGAACCCGGTGAAATCCATCTGGTGAAGATCTGTCTGGATAAATCCTCCCACCGGGTTTACGGGACCACCCTGCCGGCCGAATTATGCCCCGGGGACGCCCGGGGCCTTGCTTCGGGCATGGCCGTGGATCTCATCATACACAGCATCACCCCCATCGGGTATACCGCTCTCATCAACCGCACCTGCCTGGGGTTGCTTTATAAAAATGAAACCTTTGAAACCCTGTCCATCGGGGACCGGCATCGGGGATATGTCCTCCAGATCCGGGAGGACGGCAAGGTGGACCTGACCCTGAAACAGCCGGGGTATGCCTCGGTGGAAGGCTCGGCCCTGAAAATCCTGGAGATCCTGGAAGCCGGCGGCGGATTCAGTCCCTGCCACGACAAAAGCCGGCCTGAAGACATTCAAGCCGCATTTTCCATGAGCAAAAAGGAATTCAAGCGAGCCCTGGGCAGCCTTTATAAACAGGGGCGCATTACCCTGCACAAAGCGGACGGGATTCGCCTGAAATAACGGACAGCAACGATCTCCTCAGACAAACGTATAAAGCGTCAAGATATTTTTTATCCGCTGACCCATCGGAACTCAAATATGATTATCCTATTGAGCATAATTGAGCCTGTATTCTAAAACATATCAAAAATATTGAAAAAATCTTTATTTAACGTTATTCTCACAAATAACAGCTATCAAATCATGAGGTTAAGAATTGCCAGAGATTACAAGATTTTATGGGATTATTATCAAACTTTTTTTGGAGATCATCCGCCGCCGCACTTTCATGCCGTTTATGGAGAGTATCTGGCTCTTTTGATATTGA
>JAAUSZ010000087.1 GCA_012031875.1 Desulfobacula sp.
GAATCAGACCTGTCTTATTTCTGCTGGTCTTTATGCCATTGTGCGGTTTTAACCACCAGCGGCGGCACCAGCCCTTCCCCGTTTTTGTCGAACTGGTACATGGGGGATCCGACGCCGGGCGTTTTGACATCCTTCAGGTTCTTGATGAAGGAGGCCCTGTCCACTCCGCCGTTTTCAATGACCTTTGCAGCCACCTTAACCGCATCATACCCATAGATGGCGGATAGCGGGGGAAGCCCCTTGTATTTTTCCTCGAACTGCGACACCAGGACCTTGGCCTCCTCTTTTTTCACATCCAGGGACAACAAAGACGCAATGTGGATATTGTCCAGGTTGTCCGCAAGCTCAAAAAACTTGGGCGCGGTCAGGGAATCGGGACCGTACAGGGTCACATTCCATCCCATGTTACGGACCTGCTTGGCGATCATGCCGCCTTCGTTATAGGTGACGAACAAAAACAGGATATCCGGATTGCTGTTTTTGGCCCGGAGCAGGATGGATGAAAAATCCACATCCTGGCCCGGCGTGATCACATCGTCCGTGGAGATGGCCAGTCCGATTTCCTGGGCCTTGTCCTTGGCATATTTCCGGAGCTGCTGGCCGTAATCCTGGTTTTCACTGATGATGGCCACGGTTTTGCCCTTGAATTCGTCCCTGGCCGTAGTCACCATGAAATCGGAAATGCTTTTCGTCGTGTAGGTCAGGCGGATCAGGTTGTTGAACCCCTGCTCGGTGAGGGTGCTGGCGTTGGAATAGGTGAGGATATTGGCCACGCCGTACCGGTTGAAGATGGGAGTGGCGGCCAGGGCGCAACTGCTCATGGTGGGTCCCAGGGCGGCCAGGTATTTGCCTGAGGCGATTTTTTTGGCCACGTTGGCGGATTCCTTTGGATCACCCCGGTCGTCAAAGAATTCCAGCTTGAGCTGGTAGCCTTTTAACGGGCCTGAAGCAATCCCGCCCGCGGCATTGATCTCGGCCACCGCGATTTCCTGGCCCCGCCTGTCATCCAGGCCGTAATCTCCGTATTTGCCGGTGCATGCGTCATACCCGGCAAGAATAACGGTCTTGCTTTCCGCATCCACTCCATCGGCCGATACCTTTGCCAGGGCCGGTGAAGCGCACAGGGCAGCGGCAACCATCAAACCGAGCAACACTTTTAATCCCTTTTTCATTCCTGTCTCCTTTTGTGATTGGTTACACCCTTTTCAGGGCGGTTAAAATTTTTATGTCCGTAAACGCTTATGTTTCTCCCAGATAGCTTTTCCGGATTTCATCGGAATCCAGCAGATCCGATGACCGGCCCTGGTGGACGATTTTCCCCAATTCGATCACATAGGCCCGCTGGGTGATTTTCAAGGCTTTTTTGACGTTCTGCTCCACTAACAGAATGGATAAGCCGGTCTTGTTCAGTTCCCGGATGGTTCTGAAAATCTGGTTGACCAGGACCGGGGCCAGGCCCATGGAGGGCTCGTCCAGGAAAAGCAGTTTGGGCCGTTTCATCAGTCCCCGCGCAATGGCGAGCATCTGCTGCTCGCCGCCGCTCAGGGTTCCGGCCCTTTGGTTTCTCCTCTCGGCCAGGATGGGAAACATCTCGAAATATTTTTCCATATCCTGCCGGATTTCTTTTTTGTCTTTCCGTCCAAAGGCCCCCATCTGCAGATTGGTGGCCACGGTGCGCTGGGTAAAAACCATCCGCCCCTCCGGCACATGGGAAATCCCCAGGTTGGCGATTTTTTCAGGGGGCAGGCTGTTCAGGCTCCGGCCTTCAAAAGACATGGTTCCGCCCGTGGCCCGGATCAGGCCGGAAACGGTTTTCAGAAAAGTGGTCTTACCGGCCCCGTTGGCGCCGATGAGGGCCACGATCTCGCCTTCCCCGATTTCAAGGTCTATCCCGAACAGGGCCTTGATCTTGCCGTAGCCGGATTCAAGGGAACTTATCTTCAGCATTAAATATCTCCTTCCTCTCCAAGATAGATGGCCTGGACCTCTTTATCCTTCTGAATTTGGTCCGGGGTTCCCTCCCTGAACTTGGAACCGTTTTCAAGCACGATGAGCCTCTGGGCCACGGACATGATGAACCTCATATTGTGTTCGATGACAAAGACCGTGATGCCCTTTTCCTGAAGCACCCGGATAAAATCCGCCAGATCATCCATTTCAACCGGGTTCATGCCGGCGCAGGGTTCGTCCAGCAGCAGCAGGTGGGGGTCCGACACAATGGCCCGGCAGATTTCAAGCAGCCGCTGCTTTCCATAGGGCAGGTTCTTGGCCAGGGTCTGATGGCGGCCGGCCAGGCCCGCGATTTCAAGGACGGCCATGGCCTTTTCCCCGGCTTGTTTTTCGATTTTCCGGGTTTTCATGATCCGGGCGTAGACATCCCACAGGGAGACGGGAATCCGGCAGTGAAGGCCGATGAGGATATTCTCCAGCACGGAAATATTGGGAAAGATCCTCAGGTTCTGGAAGGTTCTGGAAATCCCCTTGGCCGTAATCTCATGGGCCGGATATCCGGTAATGTCCTCGCCGTTGAAAACAAACCGGCCCGCGGTGGGGGCGTAAAGCCCGGACAGGTTATTGATAAACGTGGTCTTGCCTGAACCGTTGGGGCCGATCATCCCGACAATTTCCCCCTTTTCCACAGTGAGGCTGACATCATTCAGCGCCACGACCCCGCCGAATTTTTTCCCGATCTGTTCCGCCGTCAAAAGACTCATATATTTCCCCTTGAAAGTGAAGGTCCTGTTATGGGTTTTTTAATTTTCCATCATCCCTTGAATGCCGAGGTGCCGAAGATTCCCTGGGGCCTGAACAGCAGCACCGCCACCATGATGACACCGATGATCAGCATCCGGTATTCTGAAATATCGCGGAAATATTCCGTGGCCAGGGTCATGATGACCACGCCGGCAATGGGCGCCAGCAGCGACCCCATGCCGCCCACAATGACCATGATGATCATGAGGCAGGATTCCTCCAGCCTGAAATTCGACGGAGTGACCGTGGTCTGGTATACGGCCAGATAACTGCCGGCCAAACCCGCATAGAAACACCCTATGCCGAAAACGATGATTTTGTACAGGGCGGTATTGATCCCCATGACCGAGGCGGCCAGCTCATCTTCCCGGATGGCGATGAAGGCCCGGCCAAACCTGGAATTCACCAGGAGGGAAAGGCTGCCCCAGGTAAAGGCCAGAAGCCCCAGGCCCAGGTAGTAAAAATCAACTTCCGTGCGGATGGACCAGCCCAGCAGGGTTGGAATGGGAATTCCCACGATGCCCATGGCCCCGTTGGTAAAGTCGATCCAGGCCTGGGCCACCAGCCGGAAAATTTCCCCGAAGGCAATGGTTAAAAGGCAGAAATAATCCCCCCGGACCTTGCGCGTCGGCAGGCCCAGAAGAATGCCGAAAAGCAGGGCAATGACACCGGACAGGATCAGGCAGGGCAGAAAACCGACCCCGTACCGGGTGATGAGAATGGCCGTGGTATATCCGCCCAGGCCGTAGAAGGCTGCATGCCCCAGGGAGAGCAACCCGGCATACCCGAGGATCAGGTTCAGCCCCATGCAGAGGATGGAAAAAAGGATCATGTAATTGACAAGCCCCAGGTAATACGTGTTGTCCATCATTTGCGGCAGGGCCAGGCAGAGTACCGGCAGGCCGATCCATAAGGCTGCCCTGAGTTTCCGCCCCTTGAAATCCGCATTGACTCCCCTGTCGCTCGCTTTCTCTGCCGGTTGATTGAATTTTTGTTCTGAAATTCCCATTTCCTTTTTCCCTGTATAATTTAAAAATTGAGCCCTTATACCTTGTGCTGCTCCACCGCGCCCATGATGCCGGTGGGTTTCACCAGCAGCACAATGATCAGCAGGAGGAAGGTGATGGGGTCGCGATAGGAGGACGAGACATAGACCCCGATGAAATTTTCGCAGATCCCGAGAAACATGCCTCCCACAAGGGCGCCGCCGAGGCTGCCGATCCCGCCGATCACCGCTGCGGTAAAGGCGATAATGGTTCCCCGGAATCCCATGGCCAGGGACACGGCGTTATAGGAGGTGGAATAGAGGATGCCGCCCACCACCCCCAGCATGCCGCCGATGAAATAGACCATGGTGATGGTTTTATTGATGGGAATCCCCATGAGGCTCGCCGTGGGGATATCTTCGGACACGCACAGAATCGCCTTGCCGTAGGGATGGTATTTCAAAAACAGGGTGAAAAGCACGATGAGCCCCACGGCAATCACCAGGGTGACGATCTGGGTCATGGGAACGGTCAGGCCGAAGAGGTGAAGGGCCTGGGCCCCCATGATGGAAGGAAAGGAGAGTACCTGGTTTCCCCATTTGAGTTCATTGGCGTTCTGGATCACATAGGCCGCACCCAGGGCCGTGATCATGGAAATCATGCGGTGCTGTTCGGACCGCAGCCGCCGGTAGGCGATGATTTCGACAATGGATGCCAGGAGCCCGCCCAGGACCGCTGCGATGAGAATGGCCAGAAACGGATTCAGGTTAAATTGCGCCAGCAGGGTATAGCAGATAAAGGTGCCGAATATGTAGACATCCCCGTGGGCGAAATTCATCAGCTTCAAGATGCTGTACACCATGCTGTAACCGATGGTCACCAGTGTATAGATGGCGCCCACCATGATACCGATTAACAAAACGTCGAAAAACATTGCTTCATCCTTTTTGTTTCCGCATTTACATGAACCCGGTAAAGGGGGTTCTCACAAGCGCGGTGTGTACGTAATGGATCATGGTGAAAAAATCAAATACCGGGAGTCCGACGGCCTTTTGCACGGCATGGGCATAGGGCGGCAAATCGCTGCATTCCAAAAGGATGCTGCCGATATCCGGATTTGATTTCACCAGGTTTAAGGCCGCTTCCACCACTTCATCCTGGATCTTCCGGGAATCCAGGGTTCCTTTTTCCAGCAGGATGGCGTCCCTGAATTCCGGCTGGTTTTCCATCCCGGCAACGGCCAGGGGAAGGGTTTCGGGAATCCCGCGGATATAAAATGCTTTGCCTGGAGGCAGGTGGAATTGGCCGTGATGACGCCGATCTTTTCCGGTCGATCTGGTAAATAAAGGGAATCTGCAGGAGACTTGAAAGAAAGACGGGGATATCCAGGTTTTGGGCCACTTCCTTCTGGAACAGGGCCATGAATCCGCAGGCCCCGGTCACGGCCCGAACCCCCGCGTGGTAAAGCCTTTGCGCGGCTTCAATGAACGGCAAGGCCAGGTCCGGGTCCTGCTGGTTCAAGAGCCGGTCAATGGATGCGCCCTCGACCTTTTCATACCTGACCGGAAAGGGGAAAGTGCTTGCATTCCCGACATTTCCCGGAATGCAGGGATAGGATGCATCCAGGATCAGGATGCCTATGGATTCTCCGTACCAGGCTTGTTTCGGTCTGGTCACGGTCAATACGGTCATGCTCTCCTCCAATAAAAAATTACAGTAATGTTTTATTAAAATCTCTATGGCATATCATTAGTATCAGCACTGACATATCAATCATCCCATCATGCTGTCAAGCTAATTTTTAAGCGCTCGCTTATCTCCTTTTTCTCTGCTTCCCGGCCTTTGTCCGGTTTTGGAATAAGGCCCTGCTTTCCGGGCTGAAATTAAGATTTCCCCTGCCTGGAGAATCACGGAAAAAGACTTGAATTTATTTTTCGGGTAAGATAGAAACATGAATCCATGTAGCATATCAATGATATATCAGTGGTATTAACTCGCAAAACTGGTGGCTGGAATGAAAGAGAGCGTTTATAAGACCATACGGGAAAGGATTCTTTACCTGGACTATAAACCAGGCACAATCCTGAACGAGAAAGTGCTGGCCGATGAATTCGAATTGAGCCGGTCACCCATCAAGGATGTCCTCAACCGCCTGGAATGGGAGCAGCTCTTAAGGGTCCTTCCCCGGACCGGAAGCATGGTCACGGAAATCGAATTCAGCCGCATCATGAATGTCTACCAGGTCCGGTTTGAAATCGAAGGCCTGGAAGCAGGTCTGGCAGAAGCCCGCCTCTCTTCCCTGTACAAGGACAAAATCAGGGACCTGGACGACACCTGCAATACTATCCTGGACACCAAGGATCCCAAGGCCCTGGCCGGGATCGACGCCACCCTGCGGGACATCATCCACGATGCGGCCGGAAACCCGGTCCTGGCCGATGTTTCAGACAGACTCTATTCCCAGACCTTTCGCCTCTGGTTCAGCGTCCTGGCCAAAAGCGACTGGTCGGAAGAAGTGACGGCCGTCAAAAGGAGCTGGAAACCCTGGTCGACTATTTTTCCTCGGGCCGATCCAACGAGTTCGGCGCCATCCGCCGGGACCAACTGGTCCGGCATTTCGAACGCCTGAGAACCAAATTCCTCGGCAATTAAGTGTCCCTATCGGCATCCGGCAGATCAAAGCCATGGTCCGGGACCGCTAGCCCATAAGGCCGCCGTACAGCCCCAGGCCGTAGGCCACACTGGTAAAGGCGTTGCCGGTCCTGATCCTGCCCTTGTCCAGCCGTTTTTCAAACAAGCCCCGGATGAGGGGGATATAGGAAGACCCGCCGGTCAGGAAGACCACGTCGATATCGGCGGCCCCCAGGCCGGCATCAGCCAGGGTTGAATCGATACAGGCATCAATGGCAACGGCCTTTTCCAGGATCATGAGTTCAAATTCGGCCCGGGACAGGGGCTCGTCAATGCGAATGCCGTAATCATGAAACCGGATATGGGACGCCTCTTTGTCGGACAGGTCGCATTTTGCCGCTTCAATGGAGCGGAACAGGAGATAGCCGTAGTTGGCCTCGATGAGGTTTTCCAGGTTGCCGAGCAGTTCCTTGTCCCTGAAGCCCGCCGTGACCTTGAGTTCCCTGATATTGTTCAATGTGGCCGGCCGCCGGAGCTGCGGAATGAGATGCCAGTGCAAAAGGTTCCGGATCACCACCGGGGAGAGCCCGAAATAATTGTCGCTGAACATGGATTTGGCCCGGACGTTTTTTCCGTAATGGGCCGCCGCCTTTTCCTTCATGATGGCCGAGTCAAACAGGTCCCCGCCGATATAGACCCCGCCCACAGCCAGGATATCCTTTTCCCTTTGGGCCCGGGTGCCGGCCTTTTTCCCGGCCCTGTGGATGGTGAAATCCGAACTGCCCGCGCCAAAATCACCCACCATCACGATCTGTTCTTCCCCCGGGGAAAGGCTGTTTTCATAGGCCAGGGCTGCGGCAATGGGTTCCAGTTGGAAAGCAATGTTCTTGAATCCGGCCAGGCGGGCCGCACTTTCCAGCCGGTCCTGGGCAATCCGGTCCCGGTCCCGGTCCCCGGAAAAGATCACCGGACGCCCCAGGACCAGGTCGGACACCTCCCGGCCCAGGATGGCCTCACCGCGCTCTTTCATGACCCTGAAGAAAATGGAGATCAATTCTTCCAGGCTGTACCGTTTCCCGTAAACCGAGGTCTTTTCAAAGGCCGTGTCCGGCAGAAAGGTTTTGATGGACTGCATATACCGGCCGTCGGCCCCGTTCTCAATATATTTGTGGATGCCTTCATAACCGACATAGGAGGTCACCTGCCCCTCTTCCTTTAAAAATAGAGGATGGATTTCAGGGAATTGGAAATGGGGTTTCCCTTGTCCACATCCAGCATCCTCACCCCGCCGGCTTCGTTGACGGACAAGGCTGAATTGGATGTGCCGAAATCAATACCAAAGATGGCCGACATGGTTTATTCTCCTGAGCTTCACATTTTCCCGGATGCAAAAGGGGCCTACGGTACAGGATTTTCATCAATTTGTAAAGCGGAATCCAGGAAACGGAAATGATATCAGACTCTTGTCCCGGGATTGCCGCCGGGGAGGACAAGGGAAAGAATCATTTTTAATGACCGGTTTTTGCTTTTTATGCTATTAGAAAAAATTATTTCCCTAAGAGAAAGGACATCATGAATTCGATTTGTATTTTTTTAGGCGCCAACCCCGGCGCTGCCCCGGTCTACGCCGAAGCCGCCCGGGAAATGGGCCGGGCCCTGGCCGAAAAGGGCCTCACCTGCGTATACGGGGGTTCCGACACAGGCCTGATGAAAATTTTGGCCGACAGCGCCCTGGAAGCGGGCGGCCGGGTGGTGGGGGTGACGGTCCGGGCCCTGAAGGATAAGGAAATTTTCCACCCCGGCCTTACGGAACTGCATGTGGTCCCCACCATGAACGAAAGAAAGGCCCTCATGGTGGAACTGTCCGGCGGGTTTATCGCCCTTCCCGGCGGAGTGGGGACCCTGGATGAATTTTTTGAAATCTATACCCTGTCCCTGCTGGGCTTCCATTCCAAACCCCTGGGGCTGGTCAATATCAATAATTATTATGCGCCCCTGGATGCCCTGCTGGACAATGCAGAACAAGAAGGGTTCCTGAAGGTCCCCCACAGGCATGCCATCCTGAGGGCCGACACCCCGGCAGGCATACTGAAACTCATGACGGGAGCATGAACGGCAGGCGCATCAGGGCCTGCTCCGCCGGGGGTTCAGCACCAGGCCGCTGATGATCCCGCACTCCAGGCCGAAGGGCAGGTATCCGGCATAGCCCAGGACCGGCATTTCAAAGAGGTGAAACACCTGCACATAGGGAATGGTATACTGCCACCGGGCTAGGCTGTAAAAATTAAACATTTCCCAGAAGAACCCGCAGACGAGCGAGGCCGCGGCATAGGCAACCACCAGGGTATAATCTCCGTTTTTCACTCCGGTAAAGGCATGGGGCCTCCCGGAAAGGACCAGGCTTCCCAGAACAATCAAAAAGGGGCAGATCCATATCAGAAAAAAAAGCCCCTTCGGGAACAGGCCGGTCAAAAAAAGGAGGAGGCCGGAGGCGCAGGCCAGACCGGCCCCGGCCCATCTAAATTCCAGGACCCGCAGACGGGGCATCTCCCTGAATCCGCGGGAAAACCGGGGAAAGGTCAGGAGATAGGCCTTCATGGTTTCAACCGCGGGCAGCACCGTGGAAAAACTCAGGGTGGCCAGGACAAAATAGGTCCCGGCATCATATTGGCTGCCGGAATAATACCAGTTTCCCACGAACCGGTTCAGGTATTCAAAGATCCACCAGAAAACCGCGCTGGCCCAAAATAAGGCTGCAAACCGGAAAGGGGTGTCCAGCATGGGGCATCGCGCCGAAGCCCGGTGAGTCAGGGCGTTTACACCGATGATCCAGCAGAGCCACAAAGGGAAAAAGGTATGGGGCTGAAAAAAAGAAAACCAGGACCACCGGGTCCAGGCCAGGACCCAGAAACCGGCCAGGCCCAGGAAGGCGGCAAATCCCCACCATGGAAGGGAACGGGTTTCCGGGGAGGAGATCCGGCCCTGGAAGGATACGGCTTTTCTCAAAAACGGCAGCACACTGACCAGGATAAAAACCAGGAAGGCAAAAAAAAACAGGGGCGGAAAAAGGCGGTTGGGAGAGAATGACCGGCCGGGGCGGAAAATCCAGATAAGGGGCCAGGGTCCCACCGGTGAAAAGAATACCTGCCGGGGGCATCAAGAGGATCAGGCCCACGGCTGATATGAAAATCAATGCGTTCACAGGATCTCCTTTCGGGTCCGCCAATCCTTTTCGCAGACATTACCGCTTTTTTGGCCCGGGCATCAAGTTTTTTTCAAAAATAGATTCCATAAGAAATAAAAACCCATTATATTTCCATCTGTCATTATACAATAAAAATGCTTCATGAATCCGCAAAATATGCTAAAACCAATCAGGCTTGAAATACGAGGCGAGGGGACTATCCGCACATACGAAAAAATTTAATGGGAGAAAAAATATTGAAGCCGACTGATATTCAAGATCCCGAGTATTTTCACAAGGTCATCGACTGCCAGTTCGCCTGCCCGGCCCACACCCGGGTCCCGGAATACATCCGGCTCATTGCCGAAGAAAAATATGACGATGCCTATATGGTCAACTGGGAATCCAATGTTTTTCCGGGGATCCTGGGCAGGGTCTGCGACCGGCCCTGCGAACCGGCCTGCCGCAGGGGCCGGGTGGAAGACAAGGCCGTGGCCATCTGCCGCCTGAAAAGGGTCTGCGCCGACCACAAGGGGGACATCACAAACCGCTTTCCGGCAATTCCCAGGCAGAAAAACGGTAAAAAAATCGCCCTCATCGGCGGCGGCCCGGCTTCTCTGACCGTGTCCAGGGACCTTTTGCCCCTGGGCTATGCCATTGACCTTTACGATGACCAGGCCGAGGCCGGCGGGTTCATCCGGAGCCAGGTCCCCTCCTTCCGGCTTCCCAAAAAGGTGCTGGATGAAGAGGTGGGCTATATCCTGGACATGGGAGTGAAGGCCCATTTCAATACCTATATCTCCAGCATGAAGGAATTCCTTAAAAAGACTATGACGCCGTCTTCATCGGCACCGGCGCCCCAAGGGGCAAAGACCTGGACCTGCCCGGCCGGCAGGAGGGAAAAGAGTTTATCCATATCGGGATAAATTGGCTGGCCTCGGTTCAGTACGGCCATGTCAAAAAAAGCGGCAAGACCACCCTGGTCATCGGCGGCGGCAATACGGCCATGGACTGCTGCCGGACGGCCCGCAGGCTTGGCGGAGAAAAGGTCAAGGTCGTGGTTCGCGGGTCCCGTAAAAAGATGAAGGCCTCGGCATGGGAAATCGAAGATGCTCTGAGGGAGGGCGTCCCCATCCTGGAATACCTGTCCCCCCTGGCCTTTGTGGTGGAAAAAGGAAGGCTGACCGGCATGACCTTCCAGCCTTCCCCGGAGGGCCCGGACCCGGATCAGAAACCGGTTTTCATTCCCTGTGATGAGGTCCTCATCGCCGTGGGCCAGCAGAACGCCTTTCCCTGGATTGAGAAGGATATCGGACTGGTTTTTAATGATTCGAACCGGCCCAAGGTAGATGAAATCACCTTTCAATCCAGTATCCAAAAAATCTTTTTCGGCGGCGACGCGGCCTTCGGGCCCAAGAATGTCATCACAGCCGTGGCCCATGGCCATGAGGCCGCCATCTCCATCGATCTTTTCTGCCGGGGCAAGGATCTTTTAGACAGGCCCCGGCCCGCCGTAACCCTGGCCGGCCAGAAGATGGGGCTCCACGACTGGATGTATCACAATGAGGTGTCGGAGCAGCAGAGACAGGCCGTTCCCATGGTGTCAAAGGTCAAATCCATCAAGGACCGGCTCCTGGAGGTGGAACTGGGGTTTGACCGGAAGATCGGCCGGACCGAAGCCCTCCGGTGCCTCAACTGCGATATGCAGACGGTTTTCTCCCTGCCTTTGTGCATCGAATGCGACGCCTGTGTGGATGTCTGCCCCACCACCTGCATCAATTTTACCCCAAACGATACGGAAGAAAACCTGAGAGCAGGCCTTTCCATTCCGGCCAACAACCAGTCCCAGGATCTTTATGTCTCTGGCCTGCTTCCCACGGGCCGGGTCATGGTCAAGGACGAAAATGTCTGCCTCCACTGCGGACTTTGCGCGGAACGGTGTCCGACCTCGGCCTGGGATATGCAGAAATATATGTATGAGACCGCAAAGGCAGGGGGGAAATAATGAAACTTCAAGCGATCAATGATTTTGTCATCCGGTTTGCCAATGTGAACGGCTCGGGCTCGGCCAGCGCCAATGCCCTGTTTGCCAAATCCGTGTTCCGGCTGGGGGTGCCGGTGAGTCCCAAAAATATTTTTCCTTCCAATATCCAGGGCCTGCCGACCTGGTATGAGGTCAGGATCAATGAAAAAGGGAATCTGGGCCGCCGGGGGGGATATGATTTTGTCGTTGCCATGAACGGACAGACCTTGAAAAAGGATTATGAGGGCCTTGCGCCGGGCGGGTATTTTATGTACGACTCGGCCCGGCAACTGCCGGCGGATTTTGCAAGGGACGATATCACCCTCATCGATATGCCCCTGACCCTGATCTGCAACCAGGAATTTGAGGACCCCAAGCTCCGGCAATTGCTGAAAAATATTGTCTATGTCGGGGCCCTGGCCCATTTGTTTGACATGGAATTCTCGGTTCTGACCGATTCCATCCTCAGCCAATACAAAAAAAAGCCCAAACTGGGAGAGCCCAATATCAAAGCCCTGGAACTGGGCTTTGAATATGCGGCCACCCATTTTCAAGACACCTGTCAACTGAAGGTGAAACGCGGCAACCCGCTGAACGGCCATATCCTTATGGACGGCAACACGGCCACGGCCCTGGGGGCCGTGTACGGGGGAGCCACCGTGGCGGGCTGGTATCCCATTACCCCCTCCACCTCCGTGGTCGAGGCCTTTGACCGGTTCACCGGCCAATACCGGAAGGATGAATCCGGGAAAAAGAAGGTGGCCATTCTTCAGGCCGAAGACGAGCTGACGGCCCTGGGCATTGCCCTGGGCGCATCCTGGAACGGGGCCCGGGCCTTTACCGCCACATCGGGGCCCGGCATCTCCCTGATGAATGAATTCCTGGGCCTGGCCTATTTTGCGGAAATCCCGGTGGTGCTCATCGATGTCCAGAGAACCGGGCCCAGCACAGGCATGCCCACCCGGACCCAGCAATCGGACATCCTCCTCTGCGCCTATGCCTCCCACGGCGACACCCGGCACGTCCTGCTCTTTCCCTGTGATCCCAAAGAATGCTTTGACATGACGGCGGACGCCTTTGACCTGGCCGACCGGCTCCAAACCCCGGTCATCCTCATGAGCGACCTGGACCTGGGCATGAATGACCATATCTGCCTGCCCCTGGAATGGGACGACACCCGGACCTATGACAGGGGAAAGGTCCTGGACGGGAATCAACTTGAATCCCTGACGGAAAAATGGGGACGGTATCTGGACAGGGACGGAGACGGCATCTGCTACCGGACCATCCCGGGAACCCACCCCAAACTGGGCTCCTATTTTACGCGGGGATCTTCCCATGACGAATTTGCAGCCTATACTGAAGACAGCGACACCTATCAGCGGATCATGCTGAGGCTGGGCAAGAAATGGCAGACCGCCAAAGGCCTTGTGCCGAAACCGGAGATTCAAATTTCCGATGACGGGAGCGATTACGGGGCCGTCTTTTTCGGCACCAGCACCCAGGCCTCCCGGGAAGCCCTGGAAACGCTTCGCTCCCAGGGGATCAGGATCAATACCCTGAGGCTCCGGGGCTTTCCCTTCCAGGACGAGGTCAGGGAGTTTATCGACGGGCACCACACCGTCTTTGTCATTGAGCAGAACCGGGACGGCCAGATGCGGACCCTCCTGATCAACGAATGCAATATCCGGCCGGACAGGCTGGTCTCCGTCACCCATTTTGACGGCCTGCCCATTACTGCCGGGCATATTTCGGCTTCCATCCGGCAGATATTGAAACCTCAAACACAAAAAGGAGGCGCCCAATGAGTTCCCCCCGACCGGGTTTCCGCCATCCCGACCTTCCCAAAAACGATCTGGGGTATACGCGCCGCGATTACGAAGGCGCCGCCTCCACCCTCTGCGCCGGGTGCGGCCACGATTCCATCAGCAACGCCATCATCAATGCCTGCTTTGAGCTGTCCCTGGAACCCTCGGGGATTGCCAAGATGTCCGGCATCGGATGTTCTTCCAAGACCCCGGCCTATTTTCTCGGAAAATCCCACGGATTCAATTCCGTCCACGGCCGCATGCCCTCCATTGCCACCGGGGCCAATA
This sequence comes from Desulfobacula sp., assembly GCA_012031875.1. Taxonomy (GTDB): domain Bacteria; phylum Desulfobacterota; class Desulfobacteria; order Desulfobacterales; family Desulfobacteraceae; genus Desulfobacula. Next base: position 13,675 of record JAAUSZ010000087.1, read on the forward strand.
TGGCCAACCGGGACCTGGTGTATATCGGCGTCTCCGGTGACGGGGACACGGCCTCCATCGGCATGGGGCAATTTGTCCATATTGTCCGGCGCAATCTCAACATGGTCTATATCGTCATGAACAACGGCTGCTACGGCCTGACCAAGGGACAGGATTCGGCCACGGCGGACCGGGGCTCTGCCGGAAAGAAAGGCCGGCCCAATCCCTTTGAATCCATTGACCTGTGCGAACTGGCCATTGCCCTGGGCGCAGGCTTTGTGGCCCGGGGATTTTCCGGCGACAAGGAGCAGCTCGTTCCCCTTCTGAAAGCGGCCATCGGGCACAGGGGCTTCGCCCTGGTGGACGTCATCTCCCCCTGTGTGACCTTTAACAATACGGCCGCTTCCACCAAGAGCTACCAATGGGTCCGGGACCATATGGAGGCCACGGCCACATTTGATTTTATCCCGCCCCGGAAGGAAATCACCACCCAATATGAAAAGGGAACCACCCAATCGGTGATCCTGCACGACGGCGGGGTGATCCATCTTCACAAATGCGACGAATCCATTGATATCACCCGGCGGCGGTCCGCCATCGATGCCCTGGAGCAGCACCGGGAAAAGGGCCGGCTCCTGACGGGCATCCTTCACATCAATGAGACTCTCAAAGACACCCATGAGATCCTTGAAACCACGGAAACCCGGCTGAATACGCTGACGGAAAAGGATCTCTGCCCCGGAAACCGGGTGCTTCAGGATATCCTGGAGAATTACAGATGAGTTTTTAAACCGCCGGATATCAAGGGAAGGGACCGCCGGATGGCGGAAAAAAGTGACGGCAATGGTTTCATCTTGAAAGGCATTCTTGATTCCGAAGAAGCAATTGACAAGTGCCGCTTATCATAATTATAATATTATATGATAAACCGGTTCCGACATCGCGGACTTAAACGGCTTTATGAAGAGGATGACAGACGAGGGGTTAACGCAGAGCATGTTGAAAAGCTGCGACGTATTTTAGCCCAGTTGAAAAGCTCTTCAATACCGGAAGATATGGACTTGCCGGGATACAAACTGCACCCCCTTAAAGGTGATCTTGAGGGTTTTTGGAGCGTAACGGTCCGGGCAAATTGGCGAATCATCTTCCGGTTTCAAGACGGAGACGCCACAGATATAGATTTGATAGACTACCACTAGGAGGATAAGGAGATGATGAAAAACCCGCCGCATCCGGGTCTGACGGTTAAATTGGACTGTCTTGAGCCCCTTGGATTAACGGTTACCGAAGGAGCAAAGATTCTTGGGGTTTCTCGCCAGGCTCTGAATAATCTTGTGAATTGCAAAAGCGGGATTTCTCCGGAGATGAGTCTGCGTCTTTCAAAAGCCTTCGGGAGTAGTCCGGAAACCTGGCTTAGAATGCAGCTTGATTATGACCTTGCCCAAGCAAGGCAACATGAGGGAAACATTCATGTGAAACGGGTTCAACGCACCGAGCACAAGCATGCGGTTTAGGTGGGTTGAATGATAAAATCAGACTCCATGCTTCTAAAACCAGATCCACACATCAATGAGAGCCTCAAAGACACCCATGATATCCTGGAGAATTACAGATAGAAAGGGGCCCATGGCAATTTTTGGGAAGAACGGATTTATCCGGAAACAGGAAATTGCGTTTGCAAAAAAACTGCTGGCCTCGCAATATAAACCATCCGGCGCCGCCCTGCCGGATGAAGCAACCCTCTCGGCCTATGCGGAAAAAATCGTGGACGAGGCCCACAGGATTGCGAAAAAAGGCGGCCTTTCCGTGCTGGAGATCCTAAAAACTAGGATCAGGGAGATCAAAGATTCCCTGAACAAATGATCCATAAAGGAGCCAAATGAAATATCTTGTCATCCTCTTTGTATGTTTTACAGCCATGCCGCCTGCCTTTGCCCAGGTCATCCCCGTCATGCGGATTTCCGTGGAAAACACGGAAACCCATTTTCAAACCAGGGCCGTCCAACGGTTTGCCGATGAGATCAAAGAAAAGCTGAAGGGGCGGATTGATGTCCAATTCTTTTCAAACGCCCGGCTGCTGAGGGACAGCGACGTTATCCAGGCCCTGGGCCAGGGCAGGGTGGAGATGGCGGTTCCGGGAACTTGGAATATCATGCAGTTTGAGCCGGATGTCGGCGTTTTCCTGCTCCCCGTGTTTTACGGGAGGGCGGCGGAGGACAATTATCTGATCCTTGACGGCGAAATCGGGCGCACCCTCAATACAAAACTGGAAAAGACTCTGCACCTCAAGGTGGTTGGCCCATGGATGGACCTGGGCCATGCCCATCTTTTCGGGGTACACAAAAAAATCAAAACGCCACGAGGATATCGAGGGGCTCAGAATACGGGTGGCCGGGGGAACGGCCAATAAACTCCGGATCCAGGCCCTGGGCGGAAACCCGGTCATCATTCCCTGGCCGGATCTTCCCGAATACATGCGGCAGGGAAAGGTGGACGGCATCCTGACCAGCTATGAAACCGTTAAAAGCGCGAAACTCTGGGAAAACGGGGTCATGCACGTGTTTGAGGACCGGGAATATTTCCCCCAGTATATTCCCCTCATCCGGGCGTCCTTCTGGGAAAAACTGACCCCTGATATTCAAGCCCTGCTGACCGATACATGGAAAGAAAATGTTGATGCCGCAAGGCTGTCCGCGGCCGAGGCCCAGAAAGAGGCAAAACAGATCCTGGTTGAAAACGGGGTGGAGATCATTGTCCCGGAACCGGCCCAACTGGAAAAATGGAGAAACCAAATGCTCCTTCTTCAGGATGAATTTATCCGGGAATTGAGGATTGATCCGGAACTGGTCAGGCAAATCAATGCCGCTCTTAAAGGAAGCGAATAAATTGAAATCAGGCCTCACACAAGACCGGTTGTATATTTCCATCACTGTTTTGATTCTTTTTATCGCTCTTGCCTTTCTCGGATTCAGCACGGCTTCCATTTTCAGAAACCGGAACAGCTATATAAATGAATCCCATATCAAATCCAAGGCCCAGGCCCAGCTCATGGGCGAGAACACCTCGGGCATTATTTATACCGTGGATTTCGCCCTCCTGTCCATTTGCTCGCTGATCAAAAGCCAGGTGGACCCGCCCCATCTCCCGCCTGCCACATGGGAGTTCATCAAAACGGAAACCAGATACCTGCCCCAGATCCGGGATGTTTTTTCTGGATGAAAAAGGAGGGGTGGCTTACAGCGCCGGAGAACTCAAACAGCCCGTGCCGGCGTCCTTTGAAAATCACAAAAATGCCTGGCTGGAATTTTCCATTGAAACTGTTTTTTCCGGCCGGGGCAGAGCCGTTATTCTTTTGAGCAGACGGGTTGAAAACCGGAAAGGAGAATTCATCGGGGTTCTGGTGGCCGGGATCGATTCAAAATTCTTTTACGACCGCTATGATGATTATCTGAATATCGATGCCGATGCCGTTGTCTTGTTTGACAGCAAAGGCATTGTCCTTACGGGCTGGTTCAATCCCCCCGAGTCCATGGACAATCCCGTGGGGTCACACATCCGATCCCTTCCCCGGTTTTCAGCCCTATCCGGCAGCGATATCATCACCGGCGGTTTCAAAAGCCATGAGGGCAGGGATGAAATTATCTCGGCCTACCAGATCCGGGGCCTGCCCTACCACCTCGCGGTCATGCATACCAAAAAGAATATTCTCGAAAAATGGAACCGGGAAACCAAACGGGATATCTTCATCATCGCGGTCACTTTTTTCATCGCTCTTTGCACCATCGCCCTGGCCTTCTGGCAGAGGCGGCAACGAAAAGGGGCCGAATTCAAGCTTCTGCAGCATCAACTGAACCTGGAAGATACCGTTAAAAACCGCACGGAAGAACTGAACCACACCAACTCGGCCCTGGTCAAGAAAAACGAGGACCTGGAAAAGGCCCTGGCAAAGGTGAAGACCCTGAGCGGGCTTTTGCCCATCTGCTCCCACTGCAAAAAATCAGGGATGACAAGGGCTATTGGAACCAGATCGAAAGCTATATCCAGAAACATTCCGAGGCTGAATTCAGCCACGGCATCTGCCAGGAATGCGCCCAGAAATATTATTCAAATTATAATCTATACGAGGATTGACCCGGCCAAAAGGGATGGGTCCGGAGTCTCTTGAGGATATTAATAAATTTTACTGGGGACTTTCGTAACGGATGTAGTTGAAATTTATGATTGCATAACGCGGATACGGAATATTGAAAGGAATCCAACAGGCTTTTCTTTGGATGACGCACCTATTCTGGGGCTGCTTACAAGAATATGGAAGTTACTCAAGGAAATCGTTATCTATTACGAAAAAAATAACGCTGAAATAATCAGCATATTTGAGAGACCTCTTCTTGAGGCGTCAATTACTGCTCAATATTTGCTTAAGCAAGAGTCCTCGGTGATAGAGGATTATCGAAAATGCTCCTACAAAGATCGTCTAAGAATTCTACGTGAGTTAAAAGAAGGCTCTCGCTTCCTTGAAACTAAAGCGGGTAAGCGATTACTTAAGTCAATTAACGAGAAAATGGAGTTGGAAGGCTTTTCCGAAGACGACTTCCAAATTCAGAAGAAAAATCAATGGAAGCTTCAGGGAAAAAAATTCTTCGATATTTTTAAAGAAATTACGGATGAAGATTTATATAAATGCACCTATGGCATGATGTCAGAGTCAATTCATGGCTCATGGAATGAGTCAATGGACTGGTGTCTTCAAAAGAACGAAGACGCCACCTTTTCCGTTTACCCTTTCTACCACGAAGCAGATGTAAGGTTTATTTGCCCAACTATCAAATTCTGCAATGAACCTTATAGATTATGGTTGAAGAGAATAGACTGTGAAGACAAATATTTAGCAGATGTCCTTGATTGGGTTGAGAGAGTAAATAACAGAATATTCATGATTTTCGATCAAAAGTACGACGGAGTAAATGGCTAATCGGGTAGCCGGGGGTTTTAATACCCCAGCCCCTACAACACCCTGCGTACGGGTCAGCACAGGGCGTTTCACCAAAATTACCTGGCCTTAGCCGGGTAATGAATTTGCACCCACTGTTCTTTGACAGATATTAACCCTTGTTCTGATAGCCATTTATTGGTCATGCCGCTTTGTGCAGCCAGGATCCTGGTAAGATTGCCAAGGCCCTCTGCGGTTGATCGCCGTCATAATGGCTTGTCTTTTAAAAGTACCCGGTTTTAAGAGGGTGCGGACTTTGGTCCGGGCATAGCGCCACTATTTCCATCAGCACATCCTTAACCGGCGACGGAGCCATTCATCTATCAACGGGATGGGGCGATAATATTCGCTTGACATGATATCATATCGTAGTATCATATATGCAATGAACAATAAACAGAGACAATCCCTCGATAAAATACTTGAAAAACCAGAGCGATCCGATATCCCTTGGTCTAATATCGAATCCTTAATTATTGCTCTTGGTGGAGAAATATCGGAAGGACGAGGCTCACGAGTCAGAATCGTTTTAAACGATGTAAAGGCAATTTTTCACCGGCCGCATCCCGGGCGAGTTACAGAAAAGGGCGCGGTAAAATCAGTCAGAAGATTTTTACAGGAAGCAGGAGTAATATCATGATGGAATATAAAGGATATTTTGGTAAAGTCGAATTTGATGATGAGGCAGATATTTTTTACGGTGAGGTTATAAACTTAAGAGATGTTGTAACCTTTCA
>JAAUSZ010000317.1 GCA_012031875.1 Desulfobacula sp.
CTTTTAATATTTAAATCGCCTAAACTATATTCAGATGGCTTGTCTCTACCGATTGAAAGATATAATATATATAACCTTTCGTGATCTAATTTTTTATTTTCAGAGTATATTTTTTTAATATAGTTTTTTATTTGTCCTTCCTGATCCCTTGCGTAGAGTTTATTTTCTAAAATAATATGTTTTTTCACCATCAGAAATATATAAATCTATATTTTTATATTCTTTATGCACTTTTGCATTGGATATATTTAAAGAAAATTTTTGAAGTCCAACTGCTTCAATGAACTTTTCTAAAAAAAATGTATCCTGATAATGCTTGCCCTCTGGATTTAATAATGAATAGATCATTCTTGAATGTAATCTAACTTCATCATGGGGTGCTAATACAGAAGTTAACAGATTGTAATCATTTAACCCATCATTCATTTGCCTCTTTTGTCGTTCTTTAAATTCGTTAATATTTTCAAAAAACTTTACATAGTTCGACATTCATGCAGCCTTTAGAATTAATTGTTAATTTTTCGAAATGCTTTTCCTTGATACCTGTGCCATTTTCAAATTAGCACAATAAGTATAAAGTTTTCTTGGTTCTATAACATTTCGTCTGCCACTTTTCAACGGTATTGCTAAACAAAACAAGATGTTAATAAAAAGATCAGAAAAATAAAAAATAAATCAGAAACTCTACCCTTTTTGATCGCTTATATTAAAGGCGGAATTTTAATTTGAATTCAGGGAAGGGATTATGACCATCCTGAAAATATTAAAAAAGAGGGACCATGACAAGATTTTCACAGGATATAGTAACAATGACAATTAATACATAATAGGAGTAAAAACAAATGGAATGTAAAAGAAGCCCCAGATTCGAAATTGACGACTATTTTGAACTATTTCCATACAAAGCAATGATGGAGAATTTCGTGGTATTTGTCCAATCACAGGGAAAAAAGATGGCATTATTTTAACAGAATACCCTCTTCGAATTTTATTACCTTATATTGGAAAAGACTTCTGTAGTGGGCGTAATCCTATTGGGTATTTTTATGATTTTTGCCGTACACGAGGGATAAATCTAAAAGAAAGGATTCCAGAGATCAATTTAAACAATCAGGAAGCAAAAGAAATTAATGATCAATTAAAAAAAATATCATTAGAAATATTGAATCACTCATATTTGATTCTTGAAAACAATAAAAATTTAAAACTGGAATTTTCGAATTGTGACCTTGATGTTTGTGTTGAATTCTATCTGAATGAAAATCATCGATTATTTCATCCTGATTCAGACAATCTCCTTTATTCTTATTCTGAATTTTTTAAATTTGATGATTTAAAAAAGACCAAATTACATGGGTTAGAAGATGAAGATAATTATAACGATACCAACTCTTACCTGGAATTTAATCACTGTTATCTTTTCCATGACCTTTTTGCTCATGTAGGGGTATCTTTAGAAGATTTCATGTATGTTGATTCTATACGGATCAACTTCAATCTTCTTTTTCAGATTGAAAAGTCTTGGGGAAATAAAAGGAAGGGCAATCCCAAATCTATCATTTCAAAATAGGTTCTTAATGAGGATATAATATGGTTAAAAATTTCGTTCGTAAAACTTTCGATCACTGGATGAGGAAGAATCATTATCGTTTTCAACATCCTCCTGAAATTATTAAGAATAGAAAAGATTATTTCAAATTCCAATTTTTGGGGATCATTCCTCAATTAAAGGGCCATGTAAATAAGAATGGACAATTTGAAATATATGTGGAGTATCAAGGTTGGTGCTGGGATCTTGTGCAAGAGTTTGATGTTATTCCCTGTCGCAATAAACAAGGACAATATTACTGTGGCTTATGTAAACACAGTTATGAAACAGGCTATGCAAAAGAAGAACCTTTTAAATATTCTTCAAGGCGGGAATTGTGGGACCAACATAGCTTTGAGCCTTTTTTGCAATGGACGAATAAAAGCCTTCAATCCTCTCATCGGCTATGTTTGGGAGGAGAAAAAGGTGAAACCACTTGGGCCTCTATTAAAAAATTGGAGGATGTGACAAAGGAAACATGGTCTTTAATACTTCCAATTGTCAGGAGCAAGATTTAATTTAAACAAATAGATTCCTATGCTTCCCTACCTGAAGACCAAGATAGTTTTTCCACAGACGTTTATCTACTGTGAGAAAAAGCCTTCTTCCTAAGACAATAATTTCTAATCAAGAACAAAACCCGGTAATGACAGTCCACCCATGCTTGGCATCCTCCTCCCTCCTTTTGAGGGGGATAGGTGAGGGGATTTGTGGTTTAAAAAAAAATTTTTCCCGATAATATCAACTCACAACTCCGACCCTGCTTATGAAAAATACCTTATTAGAAAAGGAGTTTTTAAAAAATGATTATGAATACGAAAAAAAACAGCGGAAAAGATATTAAAGTTATAGGGATTGGTGGTCGTGGGCTAAATACGATAAACAATCTGATTGATCTAAATTTGCAAGGCGTAAGGTTTGTTTCGATTAATACTGACTTCCAAAGCCTCAAAAATTCCAAGGCCTATATCAATCTGCTCATAGGGGAGAAAATTACAAAAGGGGAAAGTGCCAAAGGAAATCCATTGATCGGTCGAGGATCTGCATTCGAGAGTGCCAAAGCGATTAAAGAAATTGTCACAAACAGTCAGTACGCTTTTATCATCACCGGATTGGGAGGAGGCACTGGCACTGGGGCCGCCCCAGTTATCGCAGAATTCTGTAAAAATTCCGGTGCTAAGGTGATTGCTATCGTTTCGACACCTTTTTCATTTGAAGGTAAAAAACGGAAAACTCACGCTTATCAAGGGATTTATGCTTTGGATAATACAGTTGATGCTATCCTTATAAGGGCGAATGACAGAATTAGAGAAGGGATCGACAAAAATGAAACAATTTTAAATATGTTCAAAAAAGCGGATGAGTTCATTCTTCAGATAATTTATCAATATGCTATCGCTCAAGTAAGTTCTATAATTCAGTAATGGTACGTTGAAGAAAGTTTTAAAGAGAATCTAACAAGATTCTTACGGATGGGTTGGACTTTCAGATTCAGTGTAGACTCTACTGGATGAAATCACAACTTTCTAAATTGCTGATGTATTCGAACGATATTTACAAGTTGAAAATGCGAACTTCAGTGTCAGAATTTTTCGGACAGATCTTCCTTGAGCCGGGCAAGGCCTTCCTGTGTGGAGATCCGGGGATAATAGCCCAGGTCCTTTTTGGCCCGGGAGATATTAAACCAATGGGAGGTGGCCAGTTCTTTTGCGGCAAACCGGGTCATGGGCGGTTCTTTTTGAATGCGGAAGAACCGGTAGAGGGCTTCAAAAACTGCCCCGGCCCGATAAGCGGTTCTGGCTGAAACAGACCCCCGAATGGGCGGCAGCCCGGCCGCAGCCAGAAAGGCATTGGCCATGTCCCATTTGGACACGGGCTCATCCTGGCTGACAAAATAGACGTTCCCGGATAAGGAAGGATTTGCGGCCAGCCGTTCCCAGGCCCAGACATGGGCGTCGGCGGCATTGTCCACATAAATGGTGTCCACGAGGTCGTCTTTGCGGCCCACGCGTTTCAATCGGCCGGCCCTTTTGATGATGCCGGGAACCAGGTGGTTGTCACCGGGGCCCCAGATGAGATGGGGGCGGATAATGATGGTCTTCAGCCCTTTTTCCGCGGCGGCCCGGACCCGCTTTTCAGCCAGGGCCTTGGTTTTTGGATAGGGGGCCAGGTAGGTTTCCGGATAGGGAACGCTCTCGTCCACATTTTCCATATCGTTTTCATCAAAGATGACGCTGGGGGAACTGGTGTATATCAATTGGCTGACCTGATTTTGGAAGCAGGCGGCAATGACGTTTTCCGTTCCCGTCACATTGACCCTGAAATAATCCTGATACTCCCCCCAGATGCCTGGTTTTGCAGCCACATGGAAGACGGCATCCATGTTTTTGAGGGCCGCCGTGACAGAAACCGCATCCGAAAGATCCCCCTGGATCTGGATCACCCCCAGATCCTCAAGGTCCTCATAAAAATGCCGTGAAAAAGAGAAGACGGTCAGGTTTTTCTCCAGCAGTTTTTTGACGACGGCTTTGCCTAAGAAACCGCCGCCGCCGGTGACGAGGACGTTTTTAAATTCCATGGCTTGTCCTAGGGCCTCAGCCTGGGCGGCAGGATAAAGACCTTGCGGAGGCCTTCCTTCAGGGATATGGCATCTTCCGGGCAGAACCGGGAACAGACGCCGCACCCGAAACAGGAGCTTGTATCCACCCGTGCGATGCCTTGATCATCTATGTCAATGGCGTCTGTGGGGCATCTTTCCATACAGGTACCGCAACCGGTGCAGGCGTCCTCGTCAATGACGGACAAATGATAGGTGGAA
>JAAUSZ010000318.1 GCA_012031875.1 Desulfobacula sp.
GTCTCCAGGTTGACCACATCCTCAATATTATAGGCCAGCAGGGTTTCAAGGGCCTTTTCGTTTTGGTTCCGCTGATAGTCCCGCCAGAGCAGGACGGCAAAATACCCGTCCACCCCGTCCAGATCCCTCCGGTCCAGGCCCAGGGCCTTTTCACAGGATTTGAGGCCCCCTCTGTATCCCAGGCTTTTCAGGATATATCGCAGATCAATATGGCCCTGGGTCAGCCTGGTTTTGAAATAGCCTTCAATGAACGGGATATCAAAGGTTTTCCCGTTAAAAGTGACCAAGACCTGATATTTTTGAATATCCCGGATAAAATCTTCCAGGTTTCTTCCCTGGATATAATATTTGACGGCGGTTCCGTCATAGAGGGCAATGGTGGTGATGGCCGAGTCCCACCGGCTCAGGCCCGTAGTTTCGATATCCAGATAGGCGACGGAAGACCGAAATTCCGGGAAAATCCGCCAGTGGGCCTCGGACGGGAGCCCATCCAGGAAAAAACCCGGAGTTTTGGCGGCCAGATGGTGACGGGACCTCTCGATATGGCTTTTTACGGCTTCAATTCTTTTGGGGGAGAGGCATATGGCGGAGGCCTTGGAAAAGCCGGCCCAGTCCGATATACCCGCTTCCCACAATTGCCTTTCCGTCTTTGCCCCAATTCCGGGGATATGTTGAAATGAATGCGTCAGCATGGATAATTTTCCAGCCGGGTTGCTTGTTTTGTCATCTTGTTCATCCTTATGATTGTATCGGAGAGATTCTACACCTTTATTTTTGCCTGAACCTCCTGCATACAAGGGATCATTCTCAAAATCAATAGTTTCAAGATTATAAAATTGCTTTCCATATTCAACATCGCAATTTCCTTACCAAATTATTGACAGGCCTATTCAAATCTAGTATCAAAGCAAAAAATTAGACGGCTGAAGCTGCTTTTGTAAAACTATAAACTGAAAAACAAAAAAAGCCATGAAGGCTTCTACTCCCAAAGGAGTGATGCTTTCGTGGCTTTTTTTTATTAAAAAATATGCAAACAGGGGGGTGATTCAAAAAAATATAGCGAGGCTAAAAAAACTGAATAAAAAAGAATGGGGGGGAAACAACTCGGACCGGGTAAAATCCGTAGGATACTTTTCAGACCCCTCGATATGAAAAAATTACAAAAAGATGCAATAAAAGGAAAAGAAAAATGAAAAGCCATTTAGTACAAAAGATGAAAAAAGCTGCCTACATTTTGATCTGTTCATCTTTTTTATTTGCATGTATGGCAACATGGGGATTTTCTTTAGGGCTGTGCGCAGAAAAAGAAAATACCGATCAAATATATCAACTTGAAGAAGTACGGGTAAGTGCCGGTAAAATGGAAACTACCATAGATAAAATACCCACGAACATCGACATCATCACTCGAGAAGATATTGAGAAAACACCAGGAATTGTATATTTGAATGATCTTGTACAACGAATTCCGGGCTTATATGCTCCCCGGTTCCAATCCGGCGTAGCCAATGACGGCGTTTTTTCCATGCGCGGATCTGAATTAAACTCTCAAGGACTGCGTGTTTTGGTCAATGGTATTGAGTTTAACAAAGGAAATGGATATGTTGTCCTACCCAGAATCCCGTTGCACGATGTTGAACGTATCGAAATTATCAAAACAGCATCTGCTGAATACGGCGATCAGGCTTCAGGAGGTGTCATTAATATCGTTACCCGCATATCTTCTGAACGTATAGAAGCAAAGGTCGGGGGGGCAATAGTAGTTTTCAATATAGAACCGCCTATACGACTTTAAATGGAAGTAATGATAAGTGGCAATATTTTCTTGATTTTGGAGCTTCCGTGAGTGAGGGTTACCAGGCAGATACCTTTTACGATCCTGTGAATTTATATACCCGTTTGGCATATTCAATGAATGATACAACAAATCTTGAATTCCATGGGTCACATATGAATTCCAAGGGTGCCTGGCCCGATGCGCTTACACAAGCCCAGTTCGACAGCAATCCACGTCAGAATCCAGGAGTAGCGGATACCTTTGAAAACGATTATAATTTGGGCGCTCTGGTTTTCAAAAAAAGATTTGGAAATGATGAATTGCAGTTAAAGCTGACCGGGAAAGATGAGTTTGTCACTATGAGATACAGCACAGACACTGATTTTGATGAATGGGAAATTATTCCTACAGCAACATATACCTGGCGTCACGATCTTTGGAACATGGACAACCAGCTCTTTTTCGGTGCCGAATATCGTGAACACGAACTCATCACTCAGATTTTTTCCCTTTCGAATGGTGTTCGTCAAACAAAGACCAAAGACACTCTTCGCGAAGATAAATCTTTTGCATTTTTTGCCATAGACGAACTCTCTGCAACGGAAAAGTTGACTTTTACCTTTGGCGCCCGGTTTGATTCTTACGAGCAAAAACAGACAGATCAAATTGGTTCGACAAATAATGCTCAGCAGTCCGATAATGCAATCAGTCCGAAATTGGGTGCCACATATTCAATTAATCCGGGGCTCAATCTTTTCGCCGGTTACAACAGCGGGTACAAGAGCCCGGCAAGGGTTCCCGGAGCCGCTTATTCCGCCGGTCTTGATCCTGAAAAAATCTATTCCTATGAAGCCGGGTTTCGTGGCACACCAATGCCGTGGTTGTCCTACAGCTTTACGGGTTTTATAAATCAATACGAAGATAAGTGGGTGAAGACCGGTATCGCAGCAACCGATCCTTATACAAATGCAGGGGAGGTCGGAGCCAAAGGCATAGAAATATCGATGGAAGCAAATTTTAATTCCGGTCTTTTGCAGATATCAGCTACACCTACCAGGAGTCAAAGTATGAAGACTTCTTAAGTGGAGGGATACAATACAGTGATAACTGGCTTGCCAATATACCGGATCAACTGGTTGGCATCATGCTCGGATACAGACACCCGATCTTTGGTCAAATTACGGCAACCGCAGATTACGTTGGAGATCGATACTTCAACCAGCAAAATACATTAAAAGGAAACGACTACTGGGTATTTGGGATCGGCTATAAAAAAACTTTTGAAAAATGGGACCCTCGCGTATCATTCTTTTTCGATATTAAAAACCTTACCAATGAACAGGAAATTGTCTACGGAAGTGGTTCTCCGGGCAATGAAAGCCTCCGGCCGATCTATGGCCGCTACCTTATTGGAGGCGTCGAGTTTTCATTCTAACCATTACGTTTCAATACAAAGAAAGGGAATTTTTATGAAAAACCTTAAAAAAGATATAGAAGGTATAAAAACTCCACAAAATGGTTTTGTAGCTTTAATCACTACTCTCTTGATTATATTTTATACCACAAACGCCCATGCCCACAATCTATGGATCATCGGCAATGCAGACAACAACGAAGCCGGTTCTGTTCATTTATACTTTGAACACCATGTTGGCCCAGGCGATGGAGCCTACCTCGGCCCCATCGAAAAACACGGCAAAACATGGATTGGGATTTCAAAGGACAACTGGACTCCGCTAACCATGAAAAAAATAATAGAAAAAGATAAAAAATATCTGGCCGGGAATGCGGGGAAAACAGAAGGTTCTTTCTCCATAGACCATACCAGCATATATGGCATATACCATGGCAGATTGGACTTTTTTCATGGCCGGTATATCCAAGCCACGGATGCAAAAAACTGTCTGAATTTACCGAATCGCCTCACTTGCCGGTACAAATTGTGCCCAAATGGACAGAACAGGGGCTTTTACTCCAAGTGATGTATTTCTCAACGCCAAGGCCAAGAGCAGATTTATATCTGCTAAAAAAAGACGGGACAGAGCAACGTTTCACGGCGGATAACAAAGGCGAACTTTTGCTTGGATTGATTCAACCGGATACCTATTACATAGCCACCCACATAATCGAAAGCGAGCCTGCAGGTGCTTTTGAGTATCAAGCCTACAAAGGGATCATGCATGTATCGACTTTAACATTAAAATTATCCGACGGTTTTGAGAAATAAAGCTTACCGGATGATTTGAGTGTGGCAAAGATTCACAAATATAGTGAACCCTTTAAACAAATTGCAATCGGAATTGCCGTAATACAAGTTTACAAGCGGAAACGATAAGAAGATAAGTCGGGAGGGACTTTTTGAAAGAATTCGACATTGGTCTTCCCGGCTTTATATTGGAGAAAAGACTAAAAGAATATATGGCAGTTACAGATTGGTAAACGGAAGACAGCACAGTATCCGGCCCAAAGGGATATGCAGTCTTTCTTAAGGAGGCATATGAGCCGTCTTATCAACACCCCACCACCCCTGGAAAACCGGCTCGAACACCTGAAGGAATGGGTGACCGGGTTTGAACCGGATATATTTTTTTAACCG
>JAAUSZ010000088.1 GCA_012031875.1 Desulfobacula sp.
GACGGCGCATTCCTCTATATCATGGCAGGTATAGAGTACTTCTTCCACTTCTCTTGGGGATACATTTTCCCCGCCCGTGATGATCAGCTCCTTGATCCGGTCCACAATAAAGAGGTATCCCTCATCGTCCAGATAGCCCACATCCCCGGAGAGAAACCATCTCCCCCTGAAAGCGGCCTTGGTGTCTTTCTTCCGGTTGAGATAGCCTTTCATGATATTGGGGCCGGATATACAGATTTCTCCGGGTTCATCAACCCCCAGTATTTTTCCGTTTTGATCCTGGATCTGAATCTCGACATCCGGCACTGCGGTTCCCACGGACCCCACCACATGCCGGTAATAATGATTGAAGGTGACCATGGAGGCGCTTTCCGTCATGCCGTAAGCTTCAAATATATTGAGCCCTGTCTTGATTTTCCATTCTTTTACCACTTCTTTGGCCATGCTGGCGGCAGCGGAAAAACAGTACCGCACAGACCCCAGCCTTTCCTTTAAATCCGGAAGGGACAGGAGCCGGATATACACCGTGGGAACGGCATAAAGCTTTGTCACGGTAAAATCCCGGATGGATTGGAGCAAGCCATCCATATTGAAGGAGGACTGGATGACAAGTCCTCCGGCGCTGAAAATGGTGGCGTTCATGATATGGTGCTGGGCAAACACATGGTTTAAGGGAAGAAAACAAAGGGCCCGGTCATTTTCATCGGACCGTTCACAACGGGAGACATTCAAGGCCGAGGCCATAATATTCCTGTGGGTCAGCTCCACACCCTTGGGCACACCGGTGGTCCCGCCGGTATAAAGGATGGCGGCCGTATCATCGGGGTCCCGGTCCATGGCCCTGAATTCACCGCTCTCATTCCGGATCAGGGCCTCATAGGATATATCCCCGCTTTCCGAGATTATGGTTTTGATGCCGGTCTTCTTATCCAGGTCAGGGACCTTCTTATCATCCGTAAACACGATCTTTGGTTTGCAATCTTTAAGAACAGGGGTCAGTTCGCTTTGGGTCATGGCATAGGGAAGGGTGACGGCCACAGCTCCCGCCTTGAGGATTCCGAAATAAAAGCAGAGCCATGAATTGGAATTGGGCGCGCACAGGGCGATGTGGTCCCCCGGAGAAACTCCCAATCGCTGAAGTCCTTCAGCAATCTTATTGGATTCAAGGTTCGCCTGCCGGTAGGACAAGGCAGCCTTTCCATCCATCAGCGCCATATTATCCGGAAAATGGAAAGCAGATACTTCAAGGTTCTTTGCTATGTTCATTTTTTAAAATCCCCTTCCCCGCCGGGAAATAATCATTTTATGCCCATACAAACCATTCATATTCAACTTAACAAGCGTTAGGTTTTTTTATCAATTGTTAATCAATTATCATGGGGGTTTTAATTTGTCAACATAAATTCCCTTCAAATTTACTGCTTGATATATCTATTTGATATTATAGAATAATATTCATATTCCATTGGCCACTTCAAAGGCATCCCAGATGGCATACATGATATTGGCCACCCGTCGGGCATCCCCTAAAAGATAGGCCTGGGGAACATCAAATCGGATATCCTCGTAAAGGGACCGGTTGGAGTCGTATCCCACGGCCAGAATAACGGAATCGCATTGGATTGTCGTTTCCCCGTCCAGCGTTTCGCAGGCAAGGGCCCCGCGGGCATATCCTTTCACCCTGGCCGAGGTGATCACTTTGATGCCGTTAAACGGGATCAGTTCTTTGAGCATATCGCTGTTGGAATGGCATAGGGGGCCGTTCACGGCCAGCAGTTTATCCATCACTTCCACAATGGTCACGGTTTTTCCTTCCCGGGCAAGCCACAGGGCCGTCTCACAGCCGATGAGCCCGCCGCCCGCCACCACCACCCGGTTTCCGGGATCTTTCTTTTCAGCAGGACTTCTTCTGCCGTAAACACCCGGCCCTCATCCCCCAGGACCAATTTTTTCGGGACAGATCCGGTGGCAATGATGACCGCGTCAAAGGCATGGGACAGGACAAAGCCTTTATCAACGGCCGTATTCAGATGAACCGGTACCCCCAGGGTCTCCAGTTGATGGGCAAACCAGGCCGTCAGGGCCCGGTCGTCTTCCTTGAAATCCGGGACCCCGCCGGGGATGAGGTTTCCGCCCAGTTTGGCCGGATTTTCATAGAGTACGGGTTCATGGCCCCTCAAGGCCAGGACCCGGGCCGCCTCGCAGCCGGCCACCCCGCCGCCCACAATCAGGACCTTTTTCTTTTTCAAAATGGGCGTATAGGCCCTCACTTTTTCCCGGGCCGCCTGGGGATTGACGGCGCAGTTCAGGGCCGAATAGGCCTGGACCCGGCCCATGCAGCCTTCATGGCAGGAGATGCAGGGCCGGATGGATTTCACATCCCCGGCCTGGAGCTTGTTGACATAGTCCGGGTCCGCCAGAAGGGGCCGCCCCAGGCTGATCATATCACAGGCTCCGTCCTCAAGGGCGCTCAACGCCAGGTCCGGGTTGTCCATGCGTCCGGCGCAGATGATGGGAACCGTAACATGGTCCTTCATGATTTTGGCATAGGGCATGAACAGGCCCTTGGCCTGGTACATGGGCGGATGGCTCCACCACCAGGAATCATAGGACCCCACATCCACATCCAGGGCTGCATACCCGAATTCCACCAGGAGTTTGGCCGCCTCAATACCTTCTTCAATGTCCCGGCCCTTTTCAATGAATTCCTCCCCCGGCAGGGCCCCGGATTTAAAATCCTTGATAAAGCTTTTGGGGCTGTACCGGAGCGTCACTGGAAAATCAGGGCCGCAGATCTTTTGAATTTCCTCTACAATTTCCCTTGCAAACCTCAGCCGGTTCTCAAGGGCCCCCCCGTATTCATCGGTCCGGTGGTTAAAAAAAGAGATGGCGAACTGATCCAGAAGATAGCCTTCATGGACCGCATGGATCTGGACCCCGTCAAATCCGGCCCGCTTGGCATTATAAGCCCCTTTTCCGAACATGGAGACAATGTGCCGGATTTCCTCTTTGGTCATGGGCCGGCAGGTCTTGTCCAGCCACCGGTGGGGGATGGCCGAGGCTGATACGGGCGGGTATTCCCCCATATTGGTGGGAACCGTGACCCGGCCGAAGCCCCCGGACATCTGCAAAAATATCTTTGCATCATAGGCATGGATACGTTCCGTCATTTCCAGGGCTGTGCGGATAAAATGCACCGGGTTATGGGTGGAACAGGGAACATGGGGCATGGCATGTTTTTCAACCGTATTGTCCACGAAGGTCACACCGGTGAAAATCAGCCCTGTCCCGCCCCTGGCCCGGGCCGTATAATATTCTATCCCCCGGTCGTTAAAGGCCCCTTCGTTATCGGAAAGGCCCAAGGGGCCCATGGGGGCCATGGCATACCGGTTTTTGATCTCCACCTTCCCGATCTTCAGGGGGGTGAACAATGGAGCGTATTTTTTCAAAGCCTTTCTCCTTTAAAAACGGATTGATTCTTTATGTCTGCCGGTTATCCCACCCGGAGACCCGGCAGGCCCCATCATTTGGGAACCCACAGCACCATGCGGGGTTTTTCTTTCATTTTCCGGGCCAGTTCCTCAATGGGGCCATAGGTCATGGCCCGGGCCATGCAATGCTGGACGCAGGCCGGGTCCAGGCCCTTTCTGGTCCGAGGTTTGCACAGGACGCACAGCTCCGTGGGAAAGGGCAGATAGGTGAGATAATATTTGTCATGGGGAAGCTTCTGGACAATCTCATTGACCCTGATCCCCCCCATGCCTGCTGGCCAGCCATGCTCCTGGGCGCAGGCCACCTGGCAGGTATGGCATCCGGTACAGTATTCATAGTCGATCAAAAGACCGAATTCCGGTGTCTTACTCATGATTCACCTCCTCGGGCCTGCATTTATAGACCCTGCACATGGAATGCTTGATGGGCGCGCCCATGCCGTCTTTGCCCTGTTCATTCATGGGAATGAGCTGGTTGATATTGGATTCCCACATGCCGTAAAGGCTCGGTTCCGCCGCCTTTTTTTCCGGGAACCACCAGCCGTGGGCCGCCATGATCATCCATTCCGGCACCACAGGAGTCAGTTTGGCCTTGTACCGGGCCCGGCCCATCCAGTTCTCGATCCAGATCCACTCCCCGTTGCCGATGCCGTTTTCCCCGGCTGTCTTCGGGTGGATCTCAGCCGTGGGATCAGGATCAATGTCCCGGAGCCAAGGAATATTTCTATGTTCCGTATGGAAAAAAGCCGGGGACCGCCTGCCCGTGGACAGGATCAGGGGATAGGTCTTGGCCAGGTCAGGTCTTGAAACGGGCGTAAAGGGGGGCTCTTCATGGTGGGGAATGGGTGCAAGATCCCATTCCTCCCGGAGGGTGGAATAGAGTTCAAAGAGTCCGGTCTGGGTTCTGAACCCCGGTTTTTATCAGCCCGCAACAGCCCTTTTTCATGGCGCAGATAGGGACAGCTTGAACTGCCCTCGGGCGGATAGGCCCGGCCCCCTTTGGCCTGAAGCTCCTCAAAGGTCATGCCCGAGGGTTTCAGGATATCGTCATATAGGTCATGCACGGTGTTGAATTTAAAATCCGGGTCAAACCGCCGGGCCAGTTCAAAATTGATCTCCACATCGGGCCGGCAGCCTTCCACGGTCATGACCTTGTTGATGGTCTGGAGGGGCACCCACCAGCTCCGGAAACTGTCCTTTTCAAGGAAGGTCCGGCCGGAAGCACCACATCGGCATACTGGGTGGTGGGCGTATGAAAGACATCCACGGCCACGACAAAATCCAGTTTTTCCAAAGCCGCCTTCCATTTTTTCGGGTCCATGCCCAGGCCCTGCATGATGCCCGCGGTCTGGATCCACATGCCCTTGATGGGATAGGGGTCTTCCGTAAAAATCTGGTCCAGGGTCATATCGGTCTGGCACCGCCAGTAAAATTTGTTGAGGGGCATGAATTTTTTGGCGCCGATGCGGGGTTCGTCCAGTTCCTTGGATTTCAGGCGGATGGCCCCCTTGGTGCCGGGAAGGGCATAGGGCACCACGTCAAAGGCAAAGCGGGCGAAGACATTGCCTCCGGGGATGTCCAGGTTGCCGGTGAGGCCCCAGAGGGCCGTAATCCCGGTGACTAGGGGGGTCAAGGCCGGGGTCATGTCCACGGCCACGCCCCAGTGGATGGCCGCGGGCTTGGCCTTGGCATAGAAGACCGCGGCATCATGGATATCCTTGGCCGGGACCCCGGTAATTTTTTCCACCTCGTTTAACGGGTAGCGGCCCACTTCCTCCCTGAACACATCCCATACCGTCCGGCAGAGGACTTTCCGGCCGTCATGGAGGCCGACTTCCCATTCCCCGGAGATGGCGGGCGCAGCATCCTCAAGCCTGTATGCAACCGCTGTGGTATCCCAGACCACGGGTTTTCCTGCTGCCTGATCCCAGGCCGCAAAATTACCCTCGGCCCCGTCCCTTACCAAATCCTTTTCCCGCAAAAGTTTGCCCGTGTCTTTGCGAACCAGATGGGCCCCGTTGGTCCAGTTTTCCAGAAACTCTTTATCATGGAGGTCTTCGGTAATGATGACATTTAAAAACCCCATGACCAGGGCAGAGTCACTTCCGGGCCGCAGCCTTAAATGGTATTTGGACCGGGAGGCGAACCAGGAGAGCCTCGGATCAACGCAGATGATCTTGGTGCCCTTTTTCATCAGATCGATGATCCAGTGGCCAAAGAGATTGTCCGGGCAGGTGGCGTGGATATTATACCCCCAGATGATCATGCACTCCGGCACCTTATAGCCGGGATGGGCAAATCTTTCCGGAAACCACTGGGCCGCATCAAATACGGCGAAATCGCCCTGGACCGTGATCACGGCGGCCAGCCGGGGGCCGTAACAGGCCTGGCCCGTCAGGCCGAACATAATGTTGGGGCTGCCGTAGGCATAGGCCAGAAGGCTGATCCAGGCATAGATATCCCGGCCCGTGCCCACATTAAACACCATGCTCTCGGGCCCGTAATCCTCCCGGATCTTCTTCATTTTTGTTTCAATAAGATCCAGGGCCTCATCCCAGGAGATTTCTTCCCATTTGCCTTCGCCCCGCTTGCCCACCCGTTTGACCGGAGACCGAAGCCGGTCCGGGTGGTCAATATACTGGGTCATGGCCAGAGCCCGGGCGCAGAGCCGTCCCTGGTTCATGGGATGGTCCGGGTCCCCCTCGATTTTCACCAGCTTTCCGTCTTTGATATGGGCCAGAACGCCGCAGCCCCCATGGCACCCGGGGCCGGGTGACCAGGTCGTTGTTTTGAACACACCGGTTTGAGATTCCTTCATTTCATGCCCTCCAGGTTCTGTTTACGAATGACATCCGATAGGTCGGCTGTCTTTTTATTTGCCTTGACAACAGATGATGGTATAAAACCCATATCAGTTGAAATTTTGATAGTCAACAAATAAATAATCAATAAGTTGACTATTTATTTATTCTGTGATT
Source organism: Desulfobacula sp. (assembly GCA_012031875.1). Lineage (GTDB taxonomy): Bacteria > Desulfobacterota > Desulfobacteria > Desulfobacterales > Desulfobacteraceae > Desulfobacula. The sequence continues at coordinate 6,470 of JAAUSZ010000088.1, forward strand.
AATTGACTTGAAATGGAAGGGGTCACGATTCTCTTGCCGGGGAGTTTACAAGGAGACAAAAGCGTGGGAAAAACAAATTATCAAAATGACCTGACCTTTGATGAAAAGGTCATGATGGCCATTGTCCGGGCAGCGGAAAATTTCAAACGTACCCATTCCGCCATTTTTAAGAAATACGGGCTGTCCTTTCCCCAGTACAATATTTTAAGGGTTCTGGAGTCTTCGGACCTGGGCCAGAATAAAATCAGCAGCGTGGGAAAAATCATGCTGGTGCCCGGCGCCAATATGACGGGCCTTGCGAAAAGGCTTGAAAAGCAGGCCTTCATCCTCCGGAAACCCGACCCCAATGACGAGCGCGTGACCCTTTTAGCCATCACGGATAAGGGGAAAACCACCCTGAGGCTCATCGAAGAAGAAAAAGACCAGGCCATCGACCTTATTTTAAAGGATTTGCCTGATCCGGACAAAGAAGATCTCCTGGCAAAAATCAAAATCATCATCAAGGCCACCACGGCCCTGAACAGGGAAATGTCCCGGTGACACGGGAACCGGAAATCTCATTCCGGTCAATGCTCCGCCCCCTCCCTCTTTTCCGGCTGAATTAAGGTAGCGCCGGACCCTTTGCCTATTATCAAGTATAAGCCCTATATTTTTTGAGTTGACAATAAAAAAACCCTGCGTGTTAATTAACGAAGGGTAAATAAATCTAACGGTCGATAAGTAAATCGTTTTTTTATTTAAACCGGTTTGTAAATTTAGTTTCCATTGACCGGAAGGTATCTATTAAGGGTGAATTAAATATTACGGAACAAGGAGAACGCATGAGGGACAATGTCGCAATCTACAAAAGCAAACTCATTTCAATTGAAGAGGCTGTCAACAAGATCGAAAGCAATATGGAAATCGTGGTTTCTCAAGGGTGTGAACCCCAGGGCTGCATGAAGCAGTTTCATACCGTGGCCCACCGGGTGGAGAACGTCAAGGTCTTTTCCGTACTCACTTTCAGGGGCTACGAATTTTTCACCAACCCTGAAATGAAGGGTCATTTTGAGCTTTGCTCCTGGTTTCACGGCGGCGGCGCCAGGGCCGGGCTTGCCGCAAAGGCGGGAACCGTCCGGTTTGTCCCCAACCTGCTCCACAACATTGCCACAGGCCATAATGAGGCCAGGAAAACCCATATATTTTTCGGTTCCTGCACCCCTCCGGACAAACACGGCTTTGTGTGTTTCGGTCTGGGCACCTCCTATGAAAAAGATATTTTTGAAAAAGCCGACCTCGTCATTCTGGAAGTGAGCCCCACCCTTCCCCGCATCTTCGGTGATGTTGAAGTCCATGTCAAAGATGTTGATTTCTTTGTTGAAAATGAGATCGATCTGCCCGCCATCCCAAAGAAAATCCCGGGGGACATTGATTTGCAGATCGGCTCCATTATTGCGGAACTGGTGGATAACGAATCCACCCTCCAGCTCGGCATTGGGGAAATCCCCAACGCGGTGGCCCATGCCCTGACCCATAAAAAGGATCTCGGCATCCATACGGAGATGATCACCGATTCCATGATGGATCTGTATGAGATGGGGGTGATTACGAACAAGAAAAAGGCGTTCTGCAAAGATAAGTTCATTGCCACCTTTGTCTTTGGCTCAAAAAGCCTTTATGACTGGGTGGATAATAATGTCGCCATCCAGTTTTTCCGGGGACCCTGGGTCAACCACCCCTCAGTCCTGCGTCAGAACTCAAAGATGGTCTCCATCAACACCTGTATGATGGTGGATTTTTACGGCCAGGTATACAGCGAGGGGATCGGTTTTAGGCAGTATTCAGGGCCGGGCGGCCAGTTTGATACGGCCATGGGCGCCAGACAGGGCTTTGACGGCCTTGGAAAATCCATCATCGCGTGCCCGTCCACGGCAAAAGACGGCGCCATGTCCACCATTGTGCCCTTTGCCCCGGCCGGACTCCTGTGACCCTTCACCGGGGCATCACCGATTACGTGGTCACGGAATACGGGGCAGCCTGGCTGAGGGGCAGGAGCGTACCGGAACGCACGCTGGCGCTGATCAATATCGCCCACCCCAATTTCAGGAATCAACTTATGGAAGAGGCCGGGAAAAACGGTTTTATCTGATTTCGATCCGGAGCGGGTTTCTGAAATCTTCTTAAATTCGGCCGGCAATGCAGAATATATTCAAAAGGGGAGAATGTCCTTTTTTAATAATTGACAGAAAGATTTCCTCATATTATAGCCAGTGCTGATCAATAGAAAATTCTATTGAGAAAATTTTATTGATCAGCAGGTTCATTTAACCACGGCAGAATCCCTTTTCCGTTAAAACCTGCTCTTATAAAGGAGGTCCATGGAATTAACCCCGCAACAAAAGGACATGTCGGCCGGAAAGCAGGGAGACGGGATACAAAAGGCCATGGACATCCTGACGGCCTATGGGCAATGCTACGATGCCGAAAGGCTGATCCCGGTCACCAGCGTTCACATCGCCGGTAATTTTCCCGTTCTCCTGGACGAGGGGATAGACTGGCTGGAGGACCTTGCCAAGGGGGGAACCCGGGTAAGGGTCTTCACCACCAAGAACCCCGAGATGTATGACCCGCTCCAGGCCGACGAAATGAAGATTCCCATGCGGTTCAGGCAAAGGCAGGGACGGATTCACGAGGTGCTGATAAAGCTGGGGATCATTCCGACCTATACCTGCCACCATTATCTGGTGGGGAATGTGCCGAGATTCGGGGATCATATTGCCTGGGCCTCCTCGGGCAGCCAGGTCTTTGCCAATTCCGTCATCGGTGCAAGGTCCAACCGGGACGGGGACCATGTGGCCCTGGCCGCGGCCATTGCCGGAGTGATCCCGGAATGGGGCCTGCACCTCCAAAAAAACCGCAGGGCCGATCTGGTCGTTGATGTGGGGGAACTGGATCTGGAATCCTACGGGCCTGAAGATTTCAAGGCCCTGGGGTGGTCCCTGGGCAAAAAGATCGGGGCCCGGATTCCGGTTTTTATCAACCTGCCGCCGGACCTGCATATTGAAAAAATCAAGGGCCTGTTATACACCCTCACGGTAACCGGGGCCATGGGCATGGTCCATCTCGCGGGGATCACGCCGGAAGCCCCGGATCTTAAAACAGCCCTGGGAAAAAACAGGGCCTGCCTTCCCGACCTTTCGGCCCTTCCCGAGGATGTGGACAAAGCCTACGGGGAAATCTCCTCCGGCAAAACAGCCAAGGTGGACCTGGTGATTTTCGGATGCCCCCAGTGCAGCATCCAGGAAGTCCAGGAAATCGCCGGGCTCATGGAAGGAAAACAGGTCCATGCGGATACCCAATTCTGGATCTGCACCTCGGCCTGGGTAAAACTCCTCTGCGACAGGATGGGCCTTTTAAAGGCATTGACAGGGTCCGGGGTCCGGGTGGTAAGCGATGTGGGTGCCGCGGACGGCCCCCACCTCTACCTTAAGGAACAAGGGGTAAGGGTGATTGCCGTCAATTCAGCCAGGGCAAGTTATTACGCCCACACCCTCTTCGGCATGGAAACCTGGTTCGGCTCCACAAGGGAATGCGTCCTGTCCGCCATATCCGGAAAATGGGAGGGAAGAAAATGATAAGACTCAAAGCCAGACCCGTCACCCGGGGTCTGGCAGAAGGCGAGGCCCTGGTCAGCCGCATGGCCATCTCCTTTACCGGCGGCATGGACCCGGAATCCGGCATTATCCGGGAACCCGGCCATGACCTCTTCGGCCAAAGCGTGGCCGGAAAGATCCTGGTGTTTCCCACGGGAAAGGGCTCCACCACCGGCTCATGGCAGTATTATGCCGCTTTCAAAAGAGGCGTTGCCCCCAAGGGGATCATCAACGAAAAAGCCGAAGGGGTGGTGGCGGTCAGCGCCATCATCACGGGAACCCCCATGGTTCATGGGCTGGAAAAAAGCCCCCTGGACCATATCAAAACCGGCGATTTTGTCCGCATTGATGCGGACAAGGGCTTTGTGGAGATCATTAAATCCTGATTTTTTTATTGATTTGTTTGCCGCATTTCTTTAGGGTGGGGCCAAAGATGAATCCGCTGCAGAATCAGGGGGAAAAATGAAATGAACCGGCTCTTGAAGATCTTCCTGAAAAATTATGACCCCCGGGAAAAAGAAGTCTGCCTGACGGCCAGATTTGCTCTGACTGCCATTATCTGCGCCCTTCTCACCATATCGGTAACCCTGGTGTATTCAAGCTGGTTTCGAGGCTTTAGCAGCATTATTGTTCTGGCCCAAGTCTTCGCCTTTATGATCATCCTGGTTGCCCTGGGCCTCCTGGTAAAGGGAAATTACCGGGCCGCGGTTCATATCCTCTTTATCACCGGTTTTTCAGGCATATGGGCTGTGATGTTTCTGGGCTCAAACCGTTCCATCATCACTAAAATAGACACCATTGTATTTATCATCGGTCTTATGGCTGCCCTGCCGGTGGTCGCCAAAAACCGAACACCGATATCGGCCTATTTCGCCTTTAATATCAGCCTATTTTTAATTTTCAATTACCATTAAAAGAGACTGCAAGTTTAAGCGCCGACGAGCATTTGGATTATTTCCTGGATAATCTGGTGATCATGACCTGTGTGTTCCTGGCCTCATTCAACATTTTTACGATACGGCAACAGGCCTTGACCTCTTTAAAAGAAGAACTGGATCACCGGGAAAAAACGGAAAAAGAACTCCTGGAAAGCAGGAACCAGCTTTCCATTCATCTTAAGAACACCCCGGTGGGCGCGATTTCCTGGGATACGGAATTCCGGGTGCAGGAGTGGAACCCCTCTGCTGAAACCATCTTCGGCTATTCACGGAAAGAGGCCATGGGAAAGCATGCCGCGGAGCTGATTCTTCCCCAAGACATTATTGAAGAGGTGAATACCGTTTTCCGGGACATCTTGTCCGGCAACGGAGGAGAACGGAACATGAATGAAAATATCACCAAATCCGGGAAAAGAATCCTTTGCGACTGGTATAATACGGTTCTGAAGACCCTGGACGGCAAAATCACGGGCGTGGCCTCCCTGGTCAATGATATTACCGAAAGAAGGAAAACCCAGGAACTCATGATCCAGTCGGAAAAAATGATGTCCGTGGGGGGGCTTGCCGCGGGAATGGCCCATGAGATCAACAACCCCCTGTCCGGGATCATGCAGAACGCCCAGATCATCCATAACCGGCTCACCCGGGATATCCCGGCCAACCAAAAAACCGCGGAGGAACTGGGAACATCCATGGCGGCCATCCGGAGCTTTATGGAGAAAAGGGGGATTTTAACCCAGCTTGACTATATCCATCAGGCAGGCGGGCGGGCCGCCGAAATCATAGAAAACATGTTGAGCTTTTCCAAAAAGAGCGACCTGCAAAGAAAGGAAGTGAACCTGGAAGAACTGATCGACAACACCCTGGATCTGATCAAAAACGACGCGGGTTTAAACCCAAAGAGGGCTCCCCTCCCATTGAAATCATCCGCGAATATTCTTCCGGCCTTCCTGTCCTCTTTTGTGAAAAAACCAAGATCCAGCAGGTCTTGTTCAACCTGCTTAAAAACGCGGCCTATTCCATGAACTCAAAGCCATATGACAATGGAGCCCCGAAACTGATCATCCGCTTAAAAAAAGGGCAGTCCATGGTCCACATCGAGATAGAAGACAATGGGGCGGGAATGGATCCGGAAACCTGCAAGCGCGTCTTTGAACCCTTTTTTACCACAAAGGGGCCGGAAAAGGGAACCGGCCTGGGGCTTTCCATCTCCTATTTTATTATTGTGGATCACCACGGCGGCCGGATGGAGGTGGATTCAACTCCTGGAAAAGGAACTCTTTTTACCGTCAAACTCCCCTTCAGGTCCAAAGACAGAAGCTGTTGACATGAGGAAAACCGCATGCTAAGGACTGTTAATCGAACGTTAATAAAATCTAACGTTTGTTTGGTCTAAAAGCGTGATTTCATTCTTTAATTCTTTAATTTATGGAGGGTGCCAATGAAGTTAAAAACAGGGTTTATCTTATTTGTTTTTTCAGTTTCAATCGCCTTGCTTCTGTCATTAGCCGGTAATGCCGCGGCCAAACCGATTGAGGTCAGTTTCAGCAACATGTTTCCTCCCTCGCACATCCATGGCCAACTGGGCCAGGACTATTGCAATGAAATTGAAAAACGCACCAGCGGAAAGGTAAAAATGACCTATTATCCGGGCGGCTCCCTTGTGGCCGGGGCTAAAACCTACGGCGCGGTCGTGGACGGCATTACCGACATCGGATTTTCCGTACTGGGATACAGCCGCGGGGTTTTCCCGGCACTGGAGGCCATAGATCTGCCCGTGGGATATAAGAGCGGCACCCAGGCCACAAAAATCATCAATGCCTTTTACGAAAAATTCAAGCCCAAGGAACTGGACAATGTCAAGGTCATGCTGTTCCATGCCCATGGACCCGGACTCATCCACAGCCAGACCCCCATTCAAAAACTGGAAGATATCAAGGGAATGAAGGTCCGGTGCTACGGCTTCAGCGTCAAGGTCATCGAAGCCCTGGGCGGGGTTCCGGTGGCCATGGCCCAGAACGAAGCCTATGAAGCCCTGCAAAAAGGCGTCTGCAATGCCACCCTGGTTCCCATGGAAGCCCTGAAAGGCTGGAAACAGGCCGAAGTCATCAAACACACCACGGAAACCTACAGCATCGGTTATACTTCCGGACTCTATATTTTCATGAACAAAGACAAATGGGCCTCCCTGCCTCCGGATGTGCAGGCGGTATTCGAGCAGGTCAACCAGGAATGGATCCCCAAATTCGGCAAGGCCTGGGACGACAGCGATATCGCCGGCCGGGAGTTTACCCTGCAACTGGGAAACAGCATCATCCCCTTATCTCCGGAAGAAAATGCCCGTTGGGCCGAAGCGGTTAAGCCGGTGATCGGGAAATGGGTCAAGGAAGCCTCTGAAAAAGGGCTGCCGGCCCAGGACTATGTGGACTTCCTCCAGGAGGCCGTAAAGACCTATTGATCCATCGTTGAAACAAGCGGCAGCGGCTTCCATAATAACCGGGAGAAGGATACATGTTTTATCAATTTGAGAATAAGGACCACGGCCTGGCCTTTGATCCCTTCAAGTCCTGTGTCGTGCCCCGCCCCATCGGCTGGGTTTCTACGCTCAGCCCGGACGGGGCCTCGAACCTGGCCCCTTACAGCCAGTTTCAAAACCTGACCTTTGACCCGCCCTATGTCATGTTTGCAGCCAACCAGAATACACGGGGTGAGCGCAAGGATTCCACCGTCAATGCCGAACGGACCGGAGAATTTGTCTATAATATGGCCACCTATGACCTCCGGGAGGCCGTGAACCTCTCGGCCCAGGAGGTCCCCTACGGGGTTGACGAATTTGAGCTGGCAGGGCTCACCAAGGCCCCCTCAATCCTTGTCAAACCCTTCCGGGTGGCCGAATCTCCCATCCAGTTTGAATGCCGGTACCACCAGACCCTGAGGTTGCCGGGCAAAAGCGTCATGGGGACCGTGGATATCATCATCGGCCTGGTGGCGGGCATCCATATCAAGGATGAGTGCATCGGAAAGGACGGAAAAATAGATATCCTTAAACTCCGTCCCATCGGCCGGCTGGGATATTATGACTATACCGTGATCGACAATAAATTCGAAATGGTCATCCCGGGCCTGAATGAGAAGCTCCTGGCCGGGCTGGAAGGCGCTGCCGGAAAACTGAATAAGATCTGATCCTATATTTTTTGATAAACATCGGGGACTCCTGCTATGAAACTCCTTGAAACCGGCATTAATGGGCTGGTCCGGTTGATGTATTATATTTCCGGCCTGGCCATTGTGCTCATGATGCTCATCACCACCACGGATGTATGTTTGCGCTTTTGCGTCACCCTGTATAAAATTTTTCAATGGGAATTTCTTTCCACCTTACGGCCCATCCCCGGAAGCTACGACCTTGTGGCCCTGTGCGGTTCCGTGGCCGCGGCCCTGGCCATGGCCCACACCACGGTTCAGTCCGGCCATGTGGCCGTCGAACTTCTGGTCCGCCTGCTGGCCAAAAAAAAGCAGGCCGTCCTGAAATTGATCACCGATACCCTGTCCGGCATTTTCTTTGCCGTCCTGGCCTGGCGCTGTGTCCTCTATGCCCGGGATTTAAAGGAAAGCGGAGAGGTCTCCATGACCATGCAACTGCCCTTTCATCCCTTTGTCTATCTTCTGGCCTTTTCCGCCCTGGCCGTGACCCTTGTGTTTCTGACGGCCATCATCAAAGACCTTAGAAAGGAACCCGGCAAATGAGCTTAACCACCATCGGCATCCTCGGTATTATTATTCTTCTGATCTTTTTGTTTTCCAACATCCCCGTGGGTTTTGTCATGGGCATGATCGGCGTCCTGGGCTTCAGTTATCTCAAGGGTTTTGGGCCGGGCCTCAGTATCCTGGCCAAGGATTATTTTGAAATGTTTTCCTCCCACAGCCTCACCGTCATCCCCTTGTTCATGTTCATGGGCCAGATCTCGTTTTATTCAGGCATCAGCCGAAGGCTCTATGATTCGGCCTATGTCATGATGGGAGCCCGGAAAGGCGGGCTGGCCATGGCCACGGTGGCGGCTTGCGCCGGATTTGCCACCATCTCCGGGTCTACCAATGCCACGGCAGCCACTATGGCCACGGTGACCCTACCGGAAATGAAGCGCTATAAATATGATATGGGACTTGCAGCAGGAACCGTCGCGGCGGCCGGAAGCCTCGGTATCCTCATCCCGCCCTCCACCATTTTTATCGTCTACGGGATTCTCACCGAGCAATCCATTGGAAAATTATTCATGGCCGGGATTCTTCCAGGCATTTTGTTGTCCTTCCTCTTCATGACGGCCATTTATCTGCGGGTCAGAAAAAACCCGGAGATGGCGCCGGCCGGTCCGAAAACCACCTTTGTTCAGAAAATCAAATCCCTGACCGGCATTTTAGAGGCCCTGGTGATTTTCGGCTTTGTCATGGGCGGGCTGTTTTTCGGTTTTTTCACCCCCACGGAAGCCGCGGCCACCGGCGCATTTTTCACGCTTCTCGTGTCCGTCGTCCGGCGGCAATTGTCCTGGCAGAATTTTTTAAAATCCATTGCCGACACCACCCGCCTAAGCTGCATGGTCATGGTGATTGTGGCCGGGGCAACGGTTTTCGGCCATTTCATGGCCGTCACACGGATTCCCTTTACCCTGTCCCACTGGGTCGGCAATCTGCCCCTGCCCCCCATGCTCATCATGATCGTGATTATTCTGATCTACCTTATCGGCGGATGTTTCATGGACGGGTTCGCCCTGATCATGCTCACGGTGCCCATTTTTTTCCCTGTGGCCACCACCCTGGGTTTTGACCCCATCTGGTTCGGCGTCATCATTGTTCTGATCGCAGAGATGGGGGTCATCACTCCACCGGTGGGCATCAATGTCTATGTGGTCTACGGGGTGGCCAAAACCATCCCTCTGGAAACCATATTTAAAGGGGTAGCGCCTTTTCTCATCTCTCTCATTATTTGTAACCTGCTGCTTCTTTTATTTCCCCAGATTGCCACATTTCTGCCGGGATTGATGTAGACCTTATGGATTCCGGATAAAGGGAGGACCGCATCGGGTAAACTTTACCCCTTCATTTCGGCAAGCTGTTCAATAAATGCTTCCACATTGGTTTTGGTCTGTTCATCCGACACCAGGCGCATGTCGCACAGGTCCCCATCAATGGAAAGCGTGGGAATCCCCGTGGACTTCTGAATCCGCTTGGAAAGACCGTAGCGACAGTTGGAATTGTTAGGGCAGGTTTTGGCATCATGGTAAATGATCCCGTATATCCCGTAATTTTTTAGTTTTTCCCGGATATACTGCTCCTTATAATCATCGGACCTCACAATGAACAACTCCGTATAAGCCTTGGCCATGCTGCGGAACGGGTCATCCGCGTCCAGTGAGGTAAAAATCCAGCTACTGCAGTAGGTTGAGGCCAGGACATTGGCATTCAGACCGGCAAAGAGTTTGGAATGGGCTCCCAGCCTTCCCCATACCGGCATTCCGTCCCAGTAGATGCGAAATCTTTCATTTCCAATGGCCCCGTCCTTGACCTGGGCTTTTCCCTTTAATTCAGCCAAAAGTTTTTCATAGAGATTTACCGATATTTTTGTACCTCTTCCTACGACCGCGGGCCCCATGAGGGTGGCTGCATCAAAAAAGGTCAGGGGCGAGGGTTTTGCCGTTGCAGTTTCCAGAATTTCCTTCCACAGGTCCGAACATTTCCTGGAATTCCCCACGGTTTCCTTAAACCGAGCCATGTCAAACTTTGCCCCTGAAATTTTTTCAAGGGGTTCCACCAGGTTTTCGATCTGGGTGGTAATATCCTGGACAATGGGCTCGCTTGCATCCTTTACCCCGACATGGGCATGAACCCCGATGATAGGGATATTGAATTCCCTTGCATAAAAGGAAAACCAGTCCTGTACGTCCCTGCACTGGTTGGTGTTAAACACCAGGATATCGGGTCTCGGGATACTGTCAATCCCGGGAAATGCCTTAGACAGAGGGGTTGTTTTCTGAAGATACGCACCAATATCCGATGTCATATAAGAGCACACTTCAGGAGAATACCCCAGGGCGTTGGCATGGGGTATGAGATCCGTTGCCATTCTGCTGGTCCCCAGCATGGCGGCATGGGTTTCAGGAAAATAAACAAGAAATCCCATGGCCCTGAGAAGCTCGGTTGGGCCGACACTTGTACACCAGGCAATTTTCCGTTTACCAGTCTTTGCCGCATCGTTCAGTTCATAATAATAGTCTGCCATGTACCGGCCCATATCTTTGGATGTTTCAATGATTTTTCTTGCCGGTTTTTTTTCCTCAATCATACCTTCTTCCTCCTGAAAGATTCCTTTTGTTCAGCATGCATTGCAAACAGGGCTGCCCCAATGGCGCCGGTCAGTTGAGGAAATGGCGGCACCAGAATCTGTCTGCCCAGCATCTCGCCTGCCATCGTCACAAGGTAAGGATTATGGGCCACCACACCTCCGGTCATCACCACATTGGAGGTGAGCGAATCCATTTCCATTACCCGTTTGATTACCGAATAAAAAAGCCCTTTGACAATATCGGAGGCGCTTTTTCCCTTTCGGATGTTTTCCAGCACTTCGGTGCCGGAAAAAACCGTACAGAAACTACCGAGCTGCACCATGCCCTCTGCCTGCACGGCAAGGGCATTCATCTCTACCAGCGGCACGGACAGCCGGAGGGACATTTCCTCTAAAAACGCACCGGTCCCGGCCGCGCATTTTCGGTTCATCTTAAAACTGAGCCTAAACCCCTTGTCATTGAGCTTGATGATCTTGTTATCCTGGCCACCGATGTCAATAATGCTGATTTCCTCCGGGAAATAGTAAAAACATCCATTTCCGTGGCAGGCGATTTCGGTTTTGTCTGCTGCAACAAAATCTACATTCTTTCTTCCATATCCTGTGGAAAGGGCTCCGGCAATGTCTTTTTCTTCTGCATTCGCCATTTCCAGAGCTTCAACCAGAACCAGACGGGCGGTTTTCCCGTAATCGATCCCTGAATGCCGTATTGCATACCCGATGAGTTTTTTATCCGAATCCAAGACAACCAGTTTTGTTCTGGACGCGCCCAAGTCTATGCCGACATATACGGATTTTGACATAAAACGCTTCCTTTACGGCCTGGCGTCAAAATCAAGTTCAAAGGACGGCTCACCATCCCCTGCAGCCTTGAGTGATTGTTTGATGAGGACCTGGATCAGCATAACCACGGCAAAGGACATATGCCCAGACCAGGAAGAAATCTGGCGGGCTTTATCCAAGGCAATCGCCTCAAAAGTTTCTCCGTCGCCAACCCGTTTCACCAGTTCCCGATGATACACTCCGGTTGCCTGTAAAGCCGAGGCCAAGAACGCCTTAATATCCTTCTCAACAGCGCCATTATGGCCCAACGCCAGCCTTGCCGGATTTATCCGGATAATTTTCCGGATACTGTCCGTATAATCCCCCAAAGAGTCAAAATAATTAGGCCAGAATGCCTTCTCCACAGGGTTATAAAACCCGGCAGAATCACCGATAACGGCCGTGCCTTCGTATTCTTCGAACAGGATGATCTGGCAGGCGGCATGCCCGGGGGCTGTGCCCACTGTCCAGACAATGTTGTTCCCCAGATCAATCCGTGTGGTTTCATCGGCCACAATATTCACACCAAAATCATATCCGCCCGATTCCATGGGTGTTGGAATTTCTTCGATCTCGGAGGCAGCCTTCATAATCTTTGAAATGGCGGAATCCATACCCTCAAACTGTTTAATCACTTTGGGATTCTCCATCATCTTTGCAGCACCTTCACTGGCAATGGTCTTGAGGTGGGTCCATCTTTTCTTCAGGCGGGACAAAGCACCGATATGGTCGGCATGGGAATGGGTGATTGCCATATACTCAATGCTGTTCGGATCAATCTCCAAGGCCCGGATCTGGCCTTGAATGATACCGGCAACGGCACCCGTCCCGCCGTCGATCAACATGTTTTTCTTACCCAGGGAAAGATACCCTGGGAAATATGGGGTGCCGATCTGATAAAAGTGATCAGTCAGCTTGATCGGGTCAAATTTCACAGCCATAATGTGGTTTCCTTGTCTGGTTGCATTGCAGATCTCCTTTTCAGAACAAACAGATTTTTTTATATACAGTATGAGAAAAGCAAAATGCAATGGATTTTTAGTCCACCAATCTAGGGGTAACCTCCAATAAT
>JAAUSZ010000319.1 GCA_012031875.1 Desulfobacula sp.
ACAGGCAGCCCGATGGAAAAAACGCTGGCAGCGCCATCCCCTGAGAAGAATGAAACCCCAAATGTGCAACGGCTCGTTGCACAAATTCCCCGGGGACACAATATCCTGCTGATGGAGAGGGTCAAGGACCGTATCCTGGCCGAGTACAGCCTTCGCGACGTCCACAAGCCCATCGGCATTTCCGACTACGAGCTGACCCGGGCCCTGCCGGAAAACCTTAAATCCAGCCTGCCCACGGTGGAGGAGATCGAAGCGGAGCTGGAAGGAGGGTTGGGATGAGTGTACGGAGTTGGAAAACAATCAAAATAGGAGAATTAGGGCGTGTTGTTACAGGGAAAACACCAACGACCCAGGATCTTAATAATTTTGGCAACACATATCCTTTTATTACACCAAGGGACATGACGGGCCAAAAGAAGATTAGCAATACGGAACGGTTTCTTTCGGAAAAAGGTATGCTTTCCGTAAAAAACTGTTTGTTGCCTCCTGATGCAATCTGTGTTTCCTGCATTGGCTCAGACATGGGTAAGGTTGTAATGACAACACAAAATAGCGTAACCAACCAGCAGCTCAATTCAATTATTTGTAATACTTCATTCGATCCAAATTTCGTATATTATGCGATAATAAAAATTTCTGATGAGCTTCGTAATACAGCTCACCATAGTACAGCAGTGCCTATTTTAAACAAAACCGCATTTTCGAATTTTAAAATAGGAGCCCCTGACCTCCCAACTCAAACCCGCATCGCCGCCATCCTCTCTGCCTTGGACGACAAGATCGAACTGAACCGCCGGACCAACGCCACGCTGGAAGCCATTGCCCAGGCCATTTTCAAGGAATGGTTTGTGGATTTCCGCTTTCCCGGCGCTACCGGTGAAATGAAGGATAGTGAATTGGGGCCGATCCCGAGGGGATGGCGGATTGGAAAATTGGGAGAAATTTATCAAACGACTTCTGGTGGAACGCCTAATAGAACTCATCCGGAATATTATCAAGACGGAAATACTAATTGGATAAAATCTAAAGAACTAACAGGTTCTTTTGTAACAGAAACTGAAGAAAAGATTACTGAGCAAGCCGTAAAAAAATCATCTGCCAAAATACTACCAGCTTACTCTGTGCTCATAGCAATGTATGGTGCAAATGTTGGTAACTATGGAATAACCAGTATGGAATCAACTTGTAATCAAGCAATTTGCGCATTCATTCCATCAGAACAATATCCTTATTCATTTATTTATCATTTTTGAAATTGAAAAAAGAGGAAATAATTTCACGAGCCATAGGTTCGGCACAGCAGAACATTAGTCAATTAATATTGAAAAATATTGATTTAATCTTGCCTCCTGTCGACCTCATCCATAGTTACCATAGAGCTGTCAATCAGTTGCTCGAGACTATTGAAATTAAAATACTGCAATCGTTTGAAATAGCCAAAATTCGCGACACCCTCCTACCTAAACTCATGTCCGGAGAGATTGAAGTATGAGCGACGAGCTGCAATATGATGATCAGCTTTACCAGCGATTCAATGAATCCCTGGATGAAGAAGGAGATGTGCTCATTGCCAACATCCCATTTCAGCGCAGCCGTATTCTGTTCGAGTTGGCCAATCCAACCTATAAGGATGCCTACAACGAATTTCTGGAGCAGGAATTTGACAACCTGAAGCAGGTGGTTTTCGACTCATATCCAGCCTGCATAGCATACAATTACCGTCTTTCCGAACGTGGTCAGGGGGCAGACGACCCGGTTCGCAAATTGTTTCATCTGAAAGATACTTGGGAATCCATTGTATTTGTGATTTATGCCCTAATTATGGGCGAGGTCCGGCACAGGGGCATCAATCTTAAGGCAGCTCAACATTTTGTCTCCCTGGATCCGGACGGCAATCCTCGTTACACTCATCTCAACACCGACAAAATCCTGTCGGACGCCATCAAACAAAAGATCCAGAACATCAAAGGAATTATTCTTCACAGCAAGACAAACAGCCTTGGATTCAAATTCGAAGAGATCGACGAGAGCCTGTGTGACGACCTGTTACAGTTGCAGGATATCCGTAATGATATTACCCACCACATAAGCCCTACCCGTGAACAGGCAGAAGACGAGCTGAGGCAGGTGATTCCGATTTTCCGGGAAATGCTCACCAAGACCCGTTTCCTGGAAAGCTGCAAGATCCTGCGGTTCGAATCTTATTCATCATCTTGCAAATGTGAAATCTTCAATGGGCATTCTCTGAACCGAGAGTACGAATACTTAACACTGATTGGGACACAAACGACATATGTCATCGGGCTTGGTCAAGAACAACTCTACGTTGTATGGGATGCCGAGTGTTTTAGCCTATCCCCTTTTCTCCATTTTGTTAAAGATACGACAGGCCACGAGACATATCTATGCTTTTTAAACGCAAGCGACAAGGAAAATTTTGGTATGAGCCAATAAAGAACCGAGCTGAGAATACATTTGATAATCTCCAATCACGTTTTGATATGGAGAAAGAAACCATTATGAGACTATTGATGCCATGATCAAAAAACTGCAAGTACGAAACAGCACGGCTGAATTCCTGATTTTTACGGCCCAGGCCGGAGACAGTTCTATAGAGGTCCGGTTTGAGAGGGACACTGTCTGGCTTACTCAAAAACTCATGGCAAAATTGTTTGATTGCTCCACTGATAATATTTCCCTGCACCTGAAAAATATCTTTAAGGAAGGGGAGTTGGATGAGAATTCAGTTACCGAGGATTTCTCGGTAACTGCTGCTGATGGAAAAACATATAAAACAAAACACTATAACCTGGATGCCGTGATTGCTGTCGGCTACCGGGTCAACTCCCGGCGGGCGACTCAGTTCCGGCAATGGGCCACCGGAGTGCTGCGGAATTTTGCCATCCGCGGGTATGTGCTGGACAAGGAAAGGCTGAAGAACGGTTCCTTTTTCAATCAGGCCTATTTTGATCATCTGTTGGCCGAGATCCGGGAGATCCGGGCCAGTGAGCGGATGTTCCATCAAAAGATCACGGATATTTACGCCACGGCAATGGATTACAGCCCGGACTCGGAAACGACCCGGACTTTTTTTGCCACGGTCCAGAACAAATTGCATTTTGCCGTTCATGGGCGCACAGCCGCTGAACTGATCATGGAAAGAGCTGACGGAGACAAAGAGCGCATGGGACTGACCACCTGGAAAACGCACCCGCCGGAAAGATTGTCAAAACCGATGTTGCTGTTGCCAAGAATTACCTCACCGCCAAAGAACTGAAAGCTCTGGACCGGACTGTCTCCATGTACCTGGATTATGCCGAAGATCAGGCGGAGCGCAATATTCCCATGACCATGGAGGATTGGGCTGAAAAACTGAATGCCTTTCTTCAGTTCAACCAGCGGGAGATATTGGATAACCCCGGCCGGTTTCCCAGGAGATTGCCAGAACCTTTGCCGAAAGCCAGTTTGAAAAATACCGGATGGTTCAGGACCGGTTGTTTGAAAGTGATTTTGACAAGGCCGTCAAGCAGATTGCCGGACCAGGCAAGGCAAAATCCGGCAGGAGAAGAAAATTATGACCCATGGGCTCTATGAATCCGAAATCGAGCAGATCGTTCTGGACATCCTGAGGGACGAGGACGGGTATGCCATTGCCTTTGGCCCGGACATCTCCGAAGGTGAGGACAGGGAACGGGACCATACCGAGGTGGTGTTGCAGGGCCGGTTGAGGGCCGCCATCGACCGGCTGAACCCGGACATCCCGGCCGAGGCCAGGGAGGATGCGGCCAGGAAAGCGCTGCGCACCCCATCCGTGAACCTTCTGGAAAACAACGAAAGCTTTCACCGGATGCTCATTGACGGCATTGATGTGAAATTCTCCGTGGGCGGCGGCAAAGCCAGGACCGACAAGGTCTGGCTGGTGGATTTTAATGATCCTGAGAACAATGAATTTCTGGCCGTCAACCAGTACACGGTGGTGGAAAACCACAACCGGAAGCGGCCGGATGTGGTGCTCCTGGTCAACGGCCTGCCCCTGGCGGTTATGGAATTGAAAAACCCCGTGGATGAAAATGCCGACGTCCATGCAGCCTTTCAGCAGTTGCAGACCTACAAGCAATTGATCCCTTCCCTGTTTACCTTTAATACTCTTTTGATTGCCAGTGACGGCTGGTTTGCCCGTGTGGGCACCCTGTCCGGCGAATACCCCAGGTTCATGGAATGGAAAACCGATGACGGCAAGCGCATTGTGGATACCCGGAAGGAGCCGGCCCTGGCGCCCATGCTCAAGGGGCTGCTGAACAAACAAACCCTGACGGACCTGATCCGCCATTCATCGTGTTTGAAAAACCCGAAACCA
>JAAUSZ010000089.1 GCA_012031875.1 Desulfobacula sp.
GGCCGCGGTCACCCTCCTGGCCACCGGCGGGGCCGGCAAGGTCTACCTGTATACCTCCAACCCGGATATTGCCACCGGCGACGGCATTGCCATGGCTTACAGGGCCGGGGCCTCGGTGGCCAACCTGGAATTTGTCCAGTTTCATCCCACCTGCCTGTTTCATCCCGAGGCCAAGAATTTCCTGATTTCCGAGGCAGTCCGGGGGGAGGGCGCGGTTCTGGTGGATGCCAAGGGCCGCCGGTTCATGGATAAATATTCTCCGGATAAGGAACTGGCCTGCCGGGATGTGGTAGCCCGGGCCATTGACAGCGAGCTGAAAAAAACCGGGGCTGATTCGGTTTTCCTGGACATTACCCACAAGGACCCTGAATTTGTAAAGAAAAGATTTCCCAATATTTATTCCAAATGCCTGGAATACGGGATCGATATGACCAAACAACCCATTCCGGTGGTGCCGGCGGCCCATTATATGTGCGGCGGCGTGGCCACGGATCTGAACGGGAAGACGGATATCCAGAGGCTGTATGCCGTGGGCGAGACCGCCTGCACCGGGCTTCACGGCGCCAACCGCCTGGCTTCCAATTCCCTGCTGGAGGCCCTGGTCTATTCCCACAGGGCCTATCTGGCGGCTGTGGATGAATTCAAGGCCGGCCGCGGCAATGAGATCACCACGGGTCTGGATCTCTGGGATGAGACCAGCACCACGGACAGCGATGAAGCCATCGTGGTCTCCCATAACTGGGATGAGATCCGGCGACTCATGTGGAATTATGTGGGCATTGTCCGGTCGGACAAGCGCCTGCAAAGGGCCCTGAGACGGATTGTCAATATCAACGAGGAAATCAATGAATATTACTGGGATTTCAAGGTGACCTCGGATCTGATCGAACTGCGGAACCTGGCCACCGTTGCCGAACTCATCATCCGGTCGGCCCTCATGAGAAAGGAAAGCCGGGGCCTGCATTATAATATCGGATACCCGGAAAAGGACGATGCCCGGTATCTGAAGCACACCATTCTCAAGAAAAGCGTTTAGCCTTGCTCTCCCGGGGCTCCCGGGATCAGGCCTTGACTCCGATGAACAGGGTCACAATGCCCAGGGTCATCTGTTTGAACCGGACCCGTTTGAACCCGGCAGCCTTCATGAGGCCGGCAAATTCCACGGGGCCGGGGAATTTCAGGACCGAATCCGGCAGGTATTGATAGGCCTTCGGGTCCTTTGAAAAAAAGGACCCGATGAGGGGAAGCAATTTTTGGAAATAGAGGAGATACAATGACCGCAAAATTCCCTTTTCCGGTGTGGTCAATTCCAGGACTGCAAGCCGTCCCCCCTGTTTCAGAACGGTAAAAAATTCATCCAGGGCCGCCTGCCGGTTCATGATGTTCCGGATGCCGAAGGCAATGAACACGGCGTCAAAGAGGCCCGGCCCAAAGGGCAGAGAAAGGGCGTCCCCGTTGATGAGGGCGATACTTTTATTCTTCTTTTGCCTTAGTTTTTTTTTGCCCA
This sequence comes from Desulfobacula sp., assembly GCA_012031875.1. Taxonomy (GTDB): domain Bacteria; phylum Desulfobacterota; class Desulfobacteria; order Desulfobacterales; family Desulfobacteraceae; genus Desulfobacula. The sequence continues at coordinate 1,508 of JAAUSZ010000089.1, forward strand.
GTTCAAGCATCCCAAAGGAAAAGTCCAGGCCCGTGATCCGGGTCCGGCCCTTTAAATAAGAGGCGGCTTCCAGGGCGACATCGCAGGTCCCGCAGGCCACGTCCAGGATTTCGGCGTCTTTTTTAAGCCGGGCTGCCTTCACCATCTGGGTTCTCCAGACCGTATCCTGACGAAGGCTTAGAAGGCGGTTCAGAAAATCATATTTCGGAGCGATCCGGTCAAACATGTCTTTCACAAAATCAAGTTCCTTGTTCATCGTTGACAACCTGAATTTTTGATTTATTTTAGATTACTTGCCAAGGCAGGCTGGAAAAGTACCATAACACAAGGAAGAATACAATTATAAACAAACCCTGGACAGGAACAACGCAATCGGGACCCATATGACGGAAAAGCGCGATTATTATGAAATATTAGGCGTGGCAAGGGATGTTTCAAAAGCGGATTTAAAGAAAGCCTACCGGAAACTGGCCATCCAATACCATCCGGATAAGAACCCGGACAATAAAGAGGCGGAAGAAAAATTCAAGGAAGCATCGGAAGCCTATGAAGTCCTGAACGATGACAATAAGCGGCAGATCTATGACCAGTTCGGCCACAGGGGGCTTGAAGGCGCCGGTCACTCGGGACCCAGCGGGTTTGAGGACATTTTTTCAAGTTTTGGGGATATTTTTGAGGATTTCTTTGGTTTCGGCGGGGGCGGCGGCCGCGGGAACAGGACCCGGAGGGGGTCGGACCTCCGGTACAATATGACCATAGAATTCATGGAAGCGGCCTTTGGCACGGAAAAGACCATATCCATTCCCAAGCTTTCCACCTGCCCCGACTGCAAGGGTTCCGGCTGCGAGGAGGGCACGCATTCCGAGACCTGCTCCCAATGCCGCGGGACAGGCCAGTTTATTCAAAGCCAGGGATTTTTTAAGGTCAAAACCACCTGCCCCTATTGCAAGGGCCAGGGCAGCATCATCCCCAATCCCTGCCGGAAATGCCGGGGTGCGGGCCGGGTTGAAATCACGCGCAAGGTCCAGGTCAAGATCCCGGCCGGCGTGGATGTGGGGTCAAAACTCAGGCTTTCCGGGGAAGGGGAAGCCTCCCCCAGTCCGGACGGATCACCCGGGGATCTCTATGTGGTCATCAATGTCAAACCCCATAAATTTTTCCAGAGGGACAATACCGATATTATCTGCGCCATTGATATCTCTTTTATCCAGGCCATCCTGGGGGATGAGATCACCATTCCCACCCTTGTGGGCGAGAAAAAACTGACCATCCCGAAAAGCACCCAGTACGGGGATGTTTTCAGGCTGAGAGGGGAGGGCATCGCTTCCCTGAGGAGCGGCCAGCGGGGGGATCAGATTATCAAGGTGATTATCAAGACCCCCACCAAGGTGAGCCAGAAACAGGTTGAACTTTTAAAGCAGTTTGATGAGCTGGATTCCAATAAAATATCCAACAAATTGAAAAATTTATTTAAAAACCTGTAAGACCCGTAAGGATAGCGTTTATGTTTGAACTCAAGGTAAAAAGCCATTTTGCAGGCGCCCACCAGTTGACCATGGTGGGGCAGAAATGCGAAAACCTGCACGGCCATAATTGGAATGTGGAAGTCTGTGTCACGGGCGATAAGCTGAATCCGGCCGGGGTCCTGGCGGATTTCGGAGATATCAAAAAGGCGGTCCGGACCGTGGTGGACGGAGAGCTGGACCATAAATTCCTCAATGATCTTGAGATGTTTAAGGGGGGCCAGCCCACATCGGAGCGCATTGCCGTCTATATTGCCCAACGGGTTCAGGAGATCTTGAGCCGGGAGCTGACCGAAGAGATCCGGGTGTCCAAGGTCATGGCCTGGGAATCCGAGGATGCCTGCGCCACCTATTTTCCCTAAAAAATTACCGGCCTGATCCGGCCTCTTTTGACCGGCTCTTTTCAATGATCCGCCTGGCCGGGATAATCCCGGTGGCGGCCGCAGAAACAATATTTCCCGCCACCCCGGGCCCGTCACCGGCCACATACATTCCTTTGACAGCGGTTTCAAGATGGTTGTCCGTTTCCACCTGGGTGGCAAAAAATTTGATTTCAGGGGCGTAGAGCAGGGTTTCATCATTGGCCACCCCCGGCACCACAAGGTTTAGGGATTCCAGGCCCTCGATGAGGTTGGTCAGAATCCGCTCGGGCAGGGCCATGGCAATATCCCCGCAGACCACGTTGGTCATGGTGGGTTCGATATACCCTTTGCTGATCCGGTTCCAGGTGGAGCGCCGGCCCCGTTTCAGGTCCCCGAACCGCTGCAAAATGGGCTGCCCGTTGCCGATAATGGTGGCCAGCTTGCCGATGGATTCCCCATAGGCCTGGTTGTCCGTCACCGGTTCCGTGAGCACCACCTTGGACAGAAAGGCGAAATTGGTATTGGATGATTTCCTGTCCGAATAGGCGTGCCCGTTCACACAGACAAAGTCCTTGTAGTTTTCAAGGGAGATGAACCCGCCCTGGTTGGTGCAGAAAGTCCGGGTCTGATCGTCATAGGTGGATGTCTGGATAAAAAAGGTCGGGTCATAGATGATATTGCAGAGGTCGTCCATGATGTCATTGTGAACCTCCACCCGGACCCCGACTTCGATTCCGCGCTGGCTCAGGTGGATCCCGTGTTTCTGGGCCAGGGCCGACACCCAGTTGGCCCCGATCCGGCCCGGGGCAAGGATCACGTGGGGGGCCTCGTATTTCCCTTTTTCCGTGAGGACGCCCTGAACCCGGCCGTTTTCCCGGATGATGTCCAGGACATTTTCACGGGTTCGGATCTCAAGGCCTTTGGACCGGATATAATCAGCCATGCCCGCAATATAGGAAGGCAGGTTGTTGGAACCCAGATGTTTTTGCCTGATGAGAAGAAGGTCTATTCCAAACCGTTTGGCTTCTTTCCGGATCTGCCTGGCGGCTTCCATGTCGGTGGGAAAACCGTACCGTCCATGCCGAACCGGGTAAAGATGGTTTCGGTTTCATCAATGAGTTTATTGGCCGCGGCCAGGGGCATGAACTGGGTCAGGTCCGTTTTTCCCAGCCGGGGGATAAAATTGAGTTTGCCGTCGGAATAAAGGCCGGCTCCGCCGATGCCTGACAGGATATTACAGGGGTCACACTGGAGGCATCTTTGGAGGTTATGGTTGGGGCATTTGCGTTCCAGGGGGGCCTTGCCTTTTTCGATGAGCAAAACCTTCAGACCGGAATATTCCGTGAGGTGATAGGCCGCAAACAGCCCTGCCGGGCCTCCTCCTACAATAATGACATCGTACACCCGATACCCCCCGGAAGATTTCAGATCAGGATGAACCTAAAGCGCGATTACGGAATTATCGACACCCGGAAACGGGGACGGCAAATATGCATCGGCATTTTTGTCATTCAGCCATTTCTCATTATCCACAAGATATCTGAACTGATAGGCCTGATCCTTATTCAGGTCGATGTTGAATAAAAAGTCGCCGCTTTTCAGTTTTTTCATGGGAGGGGCATCCAGGTCCCAGTTGTTGAATTCACCTATGATTTTAACGGACTGGGCAGCACCGATATCCTTTTTTAATACTTTGAAGGTCACTTTGCAGATGGGTTTGGTTTTCAGATACTGTTTTGTAAACATGTCTTCCTCCATATGGGTTGAATAAGATTTTTTCAAGGATTTCGTAAGTTTACAATTATTCAGATATTCTAACGGTTTTTTTTAAACTGTCAAGAAAAAGCTCAAATACTTGCAGATTCACCTGTATGCTGGTATACAGGGATTTTGACATCTTGGCGCATATGAAAGGACGGCATGCAGATTTCAGGTAATGGGCAGAGGGGTAGATTCATTGTTTTTGAAGGCATTGACGGGTCAGGCAAAAGCACCCAGATCCAAATGATTTCAAACCGGATCCGGGATATGAAGCTTCAGGTGTATACGACCTTTGAACCCACGGCCGGCACCATCGGGTCCCTCATCCGGCAGATGCTTTCGGGAAAAATAAAGATCGACCAAAGAACCCTTGCCTTTCTTTTTGCAGCAGACAGGATGGATCACCTGGTCAATGATGAAAACGGACTCCGGGAAAAGATTGATCAAGGCGAGCTTGTCATCTGCGACCGGTATTATTTTTCATCCTATGCCTACCATGCCCAGCATATGGATATGGAATGGGTCATCCACGCCAATTCCCTGAACGCGGATATTTTGCGGCCGGACCTGACGGTCTTTATTGATGTTGAACCTGAAACCTGTCTGGAGAGAATAAAGAACAACCGCAGCGATCTTGAAATGTATGAGAAAATCGATATCATGAAAAAGGTCAGAAGCAATTATTTAACGGCCTTTGAGCGGCTGAAGGATATTGAGAAAATAGTGGTCATTGACGGGAACCAGCCTGTGGATCATGTGGGAGACATTATTTTTCGGGAAGTCATGAAAACCATTCCCCCTGCTTAAAGGAAAGGCGGATTTGATATGGACTTTGAAAACAGAAAGAAAATATGTGTGATTGACGGCCAGGGCGGTGGAATAGGAGCCACGATCATTAAAAAACTCAAGGAAAAATTTGAGGAGAGGGTGGAGGTCATTGCCTTGGGCACCAATGCCATTGCCACGGCCCAGATGCTGAAGGCAAGGGCCAATAAAGGGGCTTCAGGGAGCAATGCCATTGTTCAAACCGTGAAAAAGGCCGATGTCATTATCGGTTCCGTCGGCATTATCATGCCCCAGGCCATGATGGGGGAAGTTACGCCCCTGATGGCCGAAGCCGTGTGTACGGCGGATGCAAAAAAGATTCTTCTGCCCCTGACCCAGGAAAACGTGGAGATTGTCGGCGTGAGCAGCCTGCCGCTGCCTCAGTTGGTGGATGAACTTTTGAACAAGCATTTATCTTTTTTTTAATCAAAAAGGAGTCATAACATATGTGCGAAGCTAATGCCTATTTACTTGAAAAGGATCAGGAAGTTCTTTTAATGGAAGCGGTGGACAAGGTTGAACCGGATGAGGACGGAATCCGGCTCATATCCATTTTCGGCGAACAAAAATTCATTAAAGGCCATATCCATGCCCTATCCCTGGTGGATCACAAGGTGTTTATCAAACAGTAATGAAGAGAGTCAAAAAAGGTTGGCCGTTGAAGTGAAATCAACGGCCAACCTTAGGGTCTCAAATTCTTACCAGCCCAGAGTCAGATAGTCATGCATGGAATTGGCCGCGGCCCTTCCGGCTCCCATGGCCAGGATGACCGTGGCCATGCCGGTGACAATATCGCCGCCGGCCCAGACCCCTCTTTTGGAGGTTTTCCCGGTGACCGGGTCACCGATGATATTGCCCCACCGGGTCAGGGCAATGTCCGGCGTTGAATTGGTCAAAAGAGGGTTGGCGTTGGAACCCACTGATACCACCACCAGGTCACAGTCGATTCTGAATTCGGAGCCCTCAACGGGCACCGGCCGCCTTCTTCCCGAGGCATCGGGCTCGCCGAGTTCCATTTTCAGGCATTCCATACCGGTGAGCCTTCCATTGGCGTCTCCGAAAAATTGGGTCGGGTTGGTCAGAAGAACAAATTCAATCTTTTCCTCTTCCGCATGATGGAGTTCTTCGGCCCTTGCCGGCATTTCTTCCCGGGACCGCCGGTACACGACTTTGACGGAATCCGCGCCCAGCCTCATGGCGGTTCTGGCAGAGTCCATGGCCACGTTGCCTGCGCCCAGGACAACCACATTCTTGCCCCGGGCAATGGGGGTGTCGTATTCAGGGAAGAGATACCCTTTCATGAGGTTGGTCCGGGTCAGGTATTCATTGGCGGAATAGATACCGATGAGGTTTTCGCCCGGAAGGTCCATGAACCGGGGCAGGCCTGCGCCGACGCCTATATAGACGGCATCGTAGCCTTCTGAAAAGAGTTCATCAATGGTGACGGAGGCGCCCACCACGAAATTGCATTCTATTTTGCCCCATTTTTTCCAGGGTGGCGACTTCCGAGGCCACAATTTCTTTGGGAAGCCTGAATTCAGGGATCCCATAGACCAGAACCCCGCCGGGTTTGTGAAAAGCTTCGAAAATGGTGACCTCGTGGCCTTTGAGCAAAAGATCTCCGGCCACGGTCAGGCCTGAGGGACCGGAGCCGATGACGGCCACTTTTTTACCGGTCTTTGAGGCCACGGCAGGTATTTTTCCCGAGCCTTTTTTACGTTCATAGTCGGCCGCAAATCTTTCAAGGGACCCAATGGCCACGGGCGCATCTTTTTTACCCACAATGCACCGGCCTTCGCATTGCGCTTCCTGGGGGCAGACCCGGCCGCAGACCGCGGGAAGGGCGTTTCTCTCCCAGAGCGTGCTGATGGCCCCTGCAAAATCATTTGAAAATATTTTATTGATAAAGCCGGGAATGTCTACGGATACCGGGCATCCTTCCACACACGCGGGTTTTTTGCACTGAAGGCACCGGGAGGCCTCCTTGATTGCCATTTCCGGTGTCAGCCCCAGGGGCACTTCTTCAAAATTTCTTCTTCTGACATCCGGGTCCTGTTCCGGCATCTTTACACGCGGCACTTTTTTCTTTATTCTCTGCCATTTATTCCTCCATATAACAACCATGATGGTTTTTTTTATGCTTGGTTCTTTTTATAGGCTTCCAGGCTTTTCTTCTCATCTTCGAGATAAGAGGCCAGGCGTTTGGCCAGTTCGTCAAAGTCAACCTTGTGGCCGTCAAATTCCGGGCCGTCCACGCAGGCGAATTTTGTCGTCCCCCCGACCGTGACCCTGCAGCAGCCGCACATGCCGGTTCCGTCCACCATGATGGGATTCAGACTGACAAAGGTGGGGATGTTTTTTTCCTTGGTGATGAGGCTGCAAAATTTCATCATGGGAATGGGGCCGATGGCCACCACCAGGTCGATCTTTTCTTTTTCCAGAATATCTTTCAGGACATTGGTCACAAAGCCGTGATGTCCGTGGGAACCGTCATCGGTGCAAATATGCAGGGTGTTGGAGGCGACTCTCATTTTCTCTTCCATGATCAGAAGATCATAGGTCCTTGCGCCCAGGATGGTGGTGACCTCATTGCCGGCCGCTTTCAGGGCCCGGGTGATGGGATGAAGAACCGCTATGCCGGTTCCGCCGCCGACACAGATGACCTTGCCGACGTTCTCAATATGGGTGGGTTTGCCCAGGGGCCCGATCAGGGCAAAGTATTCGTCGCCGACGTTTAAATCCTTAAACCTTGCCGTTGATTTTCCTACGACCATATAAATGATGGTGATGGTGCCTTTGTCCGGGTTTGTGTCGGCCATGGTCAAGGGGACGCGCTCCCCCTTCTCATCGGCCTGAAGGATTACAAACTGTCCGGGTTTGGCTTTCCGTGATATACGGGGTGCTTCGATTTCGTTCAGAATGATGGTTCCCTGAGCCATTTCTTCACGAGCTGTAATTCTTGCCATTCCTTCCTCCTGTTCTGTTTTTCCTGTATATTGATCAGCATCCGGCTGAAAAATCGATTCAGTTCCACGGTTAAATGAAAAGGTATAACAATAACCAGAAAAATACAATTAAATCAAGTATAAAACCAGGATTTTTTTATCCGGATAAATAAATGCCTGTGGGTGGGGGAAAAGTGCGAACTGCCATTTTCGGAAGCCTCTTTTAAAATTTTAACATGCTGAATTCATATCTTTTTATATGGCCGTGAGCCATGTAATTTTTAGTTGACTTAATCATATAAAAATAGTAGGAAATAACCCGATTGTTGGGTCGAGAGTAATGGGATTGCATTTTATAAATCAATCAGGGGATTGAACCATGTCAAAAGTTAAATCATTTCAGTTGATACTTGTTGCGATGATTGTCTTGTCCGTCCTGTTTCCCTTTTTAGGGCAGAGCAGCACCAAGGACAACGGGGATAAAAGACCGGACCGCATCACCACCCGGCTTGGGGCCGGGCAGGCCAAGAATGAAATGCCCGCCGTCGGTTTCCTGCATGACCTCCACACCCGGGCCGTGGATGGGAAATGCGTCTCCTGCCATATGGAAAAGGATGATGCCTTTGTCTTTAAATTCAAAAGAACCACTGAAATGCCTTCCATGGAATTTTACCATGACAATTGCCTTGCCTGCCATTCGGAGAAACGGGCAGCAGGAGAAGCCGCAGGGCCCGATGCCGCAGATTGCCGGAGCTGCCATTCTGGGGAAAAACCTGAAATCTCTTCCTGGAATAAAATCGATTTTAACAGATCATTGCATTATATCCATGAGAGTTCGGAACAGATAAAAGGCTCGGCCTCTACGGAAAAAGACAATTGCAGCCGCTGCCATCATCAATACAATGAAAAAACCAAAGAAATCTTTTATACCAAGGGCGAGGAAGAATCCTGTGTTTACTGTCATAAGGAGACCCGGCAGAATGATATCAGGCCCATGCGGGAAGCCTCCCATGATGCCTGTGTCAAATGCCACCAGACCCTGAAGGGTAAAAATATAGCCGCCGGTCCGGTGACCTGCGAAGGCTGCCATGACAGCGAAAAGCAGCAGAAAATCAAAAAGCTTGCCGAAGTTCCCCGGCTCAAAAGAAATCAACCCGATGAAACCGTTATCACCGGGTGGAAAACCGGCAGTACGGATACGAAGAATTTTATGAAGGCGGTTCCCTTTGATCACAAATCCCATGAAACCGCTTCTGAAACCTGCAAATCCTGCCATCACGAAACATTGAAAAAATGCAGGGACTGCCATTCCATTGAAGGCGGAGAAGCAAAGGGCGGATTTGTCAACCTGGAACAGGCCATGCACAAAAGGGACAGCGACCGGAGCTGCATGGGCTGTCATGCCAAAGCCACAGAGAGCGCGGATTGCGCCGGCTGCCATTTCCAGATCAAGGCAGGCAAAGAAAATCAGGAATCCTGTAAAACCTGCCATCGCCTTTCTCCGGAACAGCTTCAGTCATCCGACCCGGCTCAACTGGCCAAAACCGCCCTGTCCGAAGCCGGATCCGGGTATGCCCAGGTCCCGGTGGACAAGATTCCTGAAACCGTCACCATAGGGGTCCTGTCCAACGAATACAAACCCAGCGCCTTCCCCCACCGAAAGGTGGTCCAGGCTATTTTCCAGAGGGTGGAAAAGAGCGGCATGGCCAAGGTCTTCCATCAGGACCAGGCAGGACTGTGCATGGGATGCCACCACAACAGCCCGAAATCACTGGAACCGCCCAAGTGCGCCTCCTGCCATGCCAAGACCGGCCCGGGGGATGATGGCCGGCCCGGATTAAAGGCCGCATACCATGTCCAGTGCATGACCTGTCACCAGAAGATGAAGGTTGAAACGGTTGCCGCAACAGACTGTGTGAAATGTCATGAAAAAAAGAAATAGGATATTAAAAGGATATAAATAAAAGGGTAAAATTATGGCTATTTCTCGTAGAAAGTTTTTGACCTCCATGGGAGCGGTTATCGGAGCCGGGACCACCGGTGTTCTGACAAAAGCCTACGGCGCCGCAAAAACGGATTTCAAGGGATACCCGGAAAGCTTCGGTGTTCTGCATGACATTACCCGGTGTATCGGCTGCAGAAAATGTGAGCAGGCCTGTAATGATGTCAACACGCTTGCTAAACCGGAACGACCCTTTGACGATCTCAAGGTCCTGGATCAGAAAAGAAGGACGGATGAAGCGGTTTATACCGTGGTCAATAAATTCGGCGGAACCCCGGATGTGTTTGTCAAAAAACAGTGCAACCACTGCCAGGAGCCTGCCTGCGCCTCGGCCTGCTTTGTCAAGGCCCTGAAAAAGGACAAAACCGGGGCCGTGGTGTATGATGAAGCCCTTTGCGTGGGTTGCCGGTACTGCATGGTGGCCTGCCCCTTCAATATCCCGGCCTATACTTACAATGATCCCCTGTCTCCCAAGGTGACCAAATGCACCCTCTGCCTTCCCAGGATTCAGGAAGGCAAACTCCCGGGCTGCGTCGAGATCTGTCCCAAGGAGGCCCTGGTGTTCGGGAAACGAAAGGACCTGATCAAAATTGCCTGGAAAAGGATTGCCCAGAGTCCCGGCCATTATGTGGAGCATGTTTACGGCGAGTATGAAATGGGAGGCACAAGCTGGCTGTATCTTTCAGGGGTCCCCTTTGACAAGGTCGGCATGCGGGAAGACCTGGGCAATACGTCGGCCCCGGAGCTTACCTCGGGCGCCCTGGGAACCGTTCCCATTGTGGTGGGCCTCTGGCCGGTGCTTCTGACAGGGGTCTACGCCATTTCAAAAAGAAAAGAAAAAATAGCCGATGAGGAAAGAAAAGAGGCGGTTCAGGCTGCAAAGGATCTTGCCGCCAGGGAAATGAACAAGCAACTGTCCTCGCTCAAAGATAAACTGACCAAGGAAAAGGAAGCCGCCGTCAAAACCGAGGTGAAAAAAGCCCTGGATGCGGCCGCCAAAAAAGCTGCCGAAGCGGGCAAAGCGCCTGAAAAACCAACGGCGGCAAAAGATGCGGCCCATGATGATACGGGAAATGAGGAGGAATAAATGGCCACGGAAAACATTACTGCTGAAAAGCAATTCTTAACTCCCTTTAATGTGGTTGCCGGCATCCTCCTCCTGGCCGGGGCCGTCATTACCATTCTCAGGTTTACCAAAGGAATCGGGGCCGTCACCAACCTGGACAACAACAATCCCTGGGGCCTCTGGATCGGCTTTGACCTCATGTGCGGGGTGGCCCTGGCTGCCGGCGGCTACGTGACCTCATCGGCCTGCTATATATTCGGGCTGAAAAAATACCATTCCGCCGTCCGTCCGGCCATATTGACGGCCTTCCTCGGCTATGCCCTGGTGGTTTTCGCCCTTCATTATGACGTGGGCCGGCCCTGGCGGCTGCCCTATCCCATTTTCTATTCCCAGGGAACCTCTTCCCTGCTCTTCGAGGTAGGTCTCTGCGTTTTTCTGTACCTCACGGTGCTGTTCATCGAATGGACCCCGGCCGCCTTTGAATGGCTGGGCTTCAAGAGAATCCGGGCCTGGGTGGTCCGCCTGACCATGGTATTGACCATTTTCGGGGTGGTGCTGTCCACCCTTCACCAGTCCTCCCTGGGCGCCCTGTTCCAGATCGTCCCTTCAAAGCTTCACCCGCTCTGGTATTCAGGATATCTCCATGTGTATTTCTTTATCTCCAGCATGTTTGCCGGGATGTCTATGGTTATCTTTGAAGGAACCCTGGCCCACAAATGGCTCCACCACAAGATGGATGAGACCCATCTGGCGGAAGCCGAAGGCGTGGTCCTGGGTTTCGGCAAGGCCGCATCCTTTGTCATGATGGGCTATATCGGTATCAAGCTCATCGGCCTGGCCGTGGACAACAACTGGCATTACCTCACCACGGGATGGGGCTTCTGGTTCCTGGTGGAACTTGTGGGGTTTGTTCTTTTCCCCGCCATCCTCTACGGCATGGGCGCCAGGGAAAAAAATACGACCTTTATCCGGATCGCGGCCTTCTGGACCGTCCTCGGCATTATCCTGAACCGGTTGAATATTTCCGTGATCGCCTTCAATTACCACCTGCCGTCGGCAGACCGGTATGTGCCCAGTTTTATGGAGGTGGGAACCACCCTCTTCATCGTTACCCTGGGCGTGGTGGTCTATAAATTCATAGTGACCCGGATGCCCATCTTATATGAACATCCTGACTATAAAGAACATCATTAAAAGGAGAACTCCATGGAATTTTTTACACTCCACGATTTCATGACCTATTCAAAGGGTATCACTTACCTTATCATGGGAGGCATCCTGGTTTTTATGCCGCTTTACTGGCTGTACCTGACGGACCGGGACGATTGAATTGAAAATTAAATTATCAAATATACAGGGAAGACGGAGGCAGTAATGTACACCTTATTGACAGGGCCCTTGTTTTATCTTTCACTGGGGGTCTGTATCATCGGAATGATCGTAAGATTCTACCGGTATTTCACCGGTCTTTCATGGCAACTGGACCGGGTGGCCTATAAGGCCTGGCCGGCCATGGGGTTCAAGGGAGCGGTCCGCTCCATTTACAAATGGTTGATTCCCTACGGCACCTATAGCTGGCGGTCCCAGCCCGTTATGGCCGCGGCTTTTTTCGGGTTTCATATCGGAGCGGTGTGCCTGCCGATTTTTCTGACGGCCCACAATATCTTTTTAAAGGAAAAACTCGGGATTTCCTGGTTCACCTTGAGCGCGCCGGCGGCGGATATTCTCACCTGGACGGCGGTGGTCAGCCTGTTTTTTCTCATCCTGAGGCGGCTGGTGCTTCCCGAGGTCAGAATCCTGACGGATAAAAAAGACTGGGGCATTCTGCTCATCACCTTGGCGCCCTTCATTACCGGACTCCTGGCCCGGTACCAGGTGGGGGATTATTCATTCTGGCTCACGGCTCATATTTTGACCGGGGAGATCGTCCTGTTTGCCATCCCCTTTACCAAGCTTTCCCACGTATTCCTGTTTTTCGCCTCAAGGGCCCAGCTCGGAATGGATTTCGGCATCAAGCGGGGCGGCATCCGGGGAACCAAAATGGCCTGGTAGCCGGATGAGGATACAAACCAGTTTTTAAGGAGAAATTTCCATGCCTGAAGGAACACTGTGCAATAAAAAACCCGTTGAAACGGCTGAAGGGATCACCACCCTTCTGGCGGACCAGAGCGGAAAAAAATATTATGAGGAAATGAAAAAGCTGGAGGTGGATTCCGACCTGTTATGGAAAACCATCCAGAATACCTGCAAATCCAGGATCCGCACCTGGCTCGAAATCTGCGCCCATTGCGGCATGTGCGCGGATTCCTGCTTTCTCTACCTGGTGAACGGCAAGGACCCGAAACAGGTGCCGGCCTATAAGATCCAATCCACCCTGGGCGAGATCATCAAAAGAAAGGGCAAGGTGGACAACGCCTTCATGCTCCACACCATGGAAGTGGCCTGGGCCCAGTGCACCTGCTGCAACCGGTGCGGGACCTATTGCCCCCACGGCATTGATACAGGGGTCATGATGGGCTATCTGAGGGGCCTGTGCTACCAGCAGGGCTTTGTTCCCTGGGAAATGAAAATCGGGGCCGGCATGCACCGGGTGTACAATGCCCAGATGGACATCACCAGCGAAGACTATGTGGACACCTTTCAGTGGATGGTGGAGGAAAGCGAAGAGGAATACCCCGGCCTGGAAGTTCCCGTGGATGTGGAAGGGGCCGATATCATGTACACGGTCAATGCCAGGGAGGCCAAGCATTATCCCGAAGACCTGGCCGAGGCGGCCATCCTTTTCCATATTGCCGGGGAAAGCTGGACCATCCCGTCCAAGGGGTGGGAACTGACCAGCCTGGCCATGTTTGCCGGGGACTGGGCCGCCTGCAAGATGCAGGTGCAAAGCGTTTATGATGCCATGGAACGCCTGAAACCCAAACGGATGGTGGGAACCGAATGCGGTCACGCCCATCGCGCCACCGTGGTGGAGGGTCCCTATTGGGCCGGCCGGCCCGACGGCCGCCCCCCCGTCGAATCCATTCATTATATTGAATGGCTGGCCGAGGCCTTAAGAACCGGCAAGCTGAAAATCGATCCTGCCAAACGCATTAAGGAGCCCTGCACGCTTCAGGATTCCTGCAATTATGTCCGGAACCACGGGTTAAGAGATGTGGCAAGGGAAATCATCTCCTATATTGTGGAACCCGGCTATTTTATTGAGATGACCCCCAACAAGGAACACAATTTCTGCTGCGGCGGCGGCGGCGGGTTTAACGGCATCGGGCTGTTCCGGAAACAGAGGAATGTGGGCCTGAAATGCAAGAGGGATCAGATCCTGGCCACCGGGGCCAAGCTGGTCATAGCGCCCTGCCATAATTGCTGGGATGCCATCCGGGACCTGGAAGAAGAGTTTGAGATCGGCATCCGATGGTCGTTTTTAAAGCCTTTGATCATTAAAATGCTGATTGTCCCGGAACACCTGCGGCCGGTGGACGAGGACGAAGATCTGGAAGAGGATATTGAAGAGGGCGAAGAAGAATAAAGATCCGGGTCCCGGGAAAGAATAGGGCCGGTTGAATTAGAAATTCTATGAAACTTACCACCAAAAGCAGATACGGGACACGGCTGATTCTTGACTTGGCCGTCTACGGCAAGGACAAGCCCGTGCCCTTGAGCGATGTGTCAAGCCGGCAGAATATTTCGCTTAAATATCTGGAGCAGATTACCCGGAAGCTGAAGAGAGCCGGTATCATCGACAGTTGCCGGGGGCCTTCCGGCGGACATATGCTTGCAAAATCACCGGATGAGATCTCCATTGGACAGATTGTCAGAATCCTTGAGGATTCAACCGTGATTGCAGATTGTGCAGATCAGAAGAAAAAGGTCTGCGCCATCTGTGACCGGGCCGGGGAGTGCCTGTCCAGATGGGTCTGGATCGAAGCAGGCCGGGCCATGTATGATTGCCTGGATAAAATTACCATTGCAAGCCTGCTATCCATTGAAAACAAGGATTTCAAAAAAACAGACCATCCGTTCCATCCCCTTAACGGCTTGCTCCTAACCGCGCAGAACCCGATGAATGCATTCGGAAAGCTCTTTTATCTGCACCGGCTTCATTAGAAAGGCACGGATACCCCATTTTCCGATTTTCTCCTCGTCAATGCTGGAACTGTATCCTGTATTGAGGATAATCGGGATATTGGCTTGTATGAGAATCATTTCCCTTGCCATTTTCTCACCTGTCATTTGGGGCATGGTCTGGTCAGTGATGACCAGATCAAAGAGGCCGGGATTCTGCCGGAACACTTCCAGGGCTTCCAAACTGCTTGTTTTCATGGTAACCCGGTAACCCAGCCGTTCGAGTCTCATTCTCATGATATCCGCAATGGCCGGTTCATCATCCACCACCAGGATATGCCCGGTTCCGGTCAGGGGAGCCCCGGGCGTATCCCCCGGGGTTGGAAGCGCATCATCAATGGAGGGCAGATAGATGTCGAATATGGACCCTTTCCCTGCCGTACTTTCAACGTGAATCATTCCCTCATGGCTTTTTATGATCCCGTGAACCATGGCCAGCCCCATACCGGATCCCTTGCCGATGCCTTTTGTGGTAAAATACGGATCAAAGATTCGGTCCATGATGCTTTGGTCAATCCCGCTTCCGGTATCCTTAACCGTCAGCTTTACGTGGGGTCCGGGCTTCAGATCCGGGTAATTGAATATTTCGGACGGGCTGATTACCGTCCGGGTTAAAACGATATCCAGGGTTCCGCCTTCCGCTTCCATGGCATGGGCCGCATTGGCTCCCAGATTCAGGATCACCTGATGGATCTGGGTCTGATCCGCCAGAACAGACCCGCATCCAGGATCAATATCCTCAAGAATACAGATGGTGGAGGGAATCGATGCCCGCAGGAGATGAACCGCTTCTTTCACAATCAGCGGGATCTGAACCGGGACCGGCCGATCTGGGATTTCCGGCTGAATGCCAGGATCTGTTTCACCAGGTTCTTGGCCCGGTCGCCGGCTTTTAATACATTTTCAAGTTTTTGTCTGGCAGGACTTCCCTCGGGGATTTCCTCTCTTGCCAAATCCGCATACCCGATCATTGCACTGAGGATATTGTTGAAATCATGGGCGATTCCGCCGGCAAGGGTGCCGATGGCTTCCATTTTGTGGGCCTGGCTGAGCTGGCCTTCGAGATTCTTTTTCTCGGTTTCCGCTTTTATCCGGTCATCCATCTCCCTTAAGAGTTTTTCATTGGCGGTTTTTAATTCATCCGTCCTCCGGGCCACCCTGGCTTCCAGGGTATCGATGAATTCTTTGATCCGGGCCGCCATCATATTAAAGGTAAAGGCCAGTTGACCGATTTCATCTTCCCCGCTTCCCTCAAAACTAACATCCAGGTTTCCTTCCCGGATTTCTTTGGCGGTTTTTGTCAGGCGGATAAGCTTTTGCGTGATGCTGCGGTTCAAGATCGCTCCTGCGCCCAAAGCGGCAAATACCCCGGAAAGGGCAATGGCCGCCATAATCAGGGCTGCTGCCCGGTGAGTATAGTCGATCCGCTCTCCGGCCAGTTTCACCTCTTCCATGGCCAGTTTGACCAGGGAACCGGATATGGGGCTGACGGTTTTTTCCTGAAGCGAAAGGTCATTGATGATGGATTTTATTCTGACATCGGCTTCCGTGATTTTGTCGGCAATTTCCATGCCTTGATCCAGGGTGGCCGAGATCCTTTCCCTTTTCTCCGTATCCAGAGTTAGCTCATTTTTCAGTTGCTGCCTGAACTTGAAGGCGGCGTTAAAGGCGGACTGCATCAAAAACCGCTTCCGGTCGATCCTGTACTGATGGATGTGATATTCCATTTCATGGTGAAGGTCCAAAAGGGCCGCATGCCCTGCCAGTTCTTCTTTCAGCAGGCGCATCCGGCTGATAAGCGCTGTTTCAAATCCTCTGTCCGGAGCCGAGACTTCTGTCACCAGTTCAACCGATTGAATGGAGGTTTCAGCAAACCGTTTTGCCGAAGAAAGGTATAAATTCAAATCAATGTCTGTTTTTGCAATGCCTGGCTGACATTGGACTGTTCAATTTTATCTTTTAGAGACCGGCTGATCAAAACAACCTGGGCGATCTGCCGGATGGAGGGCTGAATATATTGTTCATGTGCTTCTTCAAGGCCGAGAATCGGGTATTGCAGAAAAAAATCCCCATACAGCCGCCGGGACCTTTCCATCCCCCGGTCCATATCCATCACTAATCGCTGGATTTCCAGGCAATCAAGAATGGATTTCTCGGCTTTGCCGACAGTGATCAAGGATATATATCCCGTTGCCGTAACCAGCAGAATGAGAAAGAGAAACAGCCCTAAGCCCAGGCTGAATTTGGATGTAATGCTCATCCTTTGCCGGCCTCGGCCTGTTCCGGTTTTATGCCGCAGCATGGTCTCTATTCCCCTGAACGGTATGAAAATATGATGTTTTCCTGCAAGGCCGCGACTCCGGCCCCGGGGTCATCCAGCCTTAAAATATTAAATGCAGGGCGTGAGCAGTCTCCGAATGGGTCACAGGTCAGTTTGCCTGTAACCCCTTGAAATTCAACGGTTGCATAGAGCGCTTGTCTCAATGCGTCCCGGCCCAGGCGGAGGGTGCCGTCCGGCTCCCGGACGGCTGCGGTTTCAATGGCGGCAAACAACAGCAGGGCCGCGTCATAGGCAGTGAGGTAATAGCTGCTGGAAGGCGGAGTCTTGTATTTTGCCTGGTATTGAAGCGCCAGAGAATCCACGCCCGGGCCTTTGGGCGCGGCCGGGCCGACAAAGTACATACCCTTCCCCTTTTCCCGGACATCCTGGATAAAGGAGTTTTCAATCAGGGCGCCGTCACTCATCAGGATAATATTTTTAAAATCCGGGATTTCCGCGGCCTGCAAAAGAATCAGATTGCCCTCGGGCTGAAACAGGGGAAAAAACAACAGTTCCGCGCCGGCATCCTTTACCGCGGTCAGAACCGGCTGCATCACCACTTCTCCTTTATTGACGGCGGCATCCAGGACAATCCGGCCTCCCAGCTTTTCAAAAGCCTGCCTGAAGCCTTCCGTCAACCCCCGGGTATAGATATCGCCGTCATTGATTAATGC
>JAAUSZ010000320.1 GCA_012031875.1 Desulfobacula sp.
CTGAAAAGGGTATGATGATTGAACCCAACATGGAAAACGGAGGGATGGTGTGAAAATATTGTTTGCCGGCATCTGAAGATGCCCGGCGCGGATTTTATAAAGGACTCGGAGCTTATGATCAAGTGGCTGGGTGACAAGGATTTGAACCTCGATTGACGGAGTCAGAGTCCTTTTTTATCAGTTTCATATACCTTCACATAAAAACACAAAATCATTGACATTATATAGTATTATCAATATTATCCAGCTATGAACTTTCATTTTTTATCAAATAGCCCCATCGGTTTTCAGCTTAAAAATTGGGAAAAAACTGGGAAAATTAAAATGGGAGGTTTTTATGGGAAATAATAAGGCCGGATGGATAACGGTTGATAAAGGTGTCCGGTATAAAGAGCATCCCACTCGGAAACATGGTATCAGGCCGGACAAGTATTTTTCGCTAAGATATCAGGTAAACGGTGAAAGCTGTGAGTCAGGCCTTGGATGGAGTTCGGAAGGATGGAAAAAGGAAAAAGCCGTTGCAAAACGTCTGGAGCTGATTGAAAATGCCAAAGCCGGAGATGGCGTTAAAACCTTAAAGCAAACCCGGAAAAAAACTGGCCGAAGAAAAGCAGGAGATGGAGAACCAAAACAAGACCGATAAAGCGTTGGAAGAAAAAGCCTCTTTGCCTGTGTCAGATTTTTTCTATCAAGTCTATTACCCCAAAGTTCAAAAAGAAAAGAAGACCAAAACACACCAAAGAGAGGAGTCACTTTACAGGGTTTGGATTGACAACCGGTTGGGACACCTGGCTTTCAAAGATGTCAGTAAATCAGATATAGAAAATATTTTTTATGATGCCGTTGATTCCGGCAAAAGCATCCGAACCGCTGAATATGCCCTTACAACACTGAAACAGATCTGGAGAGAAGCCAGGGAAAGTGGTTATGCACCTGAAATGCCGATTGTTTCAAAAACGATGAAAAAAACGATCAGCCAGAATAATAACTCAAGGATGAGATTCCTATCACAAAATGAAGCATATATACTTCTTGGAGAATTGAAAAAAAGAAGCATAGAACTTTACGAAAAGTCTTTAATTAGTCTTCATTGCGGTTTGAGGGCAGCGGAAATATTTAATCTGACCTGGTCCAAAGTCGACCTGAATCATGGCATTATCAATATCATGGACTCTAAAGGAGCGGACCGTTCGGTTTACATGTCTGAAGAGGTTAAGGCCATGATGCTATCCAAAGAAAAAGGCCTGGCTGATTGTCTGGTATTCCCAGGCAGGGAGAAGAGAATAAGCGGACAGATATCACAAACATTCAGGGATGTGGCAAACAAATTATTTAATAAAGGCGTTGAAGACCGGCGGGAAAGGGTGACATTTCATACCCTGCGCCACACATGTGCCTCATGGATGGTTATGCAGGGGGTCAGTCTCTATCTTGTTCAACAGGTGTTAGGACACTCCACTATCCAAGTGACGGAAAGGTACAGCCATCTTGCGCCGGATAAATTGCAACTGGCAGCAAAAGCGATTAATCAATCAATAAAGAAAAATACTGAAGCGGAAATTATACCATTCAAGAAAAAAGCATTGTAAGATGGGGCAGGCAAATAATCAAAAGAAAGGGATTCAACAAATGAAACGATATGTAACAGCTATTATCGAAAAAGAGGGCACCGGCTACGTTGCCCTTTGTCCGGAACTGGATATCGCAAGCCAGGGGGAATCCGTAAGCGGGGCAAAAGATAACCTTAAGGAAGCTCTTGAGCTGTTTTTTGAATGTGCTTCTCCGGAAGAAATCCAAGGCCGGTTCCACAGCGAGATGTACATTACGCAAATGGAGGTAGCTGTTGGTTAAGCTGCGGACACTGTCCGGGAAAGAGGTGTGCAGCATACTGGCCGGGCATGGCTTCAAAGAGGTCAGAAGAAGAGGAAGTCATGTTGTTGTGCAAAAGAAAATATCAGACAACACCATTACAATCCCGGTACCGGATCATAAGGAAATAAAAATAGGAACACTGCAATCCATCATCCGGCAAAGCGGTTTGAGCCGGAAAGAATTTGAATGATGCTGGACATCATGCATAAAGAGGTTGCCACCATGATGAAACTGTCTGAACTATCCGACATTGAAATAGGTTATCACAAAGCACTTCCCTACTGGACACCCGTAGAAGCAGCCGCATTGATTTCCGGGGTGAATCCGAAGGCACT
The DNA here is from genome assembly GCA_012031875.1 of Desulfobacula sp. Classification (GTDB taxonomy): domain Bacteria; phylum Desulfobacterota; class Desulfobacteria; order Desulfobacterales; family Desulfobacteraceae; genus Desulfobacula. Next base: position 2,208 of record JAAUSZ010000320.1, read on the forward strand.
TAATCCAGATAAACTTCCCGAAAAGGTGAAAAATGTTCACACAGCCCTGGTCCGGGCCATTGAAAAGGATGAAAAACCGCTCTCGTTTACAAAGGTGGAAGACGGTATAATGCTGGACCCGTTTTCATTCATCCGGTGGGCAAAATGGATTAGGAAATATAAGATTCCGGAATATTTCAGGTTACAATCTGTAACAGTGGAGGGCGATGATGGCGATCTTGATAAGTATTTAAGTGGAGAGATGTCGGATGATTATTTCTGTAAAAAGGCCAAAGTTTATTATCAGTGGCGGGTGCCTGTCGATATGGAAGCGTTAAGTGCTGCTAATAACGAACTACCCCTGAATAATCCAGTCAATGAAAATACGATCACCCTCGATCTTGAGAGCAACGCACTTCCGAAAGAATTAAAAATGGCTCTCAATGCGTATAAGGGTATTTACCTGGATGGTTGGATAGACACCCAAAAAGAGATAGGAGGGCCTTTGAAAGTCTTAGAGAAATGGTTGCACAACCATTACCCTGCATTGAAAGAGAATAAAGAAAGAACACTAAGGCTTTGCAGGGTGCTTAATAAGAAAAAGTCTGGTGGACAACCAAAGCTATAAAAATAAAACCATCCTGCCCTTTCAGTTCTTCAACACCAACTAATAAATTACCCTTTTAAGCTCCTCGCTTGTCTTTTCTCACCCGAACCATCCTATCCCTTCTATCTGTTTCTTATCCATTTTTCTTCATATACTCGATCCTGTATTCAGCAAGGAACATTTTGAAGCAAAGGAGAAAGAAATGAGCGTAAATCAGATAGATCGAGCAGGCACAGAGCAGACCACGCCTGATTTCAGTAAAATCGTTGAGAATAACCCTTCCGGTATCATTTTGCGGAAGAATCTGAAAGAAGCAACCGGCGGATTATTGGACGGCGGGACCATGGCAAATCTGGATTCTGAAGAAACCGGCATTCCAGAACGAATCATTTTAGGCCGAAAAGTGGCTTATCCGGTTGAGGCGGTAGTCGCATATCTTCAAGAAAAGGCGATTTGCATCCGCCATCAAAAACAGACCCAAGAAACTGATATGAGCCATAACGCCCAAATCATTTCGATTGCGGATAAACTCCAAAATGGGGAAGCGAATACATGAAGCCGGATGCAACAATGAAGCTTAAGATATCTTTAAGAGGCTCATTGGCGGATGAATATGTCCGGCAGGATTCATTCAGTATAATTGATTTTATTAATCAGAAACGGTTATTGGATCAAGTGGATAGGCATCAAGAGGGTGAAATTCTGGTCGTTTACAAGAGGAGTGAAAAACATTTATTTTGCGGTCTGCGTGTTTCTAAGAGAGGGTAGATGGGAAAGAAGAAATTGGAGGAATAGATAAATGACAGTATTGTTTAAAGGAATTGACCATATAGGGATAGGTTACAAGGTATTTGGACCAATGCCTATACAGCCCAAAGTCGATAATTTAAGATGTGATAAAATATCTCTGACCATTGATCTGCCGTATCATGAAAGAGAGTTGTTGAAGAAAACTTTTAAGGACCTTGAAAAAAATGATTATTGCAAAAAAACATCTAAAACCGGTGGCTATTATCAAAGTTATAGCATCTCTCTTCAGGACGTACTAAACTTTGGTATTCACGGTGAGAAAAGTATATTGGTACAGTTTGACCCACATAATGGGAGTTATAATTACTTACGGGCTGAGTTTAATCCGGATAAAGCCAGCCCGCCGAAAGTAAAGGCAATTTTAGATAAAATCCTGCTGAATGGGTACAACAGGATTATCAATGGTAAAGTTACCCGGTTTGATGAAACGGCTTTAATCCATTTCTGTGAGATTGACAACCTGATGTTTTATATGCCGAATCTACAGTCATCTGTTACTTACAAATCTTCCGGTAAAATAGAGACGGAATACCTGGGTAGCATGAAAGCCGGTTCTAAAAAGATTTTCTGCATCTATGACAAGACAAAAGAAGTCATGGTGAAGAATGCCAAAGCCCATCCATATTCAGAAGAAAAGGAGCTGGTCCCAAAATATCCGATTGTCCGAGTAGAGTACCGG
>JAAUSZ010000321.1 GCA_012031875.1 Desulfobacula sp.
CTTTCTCGTTCGACTTGCATGTGTTAAGCACGCCGCCAGCGTTCATTCTGAGCCAGGATCAAAACTTCTCCAGTTTTTATCCTTTGTACTTCAAACTCTTTAAAGTCTTGTTAAGACCCGCTCTTAATTTCTTCACTGACCAATTTTCAAAGATCAAATCTTGCTGCTTTCTGATCACTGCTTATGTGACCGACAAAACCCGATCAATATATATGCGGATCAGGCCTTTGTCAATTATTTTTTAAATCCGGGTCAAAATAATTTTATGATATTTTTTCTTTCCGGCCCTGAGCAGGATTTCATTGTCTTTAACATCATTTTCCGTGATCACCCGATCAAAATCGGAAATCCTGGCACCGTTGATATAGGCCCCTCCCTGCTGGATCAGCCGTCTCGCGTCGGATTTGGAAGAGCAAAGGTTTACCGACAGGAACACGTCAGCCAAAGAAAGGGTCCCGACAAGATCCACGGCGGTATAGACGGACGAGGGGATGGAATCATCGCCGCCGGAAGCATGCCCTCCCCTTGGGATGGAGCTTGAGGGAAGGATGTGATCCTGAATGTCAACCGCACCAAAAACCGATGCTGATGCCTTGAGCGCCCCCAGTGCCTCGTCTTCGCCATGACAGATTTTTGTAGCCTCAAAGGCCAGGATTGCTTTTGCCTTGTTCAGATCAGCCCCCTGGAGCTGTTTGACCGGGTTGATTTCATCCATGGGAAGAAAGGTGAACAGGGCCAGGAATCGATGAATATCCGCATCATCCGCATTCACCCAGAACTGATAATATTCATAGGGAGAGAATCTTTCCGGATCAAGCCATACCGCCCCTTTATGAGTCTTCCCCATCTTGATGCCGGCGGCGGTGGTGATTAATGGAAAGGTGATGCCGAAGGCCTGTTTCCCAAGGGTCCGCCTTATCAAATCCACACCGGCGACAATATTCCCCCACTGATCAGACCCGCCCATCTGCAATAAGCAATCATGGGACTGGGCCAGTTGCATGAAATCATAGGCCTGGAGCAGCATATAATTAAATTCAATAAAAGTCAGGCCGTCCTCGGAGTCCATCCTTGCCTTATAGGCTTCGGCCTTTATCATCCGGTTGACACTGAAATAACGCCCGATATCCCGTAAAAAAGGGATGTATTCCAGTTTTGTCAGCCACTCGGCATTGTCCAGGAGCAGAGCCCTGTCCGAAGAAAAATCAAGAAACCGGGACAGTTGATTTCTGATCCCTTTTTTGTTGGTGTCGATTTCCTCCTGGGTAATGATTTTGCGCAATTCCGTTTTTCCCGACGGATCTCCGATCAGGCCTGTCCCCCCCCCACAAGGGCAATGGGTCTATGCCCGTTTCTCTGCATGTGGGCCAGCGTCATGATGCAGACCAAGCTTCCGACATGAAGGCTTGAAGCAGTGGGATCAAATCCGATATAGCAGGTTGCCCGGTTATTGGCCAGATAGGTTTCCAGTTCCTCGGTGTGGGTCTGATCTTCAATAAACCCTCTTTCTTTTAATATGGATAGCACGCTCATCTTTTGCAGCCCTTATTTTCTGGTATATTCCACTGCCCGCGTCTCCCGGATAACAACAACCTTAACCTGTCCGGGGAAGGTTAAATTTTCTTCAATCTGGCGGGCGATATTCCGGGATAGAAGCATGGCGTCTTCATCGGAAATCCTTTCACTTTCTGTGATCACCCGGATTTCACGTCCGGCCTGGATGGCATAGGTATTGGTGACCCCATCAAAGGAATTGGCAATTTTTCCAGATCTTCCAGCCGTTTGATATAATTTTCAAGGCTTTCTTTTCTTGCCCCCGGTCTTGCCCCGGACAAGGCATCCGCAGCCTGGACAATATAGTCATATACGGTTTCAGGCATCTGGTCCTCGTGGTGGGAGGCTATGGCATTGACAACACTATCGACTTCACCGTATTTTTTGGCCAGCTTTGCCCCGATGATGGCATGGGCTCCATCCACTTCATAATCGACTGCCTTGCCGATATCATGCAGCAATCCCATGCGCTTGGCCAGTTTGAAATCCAGGCTCAGTTCCGAGGCAATGGCCCCGGCCAGAAAAGCGACCTCAACAGAGTGCTGCAAAACATTCTGGGCATAGCTGGTTCGAAATTTTAGTTTTCCGACCACCTTGATCAATTCCGGGTCGATGCCGTGAACCCCTAGGTCAAAGGCAGCCTGCTCACCCGCCTCCTTAATGGCAACATCCACTTCTTCCGTTGCCCGTTGAACCACATCTTCAATGCGGGCCGGATGAATTCTTCCATCGGATATCAATTTTTCCAGGGACAGCCTCGCGATCTCTCTTCTGACGGGATTAAACCCCGACAAAATGACTGCTTCAGGGGTATCATCAATAATCAGATCAATTCCGGTGGCTGCTTCAAGGGCCCTGATATTTCTTCCCTCACGGCCGATAATCCGCCCCTTCATCTCATCTCCCGGAAGGTGAACCACCGAAACCGTTCTTTCAGCCACATAGTCGCCGGCATATCTCTGTATGGCGGTGGATATAATTTTCTTAGCTTCCTTATCCGCATTTTCCCTGGCTTCGCTGGTGATTTTTTTAATCAGCTTGGCCCCTTCATGTTGAACATCCTCTTCAATGGTCTTGAGCAAAAGTTCTTTTGCTTCTTCAAGGGTGAGTCCGGAGACCTTTTCAAGCTCTTTTTTGGTTTCCTCCAGCAGTTCAGAATACTGGATTTCCTTATTTGTTGCAGATTCAAATTTTTTCTGGGTTTCGGCTTCTTTCCTTTGAAGTGACTGTTCCTTCTTGATTAATTGTTCTTCCTGGCTATCCAGCTTTTCACTCTTTTTTGATAATCGTCTCTCTTCTTTTTTAAGTTCAGACCGGGTCTCTTCAGTTTCCGAATCAAAATCACTTTTCATTTCCAGGAGTCTGGATTTGGCTTCCAGCTTTGCTTCTTTCAGAAGGGAGGCTGCCTTGATCCTGGCTTCTTCGATCAAGCGTTTTTGCTCTTCTTCAATATTCAGATTTTCCTGAACCACCCTTTTCTTGAATTTGAAAAAGGCGAAAGCCCCCATTGCTGTCAGAACCACAATTAATGAGAGCGCAACCAAATATTCCATTGGAAAAATCTCCTAAATTATATTGATATCAACACCCATGGTGTAATCTTATTTCATTTCAGGCATTATACAATGATGTATCACGGGAAAGGCCTTTGAGAAGGGAAAAATTGAAAACAGACTAGATTTTGTTATAATTACCCCCACAAACTGCCGTGTTGCTATTAAAGGCTTTGAACCATGGGTTCAGAAGGTGGTCGTCCAGTTATACCTTCAGGCTTTTCCTTACAAGAGGAACCTAGCACACCAGTACAAGTGTGGACTCCCTTTTGCTTATGCGTTAGGACAAAGACTGTCATACAATCACGCACATTGCAGGGGTAAATAGTTATAACAATTTGAAATTTTTATTCTTTTCAAGTCCTTTGTTTATTTTTTCCAACATGGATGAAACTCTTTTTTCAGTTTCCCTTTCAAGCCCGGAATATCTTTCATTGAGGTCATGAAAATCCCTGGACAAGTTCATAGCTGCCAGCAATAGAGCAACGATCTTATTTTTGTCTGAAGGGTTGTTCTGAAATAGTGCTTCAGACTCTTTTATATATTTCTTTAAATGCTGGGCAACCCGCTCCGGATCTTCAACCTGGCTATCCGGCCTGAATCTGTACTCCTCTCCGAAAAGTTCAATTACAACAAGTTCATCCAATGAATTCCCTTTTTCCCGACATTCTGTAGGTTCACAGGCTTGATGATTCGCTTCTATTCAGGCTGTTCGAAAAAGCGTCCAGTTTTGTTAACAGCCCTTCAATTTTTGATTGAATCACTGCTTCTTGTTCCGAACTCACCGTTTCAGTGGTTTTTTTTCTGTCAAGATCTGCTTCAAGATTCTTGATTTTCAGAAAAACGCTTCATTTTCAAATTGAAGCGACCGGCAATATTCCATCATCAAATTGATCTTACCTTCGATATCATCAAACTTTTTTTTTGATTTGATCACTCCCCACCGTCATCATCTCATAATGCTGATCAGCATTCACTATAATTCAAAATATTTAACAAAGTCAAGGCAATTATCCGCCAAGGCTCTGCATCAGGGATTCCGCCCTGTCAAGCTCTTCAGGCGTATTCACGCCCATCACCTGGTTTGAATCCTGAGTGGTCACGACCATGATGACCTGACCTTTTTCCGGGCGATTTCCACCACATCCGTCAGGTAATACTCACCCTGGCT
>JAAUSZ010000322.1 GCA_012031875.1 Desulfobacula sp.
CAAGGCCGTCGTAATAAATGATATCCAGATCAATGGTTCTTGGCCCGAACCTGAAGGCCTTGCCGTCCTTGTCCAGGGATTTTTCCAATTGCTTTAAAACCAAGAGCAGATCTTCAGGAGCCAATTCCGTTTTTATTTTAAGAACTGCATTTAAAAACCAGTCCTGGTCTTTAAAATTCTGGGGTTCCGTCATATAGAAGGAAGAAATGGACATGACCGTGATTTTTTCATGGCCGGCCAATCGGGTGATGGCGTTATCCAGGTTTTTTCGTTTCTCTCCCCTGTTGGAGCCAATGCTCAAATAGGCCTGGTGTCCCTCCTTATTTATATTCAAACAGCACCGATTCGGAAAATTCGCTGACCATAGTATTTTTTCCTTTTGCCTGGATCCTGAAATAATATTTATATCCTTTTTCAATACCCATGGCAAATTTCATGGCAGGCAGGGACACAGATCCGATCTTTTCAAACTTAAAGGGACAGCCCTGGCAGGAATCAAAGGTCCGCTTCTCCAAAAAAACATCAAACCCCAGGGGCTTTACAAAGGCTTCCGCTTCATCCACCTTATGGTCCCAGGTCAGTTCGATCCTTTCTCCGGCTGTCTCATATTTCAGGTCAAAGGGAGGGGAAATTTTCTCCCCTTTGACCACCGGCAATACAGGAGGCCCTTTTTTTCCGCACCCGGCCAAACCCAAAAGGCTCATTCCACCGATAAGGATCAGAAACAGGATAAACAGTTTTTTTTTGTGCATCATTTTATACATCATAGGCCAAGTTCCCCTGCAGCTTTTGCAACCGCCTTTTTGACGTTTTCAAAACCGGTTCCGCCATAGGAAACCCGTCTGGAAACCGTTTTATCAATGGCAATGAAATCATAAACATCGGAACCGATCAACTCGCTCAATTCCTTAAATTCATCCAGGCTGAGATCGTTCAATTCTTTCCCCTGATTCAGGGCATACGCCACTGATCTTCCGGCCACGGCATGGGCGTGGCGGAAGGGCATTCCCTTGGAAACCAGATAGTCGGCTAGATCGGTGGCATTTAAGAATCCCTGCGTGCAGGCCTCATACATCCTTTTCGAATGGACTTCAATATGTCCCATCATCCGGGTGTATACATCGGTGCAGATTTTAAGGGTGTCCACCGTGTCGAACAAGGGCTCCTTGTCTTCCTGCATGTCTTTATTATAAGCCAGGGGCAAGGATTTCATGACCATGAGAATGGCCACAAGATTTCCCACCACCCTGCCGGTCTTTCCCCGGACAAGCTCGGCCACATCCGGATTCTTCTTCTGGGGCATGATACTGGACCCCGTGGTAAAGGAATCGGAAATGGTGATAAAGGAAAATTCAGAAGAGGACCAGAGGACCAGTTCTTCTGAAAACCTTGAAAAATGGATCATGCAGATGGAGGCATGGGAGATGAATTCCATGATAAAATCCCTGTCCGATACCGAATCAATGCTGTTGTCCGACACCTTTGCAAAGGTCAGAATCTCCCTTGTGTATTCCCTGTTCAGCGGGAAGGTGGTTCCGGCCAGGGCCGCCGCACCCAGGGGCATGACATCCATTCTCCTGAAACAATCTTCAAACCGCTGGATATCCCGTTTAAACATTTCATAATAGGCCAGCATATGATGGGAAAACAATACGGGCTGGGCCCGTTGAAGATGGGTATAGCCCGGCATGATCACATCCGGATATTTCTGAGCCAACCGGACAAGGGCCTTTTGAAATTCAATGAGCAGGTCAATGATGATCCTGGTTTCTTTTTTCAAATATATTCTGATGTCCAGGGCGATCTGGTCATTCCTGGACCGCCCGGTATGAAGCTTTCTTGCAACATCGCCGGCCACCTTTCCCAGTTCATCTTCAACATGCATGTGGATGTCTTCAAGGCTTGCCGAAAACTGCATTTCATTGTTTTCGATTTTCTCTTTCACCTTCCCAAGGCCTTCAATCAGGATGTCTGCTTCATTTTGGGTAATGATGGATTCCCTGGCCATCATTTTTAAATGGGCAATACTTCCTTCAATATCGCTTTCATAGAGGCGCTTGTCCACATCTATGGAAGCATTGAATTTATCCACCAGTTCGTCCGTGTCCTGGGTAAACCGGCCCCCCCATAATTTTTCATTCATCGTTGACGGATCTTCCTTTGTGTCATCTATGGTTCATAAAAGATGCTGCTAATTTTCAGGATCAATCTCTCCAATACGGCCTTATGCATATGCCGCTTATTTTCCGCCTGATCCCAGAACACGGAGTTCGTATCTTCCAGCACCTCTTCGGAAATTTCTTCCCCCCGGTGGGCCGGCAGGCAATGCATGACCATGACATCTTTTTTGGCAAGGGATAAAAGGGTCTTATTCACCTGAAAATCCTGAAAGGCTTGGATGCGGCCGGACAATTCTGCTTCATTGCCCATGCTGGCCCAGACATCGGTATACACCACATCGGCGTTTTCCACTGCTGCTTTGGGATCATGGGTAAACCGGATACGGGGCTTTTTATCGGCCGACGCGGCTTGAATGATGTCCGGATCAATGCCGTACCCGTCCGGACAGGCCAGGGTCAGGTCAAGGTCCAGCACGGCGGCGGCGTTTACCCATGAATTGGCCACATTATTGCCGTCCCCCACCCAAGCGATCTTAACTCCCTCGTATCCGCCTTTATGTTCGATGATGGTCATGAGATCACTTAAAATCTGGCAGGGATGAAAAGAATCGGTCAGGGCATTGATGACCGGGATGGTGGAAGCCTTTGCAAATTCCTCCACAAGGGAATGGTCAAAGGTGCGCATGGCCAGGCAATCCATGTAGCGGGACAGGACCCGGGCCGTATCCTTGGCCGGCTCATTTCTGGAGATCTGGGTGTCCTGGGTGCTCATATAAATGGGATGGCCGCCCAGTTGGATCATGGCGGTTTCAAAGGCCACCCGGGTCCGGGTGGATTTCTTGTCGAAAATCAGGCCCAGGGTTTTACCGGTTAATAATTTATCCAAAATGCCCTTGGCATATCTTTCCTTTAATTGACCGGCTCGTTTGAACAGGATGTCAAAATCTTCTTTTTCCAGATCCAGCAGCGATAATAAATCTTTCTTCAAAATACTCTCCCAAATTAAAAAAGGCTGTCCAGAGCGGTGACAAGCCTGTCAATATCTGTTTTTTCAATGATGAGCGGGGGTGCAAACCGCAGAACCTTGTCCTGGATTCCATTAATGATAAAGCCTTTTTCCATGAGTTTCCCCACAAAAAAAGCAGCATCCCGGTCAATTTCCAAACCGATCAAAAGGCCTTCGCCCCGGACCGCCACAATTCTTGAATTTTTTTCCTTCAATTCCGCCAGTTTTTCTTTGAAGTATCGGCCCTTTTGGCGGACCTCATCCAGGAAAGCCTCGGCGCCATGATATGGAGCACCTCCAGGGCCGCGGCCGTTGCAAGCGGGGTGCCGCCAAAGGTGGTGGCATGGCTGCCGACATCAAAGCCGGACGCGGCTTCCCGGGTGGCCAGCATGGCTCCGATGGGCAGTCCGTTACCGAGGGCCTTGGCCAGGGTCATGATATCCGGAAAAATATCGTATAACTGGTGGGCAAAGAGTTTACCGCACCGCCCCATTCCGCACTGGATTTCATCAAAAATCAGCAGGATTCCCTTTTTGGTGCAGAGTTCCCGGACGGCCTTCAGATACCCCGCATCGGCCGGAACAATCCCGCCTTCTCCCTGGACAGGCTCCAGCATGACGGCGCAGACGGTGTCGTCCAATTGGTCTTCCAAGGCTTTCAAATCATTAAAGGGCACATAGGAAAACCCTTCCAGAAGGGGATAGAATCCTTCCTTGACCTTGTCCTGACCTGTGGCGGTCAAGGTGGCCATGGTCCGTCCGTGAAAGGACTGGAGCATGGTGATGATCCGGAACCGGTTTTTCTCTCCCTTTTTCTGGAAATATCTCCTGGCCAGTTTTATGGCTGCTTCATTGGCTTCAGCCCCTGAATTGGCAAAAAACACCCGGTCGGCAAAACTCTTTTCACACAAGCGGGAAGCAAGCTCTGCCTGGGGCAGGGTATAAAACAAATTCGACACATGGACCAGAGTTGACGCCTGTCTGCAGATGGCCTCGGTAATTTTCGGATGGCAATGGCCAAGACCGCAAACCGCAATTCCGGCTAAAAAGTCCGTGTATTTTTTCCGTCCTCATCCCAGAGAAAGACACCCTCGCCCTTCACCAGGGCTTTCCCTGACGTTGGTAGGTCTGAAAAACAAACTGATCTGTC